>NZ_CP017448.1:1663467-1997039 GCF_001753165.1 Acidihalobacter aeolianus
TGTAGTCGTTCTGCTTGGCGTAGGCATCCTTTTGTTTCTGGAAGGACTGCCAGGCCGTTTCGGCGGGCGCTTCGGTCTGCTTAACCTGTCGCTCGAATGCGGCCAGTGCGATCCGGCTTTGTTTCAGCGAATCGGTCTTGCTTGGGAAGAGGGTAACGAGGGCCAGGGCCACAAGGGCAATGACAACCATGACTGGCATGCTGTATCGGCGAATCGCTGACGAACTCATTCTGATTTTCCTGATTCTTGGCGTATTTCATCATCATCCGGCTCGTCGGGCATTTCCAGAACGCCGCGCCGCAACAGGTCGGCGAGCAGCGCGTGTGCGCCCGGATATTCCTCGAACCAGTCTCGGCATAATTCTGCCGGATATTCATAGCGCAGACATAGGACGGCAAGCAGACTCTGAAAGTTCAGGTCCAGGGTTCGCTCCTCGCCATCGGCATAGAAGTAAACGGTGTCTGCAGAGGAGAAATAGGCCAGGCGGGCCGCCGTGTTGCGCATCAATCCGAGCCCCGCAGCGAGGTGCTGACTGAGTGTATCTTCAGCATCCGAGCAGGGCGGCGGATACAGGCTTGCCAGATCTGCCCGCGGCTCTGTGAGATAGCAACCCAACCACCGTTCCAGGTCGCTGTCGGAGCGTCCGACCGCTTCACGCAACAGGGCCACGAGACGTTTCCTGGAGGCGGAGTCGATCTCGCCTGGACTGCTCGCCGCCGAAGGTCTGCCCGGATCGTCATACCGCCGCTCGGGGTCGAGACCCGCTACCACGTCGTCCAGCCAGGCGCTCACCAGATCGCGCTGGCTGGGTGCGCGAAAACCGATGGACGCAGTCATGCATTCGTCCAGCGCGACCCCGTAATGCGCCACGCCGGGAGGGAGATAAAGCATGTCGCCCGGCTCCAGCACCCATTCGGACTCCGCCTCAAAATGAGCAAGGATACGCAGATCCTGGTCGGGCAGGCGGTTATCGGGAGAGACGGGCCGGGTGTCGATCTGCCAGCGACGACGGCCAGCCAATTGCAACAGGAAGACGTCATAGGCGTCGGTATGCGGCCCCACGGAACCCTGGGGCGCTGCATAGCTGATCATGAGATCGTCGATGCGCCAGTCCGGCAAAAAGCGGAAGGGCTCGACCAGCGTCTGCAGGGGCGGTACGAACTTTTCCAAATCCGTGATCAGCAGCGTCCAGTGCGTTTCCGGCAGCGCGGCGAAGTCGGACTCCTCGAAAGGGCCGTGGCGCAACTCCCAGTGTCTTTCGCCGTGCTGCACCACGAGACGGGCAGGCACATCCGGCTCCAGTGCGAGGCCGGCGAATTCGTCCGGTTCCAGCGGCGGCGCGACATCCTCGAAGGCGCCGCGCACCAGCAACGGGCGACGCTGCCAGTAGTCGCGCAGGAATTCGTCAGCACTCAGACCGCCAAGCAGTCGCCCCGGAATCATCACACGCGACGTGCCTGATCCGCCGCGGTACCGGTATACCCGCCGGGGGTCAGCGCCAGCAACGCGTCGCGGGCCTCCGTCGGCAGATCCAGATTCGCGATGAAGGCACGCAGTGCGGCGGCATCGATGCGCTGTCCCCGGGTCATCGCCTTGAGCTGTTCGTAGGGGTTGGGCAGGCCATAGCGACGCATCACGGTCTGGATCGGTTCGGCCAGGACCTCCCAATTGGCCTCGAGATCGGCCGCCAGACGTGCCGCGTCGACTTCCAGCTTGCCCAGGCCCTTGAGCAGGGCGCGATATGCGATCAGGCTGTGGGCCAGCCCCACACCCAGGTTGCGCAACACCGTGGAATCGGTGAGATCGCGCTGCCAGCGCGATACCGGGAGCTTGCGCGCCAGGTGCTCGAGTACGGCATTGGCCAGCCCCAGATTGCCTTCCGCATTCTCGAAGTCGATGGGATTGACCTTGTGCGGCATGGTCGATGAACCGACCTCACCGGCGACTACACGCTGACGGAAATAGCCCAGCGAGATGTAGCCCCAGACGTCGCGCGACAGATCGAGCAGGATGGTGTTGAACCGCGCGATGGCGTCGAACAGTTCTGCAATGTAGTCGTGCGGCTCGATCTGGGTGGTATAGGGATTCCAGGTCAGCCCCAGGCCGGTCACGAAGCGTTCGGCGAAAGCCGCCCAGTCCAGGTTCGGATAGGTAACGGCATGGGCGTTGTAGTTGCCCACGGCACCGTTGATCTTGCCGAGGATGGACACGCCTGCAATCTGCGCCCGCTGGCGTTCCAGACGCGCCACCACATTGGCGAGCTCCTTGCCCAGCGTGGTCGGACTGGCCGGCTGGCCGTGCGTGCGCGAGAGCATCGGCACGTCGGCCTGGCCGTGCGCTAAATCCCGCAGTGCAGCGACGATCTCGTCCATCACTGGCAGCAGCACATCGTCGCGACCGCCCTTGAGCATCAGGCCGTAGGCAAGGTTGTTGATGTCCTCGGAAGTGCAGGCGAAGTGCACGAACTCCTTGACCGCATCGAGCGCGGGGTCGGCGGCGATACGCTGCTTGATGAAGTACTCGACGGCCTTGACGTCGTGGTTGGTGGTGCGTTCTATCCGTTTGACCTCGGCCGCATCCTCGAGCGAGAACGAACCGGCGAGTTCGCCGAGCAGACGCTGCGAAGCATCCGGCAGCGGGGCGACCTCGGGAATGCCCGGCTCGTCGGCCAGCGCCTGCAGCCAGCGCACCTCGACGGTCACGCGGGCCGCGATCAAGCCATATTCGCTGAAGCGCGTGCGCAATGGCTCCGCCTGTGTGGCATAGCGCCCGTCAACCGGTGACAGGGCGGTAAGGGTGGTGATCTCCATCCTTCAATCTCGGTCGCAAAAACTTGCAGTATAATACCGCAACCCTGTCTGACCGACCCCGAAATCCAGGAACCCGTATGCAAGAATCCCCCGGCTACCGTATCGAGCACGACAGCATGGGCGAACTTCGCGTGCCCTCCGACGCGCTTTGGGGGGCTCAGACGCAACGGGCGATCGACAACTTTCCGGTCAGCGGTCAACGCATGCCGCCGCGCTTCATCCAGGCCGTGGCCATGATCAAGGCGGCGGCAGCGCGGTCGCATGCGGCTCTGGGGCTGATGCCGGCCGATCTTGCCGCCGCTATCGCCGAGGCCGCAGACGAGGTTGCAGGCGGCGCCTATCCCGACGCCTTTCCCGTCGATGTCTATCAGACGGGCTCCGGCACCAGCACCAACATGAACGTGAACGAGGTCATCGCCCATCTCGCCGGCGAACGGCTCGGCTGCTCGGTGCATCCGAACGACGACGTCAATCGTGGCCAGAGTTCGAACGATGTCATTCCCAGCGCCATCCATGTCAGCGCCGCTCTCGCCTGCACCCAGTGCCTGTTGCCCGCACTGAACGAACTTGCCGATACCATCCGTACGCGTAGTGGCGAACTGGTGGATGTCGTCACCACCGGGCGGACCCACCTGATGGACGCCATGCCGGTCCGCTTGTCTCAGATACTCGGTGGCTGGGCGGCGCAGATCGAGCTCGGAGCCGAACGGGTTGAGGCGCTCCTGCCCCAGGTCTGCGGGCTCGCCCAGGGCGGCACCGCGGTGGGGACCGGGGTGAACGCCCATCCCGAGCTCGGCCGCCGCATCGCCAAGGATCTCGCCGCACGCACCGGACTGGCCTTCCGGGTGCGTGCCGATCTATTCGAGGGCCTGAGCGCGCAGGACGATATCGTGGCCCTGTCCGGTCAGGTCAAGAGCCTCGCAGCTGCATTGATGAAAATCGCCAACGACCTGCGCTGGATGAATTCCGGCCCACTGGCCGGACTCGGCGAAATCAGCCTTCCGGCCCTGCAGCCCGGTAGCAGCATCATGCCCGGCAAGGTGAACCCCGTGATCCCCGAGGCGGTCTGCATGGTATCGGCCCAGGTCATCGGGCTGGATGCCGCCATTACCGTCGGCGGTCAATCGGGTAACTTCCAGCTCAACGTCATGTTGCCGTTGATTGGCAACAATATTCTTCAAGCCATTGAATTAACTTCAAATGCATGCGAGATACTCGCTCGGCAAGCCATCGTCGGATTCAAGGTCAACCGCGACCGCACGCAGGCCACACTGGCTCGCAATCCGGTTCTGGTCACCGCGCTGAACGGCGTCATCGGCTACGAACGCGGCGCGGCGATCGCCAAACGCGCCTATGCGGAGGGTCGCCCGGTACTCGAGGTCGCCGCCGAAATGACCGATCTGGACGAGCACGAACTGGCCCGTCTCCTCGATCCTGCCACACTGACCCGACCCGCGTGAGCGGCACCACCGCGATCTGCCGACGCAGTCGGCCTCGACTCCATAGAACACACAGATTCCGTGCCTGATACCAAACGCCTCGACGAACGTCTGCAGCTGGGCATGTGGCCTCGCTTACGCCGCTCGTGGAGCCGTCTGTCCCAGCTGACACGCGCCGATCGCTGGTTTCCTCACGTCCCGCTCGCCATGGGCGTCGGCCTGTCCGGCCTGTTGCAACTCGTTCCCGATCTGCGGCATCTGCTCGGCCTGACGCTCTCGGTGCCCGATCTGGGTCATCTCAACGAAGGTTTCTCGACGCTCGCCATCCATGGCATACCGCAGTTTGCCGTGGGCATGCTGTTGTTGGTCATGTCGCTTGGACTGCTCTGGCGATCGCGCCTGGCCTGGGTCACCACGATGCTGGTCGCGCTCGCGGCCGTGGTGGTTCAACTGGTCGCCTCCGGCTGGCGCTATCCACTCGAAGCCGGCTACAACCTGGCATTGCTGCTGGCCCTGCTGGCCGCGCGACGCCATTTCAATCGAAGCAGCTTGGCAACGGGCACGCTATTCGCCCTGACCAGCGTGCTGCTGACCCTGGGTTATGGCGTCTTCGGCGCGTATCTGCTCGGCACCCAGTTCCACCCGAAGATCACCGGTGCAGTGGATGCCCTGTACTTCGCCGTGGTCACGATGTCGACGGTCGGCTACGGCGATATCGTGCCGGTGACGCCCGAGGCCCGGCTCTTCGTGGTTTCCCTGATCGTGCTCGGACTGGTGATCTTCGCCACCTCGCTGACCGCCATCCTCGGGCCCTTGATGAACAACCGTTTGATCGCCCTGATTCAGCCCCGGAGATCGCGCATGGACCGTTCCAACCACTACATCATCGTCGGCGACACCGCACTGGCGCGCAACAGCTTCAAGGAGCTCAAGGCGCGCGGACAGAAACTGACCCTCGTGCTGCCGCGCCAGGTGGAGGAGGGGGTTTACCCGCAGGCGGATATCCTGGTGGGCGAGGGCAGCGACCTGGAGGTTCTGCGCAAGGCCGGCGCGGAGCGCGCGAAGGCGGTGCTCGCCCTCGGTGACGACGACTCCGAAAACGCCTTCGTGGTGCTCGCGGTCAAGGAAATCGGCGAAGGTATCCGTACGGTGGCCGCGGTTAGCGACGCGCGCAACCTGTCGCGCGTCAAACGCGTGCAGCCGGACCTGCTGCTCGCACCGCAGGTGCTCGGCGGCGAACTCCTTGCCATGGCGCTCAGCGGTGAAGCAATCAATTCAGAAACCTTGTTCAACCAACTGCTGCACGTCCGCTGATCGGGCGATAACACCAATAAAGGGCATAGGAGGTTCAGATGGGCTTCGATTCGCATCGCGACCATACGCGTAAAGTCGGCAGCGCTCCGGGTACGCTCGTCGATATGCCGGTTACTACGCCGGCCAGACTCTGGGCCGTGCATTATCTGGGCGACGACATGACCGAGTACCCGGACATCGATGCGGATGCGGCGAGAGTGATTGTGAAGAAGGAGGGGGTCACCTGGATTCATATCCAGGGCCAGCCGGATCGCCAGTTGCTAGACCGGCTCGGCATATTGTTCGACCTGCATCCGCTGGCTCTGGAAGACGTGCAGACGCTGGTGCAGCGGCCCAAGCTGGACATTTACCAGGAGCAGTTGTTCGCGATCCTGAACCTGCCGCGTTGGAACGGCGAAAGCGTCGAACTCGAGCAGTTCAACCTGTTCATAGGCGAGGGCTACGTACTCAGCATTCATGCCGGTGAGGAGGAAGTGGTACAGGCCGTGCGTAGGCGCCTGGCCAAGGCACGGACGCGACTGCGCACCCACGGCACCGATTATCTCTTCTACGCCCTGATGGACCTCGTCGTCGACCAGGCCTTCCCCGTGCTGGAAACCTTCGGCGAGGAGGTCGAGGCGTTGGAGGAGGTATTGTTGGAACGGCCCAGCCGCGACCTGCTGTCCGCCATCTATCAGCACAAGCGCAATCTCATGATTCTGCGTCGCCAGCTCTGGCCGACCCGCGAAGTGGTCAGCCAGCTGATGCGCGGCACCAACGACGAGGAATATTTCGCACCCGATCTGCAGCCCTTCCTGCAAGATCTCTACGACCACACCGTGCACATCATGGATCTGCTGGAGACCTACCGCGATATCGTCGCCAGCATGCTCGACGTGTATCTGTCGAGCGTCAGCAATCGACTCAACGACATCATGCGCGTGCTAACCATGATCTCGACCATCTTCATCCCGTTGACCTTCATCGTCGGCGTCTACGGGATGAACTTCGGCAATAACACCAAGAGTCCATGGGCCATGCCCGAGCTGAACTGGTACTACGGCTACCCGCTGGTGTGGGGTGTGATGCTCGTGATCGCAGCCGGCATGGTGGTGTTCTTCCGGCGCAAAGGTTGGCTGGGCGGCGGCCGGTAGCGGGACCGGCCGCCGCCTAGAGCCATCAGGCGGCCGCGCTGCTTTCCGGCGGAGCCATGAACTCCGGCCCCACGGGGTCGGGAATGCAATCCTGCAGGATGGTGTCGATCGCAACGCGGTCCGCAGCATCGATGGACCAACCCATCACCGCATCGACGGGATCGAGCTGATCCGGGCGTCGGGCGCCCCACAGCGCGGCCGCCACACCCGGCTGATCGACCAGCCAACGCAGCGCCAGATGGATGACGCGACGGTCGTATTTCTCCTGCGCGTACGCGTCCAGCCGGCGCACCGCCTCGAGGTAGTGTCCGAAACGCGGCATCTGGAATTTCGGATCGGACAGGCGCAGATCGTCGCCGTCGAAGCGGGTATCGGCCTGCATGCGCCCGGAGAGCAGCCCGCGGCAGAGCGCACCGTAGGCGATCATGCCGATACCCTGCTGCACGCAGTAATCGGCGACGACGCCCTCGATCTCGCGCTCGAAAAGGTTGTAGGGCGGCTGATTCGTGGCCAGCGGCGCCGCCTTGGCGAAGGCGGCCATCTGCTCCGGCGAATAGTTGCTCACCCCGATTGCGCGGATCTTGCCCTCGATGCGCAGCGCTTCAAGGGCGGCCGCGGTCTCCTCGAAGGGCACCGCACTGTCGGGCCAGTGCACCTGATAGATGTCGACGTAATCCGTACCCAGCCGACGCAGCGAGTCCTCGATTTCTTGGCGGATGCGTGCCGGCGAACTGTCGCGGCTGACGCGGCGCCCGTCCTGCCAGGCCAGACCCACCTTGGTAGCCAGCACGATCCGATCGCGCTGTCCGTATTGGGCCAAGGCCTTGCCCACGATCTCCTCAGAGTGACCGAAGCCATAGACCGGAGCGGTGTCGACCAGGGTGATCCCGCGGTCGAGTGCGGCGTGAATGGTATCGACGGCCGCGCGTTCGTCGGTGCCGCCCCACATCCAGCCGCCGATAGCCCAGGTGCCCAGGCCGATCTTGGGTACTTCCATGTCTGCATGACGTAACTGCGTGAATTCCATGCAAACCTCCTCGAATCTCGTGTGAAAGGGGGAGTTCCGTCCATCGGATTCGGTTCAAACCGATCGGTCTGACGTGTAACAGGATGGCCACGCACGAGTTCAAATGTGCGTGTGCCCGCCGTTGCCGCGATGGACTCAGGCCACCCTGTTGCGCGGGGTGCCCGCCAGATAGGCGCGCATGTTCAGCGCCATTTCGTCGATCAGGCGCTGACGCGCCGTACCGCTAGCCCAGGCAACATGCGGCGTGACGATCAGGTTGGGTACGTCAGGGCTGAGCAGCGGGTGATCCGCGGGCGGCGGCTCCTCGTCGAGGACATCGAGACCGGCGGCGGCAAGACGATCGGCACGCAGGGCGTCGGCCAGTGCCTGGCTATCGACCAGGCCGCCACGGGCCGTATTGATGAGGATCCCGGTAGGCCCCAGGCGCTCGATCTCCTCGGCGCCGATCAGATGACGGGTTTCCGGCGTCAGCGGGCAATGCAGGCTCAGCACGTCCGCCTGATCGAGCACCTCGGTAAACTCGGTACGTCCGTGACGAGGCGCCTGACCGCGGCGTTCGGCGATCAACACCCGCATGCCGAAACCTTCCGCGATGCGCCCGACCGCCGCGCCCAGCACCCCATGACCGACAATACCCAGCGTGCGACCGTTAAGTTCGCCGATCGGGAAAAAGTCGTACAGGGAAAAGCCGTGCGCGCGGGTCCACGCCCCTTCGGCAACCGCGCGGGCGTAGTCAGGCAGGTGGCGGACCAGGGCAAGCATCAGCCCGATTGTATGCTCGGCAACGGAAGCGGTGCCGTAATCGCGCACGTTGCAAACCACGATACCCCGTTTGCGGGCGGCTTCGAGATCCACGTTGTTGGTACCGGTGGCCGCCACGCAGATCAGCTTGAGACTGCTGGCCGCAGCCAGCGCCGGTGCGTCCACCAGAACCTTGTTGGTCACCAGCACCTCGGCCGAGCCGATGTGTTCCGACAATTGATCCGCCGAAGTCTGCGCGTGATAGGTCCAGTGGGAAACCGCTTCGTGCAGTGGGTTGCGGTCGAGATCGCCGTTGTCCAGGGTATCGATGTCGAGACAAACGCCGCGCATGAGCCTGCCTTGTGTGGAGTGGGAGAAGCAGATTAGCAGCCGGGTGTTTGTCCGAAAAGGCGACGCCTCAGACCACGCCGTAAAGACCGCGCAACAAGTACCCACCAGATACGCCAGTGCGGCTGCCGCGCCACCCGTCAGCAGGGTGCCGAAACCGGAATGCAACCGCGGGCGCTCGAGCACGTGTCTGCGGACCAGAACGACGGCAAAGAAGCTCGAGCTGGTCAGCAGGATGCTTTCGGCAAACGCGCTATTCATCGACTGATGTGCAAAGATGAACGGAGCCAAGGGGATCATGCCGATAAGCAGAAAGGCCGTGAAGGTCGTGAACGCGCTGGCGAGCGGCCTGGTCGGCACCGGCGCGAAGCCGAGTTCCTCGGTGAGCATGGTATTCACCCACAAGTCACGGTCTGCCGTGATCACGCTCACGATGGCCTCCAGGGTTTCCCCATCGAATCCCTTCGCCGCATAGATCTGCCGGATTTCCTCTCGCTCGCCGTCCGGAATGCGCTCGATGTGACGCTGCTTGCTCTGGTGAGCCTGGGCAAGACGTTCTTCTGGCTGTGTGCCGCCTGATAGTTGCTCACCGCCATGCTGAAGTCGTCGGCGACGAGGTTGGCCGCGCCGAGGACGATGGCCACCTTGGCCGGCATCTGCGCACACGGCACCGGCTATGACCGCAAAGGTGGTCACGCAGCCGTCTATGGCGCCGAGAACGGCATCGCTGAGGTGCCCGTCCGGCGAGGCGCGACGGGCGAGCCGGCGGCGGATTTCCTCGGGTTCGTGCTCGCGTTCGAGCGGAGGTCGCTCACGGCTGCTGCCTGGTCGTCAATTCAGGCGGCAGCCGGGCCGACATGGCTTTCTAATCCGGTCGTCGCGAATCTAGGCCGCCAGCTGACGCAGCACGTAGGGCAGGATACCGCCGTGCCGGTAGTACTCGATCTCCTGCGGCGTGTCGATGCGCACCTTGGCCTGGAACGACTTGCGCGTGCCGTCCGCTGCGGTCGCCGTGACCGTGACCTGCTTGGCCGAACCGTCGCCCAGACCGGTGATGTCGTAAACCTCCTCGCCGCTGAGTCCGAGCATCTCGGCATTTTCTCCGGCCATGAACTGCAGCGGCAGGACGCCCATGCCGACGAGGTTGGATCGGTGAATGCGCTCGAAGCTTTCCACCAGCACGGCACGTACGCCCAGCAGGCGCGGTCCCTTGGCCGCCCAGTCGCGGCTGGAACCGGAGCCGTATTCCCTGCCGGCGATGATGACCGTCGGCACCTGCTCGGCCTTGTAGCGCATCGCCGCCTCGTAGATCGAGGTCTGCTCGCCGGAGGGCAGGTGACGCGTGACGCCGCCCTCGACGCCCGGCACGAGCCGGTTGCGCAGACGGATATTGGCGAAGGTTCCGCGCATCATCACTTCGTGATTGCCGCGACGCGAACCATAGGAATTGAAATCCGCCGGGGCGACGCCATGCTCGACCAGATAACGCCCGGCCGGGCTGTCGGCCTTGATCGAACCGGCGGGCGAGATGTGGTCCGTGGTCACCGAATCGCCCAGATGCGCCAGCACTCGTGCGCCGAGGATGTCGCCGACCGGAGCGAGGGGCTGGTCGATGTCGTCGAAATACGGCGGGTTCTGCACGTAAGTCGAGTCGTCCTGCCAGGCGAACAGCGCCGTGTCGGGCGCATCCAGACGCTGCCAGCGGGCCTCGCCGGCAAACACGTCGTCGTAACTCGCTGTGAACTGTTCTGAGGTCACGCTGTGACCGATCGCGTCCTGGATTTCCTGATGGCTGGGCCAGACGTCGCGCAGATAGACCGGATGCCCGGTCTGGTCCTCGCCCAGGGGTTCGTGAAACAGATCGATATCCATGCGCCCGGCCAGAGCATAGGCGACGACGAGCGGCGGCGAGGCGAGGAAATTCATGCGCACCTCGGAATGCACGCGGCCCTCGAAGTTGCGGTTGCCGGAAAGCACGGAGCAGACGGTCAGGTCGTCGCGTCGGATCGCCTCGCTGACCGGTTCCGGCAGGGGGCCCGAGTTGCCGATGCAGGTGGTGCATCCGTAACCGACCAGATCGAAGCCGAGGGCGGCCAGATCGCCGCTGAGCCCCGCCTTGTCGAGATAGGCGGTGACCACGCGGGAACCGGGGGCGAGTGAGGTCTTCACCCAGGGCTGGACGCACAGCCCGCGTTCGCGGGCCTTGCGCGCCACCAGCCCGGCGGCGAGCATCACCGAGGGATTCGAGGTATTGGTGCAGGAGGTGATCGCGGCGATCACGACCATGCCGTCCTTGAGGTGCATGCGCAGCGCGCTGCGCCGGGCCGGATCGTCGGCCTGATGCTCGACGCCGACGGCGGCATGTCCGCCTTCGGTCTCGAAACCCTCGGCGTCCCTGCGGCTCGCGAAGGCCGCCATGCGGGCACGCATGACGTCTTCCAGGGCGGCGCTGACGACCTGCTTGGCGCGGCTGAGCGCAATCCGGTCCTGCGGACGCTTAGGGCCTGCGAGCGAGGGTTCCACCGTGGCCAGGTCCAGGGTCAGGATGTCGCTGTAATCGGGGATGGGCATGTCCGCCGAGTAGAACATGCCCTGCGCCCGTGCATAGGCTTCGGTCAGGGCGACCTGATCCGCGTCGCGGCCGCTGAGGGTGAGGTAGCGCAGGGTTTCTTCGTCGATCGGGAAGATGCCGCAGGTCGCGCCGTACTCGGGCGCCATGTTGCTGATCGTGGCGCGGTCCGCCAGCGGCAGCTGGGCCAGACCATCGCCGAAGAACTCGACGAATTTGCCGACCACACCATGCTTGCGCAGCATTTCCACCACGGTGAGCACGAGATCGGTCGCGGTCGCGCCTTCCGGCAGCGCGCCGGTGAGACGGAAACCCACCACCTGCGGCAGCAGCATCGAAATCGGCTGCCCGAGCATGGCCGCCTCGGCCTCGATGCCGCCGACGCCCCAGCCGAGCACGCCGAGTCCGTTGATCATGGTGGTGTGGGAGTCCGTGCCGACGACGGTATCCGGGTACGCCTCGAGGTTGCCGTCTTCCAACGTGCGCGTGAACACTGTGCGCGCGAGATATTCGAGATTGACCTGATGCACGATGCCGGTATCCGGCGGCACGACCTTGAAATTCGAAAACGCCTTCTGGCCCCATTTGAGAAACGCATAGCGTTCGCGGTTGCGGCTGTATTCGAGTTCGGCGTTCAACTGGAAAGCGTCGTCCGAACCGAATCGGTCCACCTGCACGGAATGGTCGATGACCAGTTCCGCCGGCTGCAACGGATTGATCTTGTCCGGGTCGCCGCCCAATCGACGCATAGCATCGCGCATCGCCGCCAGGTCCACCACGGCCGGCACACCGGTAAAGTCCTGCATCAACACGCGGGCCGGGCGAAAGGCAATTTCCTGGCTGGGTTCGGCACGCGCATCCCAATCCAACACGGCCTGGATATCCGCGCGCGTGACGCTCACGCCGTCCTCGAAACGCAGCAGATTTTCCAGCAGGATCTTGAGCGAGTAGGGCAAGCGCTCCGCTCCCGCGAGTTCGGATAGCTTGTGAATGGCGTAGGACTGGCTACCCACGCGCAGTTCAGTGCGAGTCTCGAGGCTATCGTGCATGGCGTCGTCGTCCTTGTGTCATGGTGGATAGGGGAGGCGCGTGGGCATTGCGCCCGGACAGAGTCAGGCGCCATTGTAAACCAGATGACAAAAACCTTGCCGCGGAACTGTGTAACCCGCCTGCGCTTTAGGCGAGCAGTCGCTCCACTTCGCGCAGAATCGATTTTCTGGTGAACAACAGACGCAACCGTGTGCCGCCAGCCTGACGCCAGAGTACCGCGGCACGAATGCCGGCGAGCAGCAGCACGCGGATACGACTGGCCACAGTCTCGTTGGCAAGGTGTATCTGCTCACCACGCACGACGATGCGCGGACCGAGCTCGCTGATGGTCTCGCGGTAAAGCGAGGCCAGGCTGGAGATCACGTTCTCGTGATCGACGCCGAAGTACTCGACCTGGCGTTGCGCGTTCTCGATGCCACTCTCCAGACGGGCAAGCATTTCGGGACGTTTGGCGAGACGACGTTCCAGGTGCAGCAGCGAGACTGCATAGCGCATCACTTCGATGGTCTTGGTCCGTTCCGGAGAATCCAGCTGGCGTTGCAGCACCTGAAGGCCGGTGCGCAGGTTGCCCGTACCACCATACACGGCCTCGAGGCTGTCGGCATCGACCACCAGGATGCTCTGCAGCAAAGGCTGCAGCGCGCCGGGCTCAAGGGTACCGGTACGCGCCAGCTGATCCGCGTCGGCAGCGCACTGGAACACCGCGGCGAGCGCCAGGGTGCGGTTGTGCAAACTGTGTTCCACGATGCCCCCTTTCCGCCGAATCGCTAATCGGTAGCCGCGGCCATGGCCCGGTGCGAGTCAGCATACAGCGGATCGAGCGGGACGGTCGTTTCGATGACCCCGCCACCCAGGCATAGCGCGTCGTCGTAAAGAACTACGAATTGTCCTGGCGTCACCGCGCGTTGCGGCTTGTCGAAGCTGATGCGGGCCCCTTCAGAGGACAAGGTGACCGTGCAGGCCTGATCCTCCTGACGGTAACGGGTCTTGGCGGTACACCGGAACCGCTCGCCGGGTGCCGAACCGGCAATCCAGTGCATCCGTGCAGCGAAGAGACTGACAGAAAGCAGTGCCGGGTGGTCGTGTCCCTGGACCACAAGCAATTCGTTGCTCTCAAGCCGTTTTTCGGCGACGTACCAGGGCGCTGCATCACCCTCGGCCGTGCCGCCGATGCCGAGACCCTGACGTTGGCCCAGGGTGTAGTACATCAGCCCTTGATGCCCCCCGAGATGCGCTCCGTGGAGATCCACGATCGCACCGGGCCTGGCGGGCAGGTAGCGCGCCAGGAAATCGCGGAAACGGCGCTCGCCGATGAAGCAAATGCCAGTGCTGTCCTTGCGCCGATGATTCGGCAGGCCAGCCTCGCGGGCGATACGCCTGACCTCGGTCTTGACAAGATCGCCGAGCGGGAAACGGCTCGCGCGCAGCTGTTCGGCCGTGAGCGCATGCAGGAAATAGCTTTGGTCCTTTGCCGCGTCCGCCCCTCGCCAAAGTTGCCCGCTACCGTCGGTGCGGGCGTAGTGGCCGGTGACGATGGCGTCTGCGCCCAAGCCGCGTGCGTAATCCAGAAATGCCTTGAACTTGATTTCGCGGTTGCACAGCACGTCGGGATTAGGGGTGCGCCCGGCTCTATATTCTGCGAGGAAATAGGCGAACACCCGATCCCAGTATTCGCGGGCGAAATTGACCTTGTGCAGCGGGATTTCAAGGGTCTCGGCGACGGCGCGCGCCTCTGCGAGATCCTCGGCCGCGGCGCAGTAGCCGGATTCGTCGTCGTCCTCCCAGTTCTTCATGAACAGACCTTCGACGCGATATCCCTGCTCAAGCAGACGCAGCGCGGCGACTGCGGAATCGACCCCTCCGGAAAGCCCCACGATCACCCGTTCGCGACGCACCGCGCTCAGTCCAGTTCGCGCAGCAGGGCCAGCGGGTAGCGATGGCCGGCGCCGTGATCGGCCACGGCGCGCAACACGAGGGGGCTGCGCAGCCGCTCGCCCAGGGTTCTGAGCGCATCCGGGGACAACCATTCGGTATCCTCGATACCGTCGTCGAGCGCGCGCGAGACATCGCGCTCGCCGGCCGTTCCTGAGAAGGCCACGCGCAGAAAGGTCTCGCCGACCGGGTTGACCCAGCGGTAGATACCCACCAGTGCGATAGGAGTGAAGTGCCGGGCGGTCTCTTCGAGGGTTTCCCTGATGACGGCCTCGACCAAGGATTCGCCGTCCTCGAGATGACCTGCCGGCTGGTTGTATTTCACGTGTCCGTCAATGCGTTCGCGGACCAGCAGAAAGCGCCCCTCGCGCTCGATCACCGCGGCCACCGTGACATGGGGTTGGAAGCGCATCGGGGAACTTTATCACAGCTTCGTCGCTGTGGAGTGAATGTATAATGCGGCACAAATTAACCTCTCTTGCGGAGACCGCCGACTCATGTCCTACCAGCACATCGACACGCCCTCGTGGGGGGAACGCATCACCGCGAATGCCGACGGCTCACTGCGCGTACCCGCCAAGCCCGTGATCCCCTTCATCGAGGGTGATGGCATCGGCGCGGACGTCACGCCCGTAATGCGTGAGGTCGTCGATGCCGCCGTGCATAAGGCTTACGGCGATACGCGCGCAATCGCGTGGATGGAGGTTTACGCCGGCGAAAAGGCCACCCGCGTTTACGGCGACGACGTATGGCTTCCGGACGAAACCATGGATGCCATGCGCGAGTATCTGGTGGCAATCAAGGGCCCCTTGACCACGCCCGTTGGCGGCGGCATCCGCTCGCTTAACGTCGCCCTCAGACAGACGCTCGACCTCTACGTCTGTCTGCGTCCGGTGCGCTATTACGACGGCACCCCCAGCCCGGTCAAAGCCCCGGAGAAAACGGACATGGTGATCTTCCGCGAAAATTCGGAAGACATCTATGCCGGCATCGAGTGGGCAGCAGAAACCGCCGAGGCACGCAAGCTCATCGCTTATCTACAGGCTGAAATGGGTGTGACCAACATTCGTTTCCCGGAAAGCTCCGGGGTCGGCATCAAGCCCGTGTCGCGTGAAGGTACCGAACGCCTGGTGCGCAAGGCGATCCAGTACGCCATCGACAATGGCCGCAAGTCGGTGACCCTGGTGCACAAGGGCAACATCATGAAATTCACCGAAGGGGCGTTCAAGGCCTGGGGCTATGCCCTTGCACAACGCGAATTCGGCGCGCAGCCCCTGGATGGCGGTCCCTGGATGCGGCTCACCAACCCGCGTACTGGCGACGACATCGTGATCAAGGACGTGATCGCCGACGCCTTCCTGCAAGAAATATTGCTCAACCCTCAAAATTACGAGGTTATTGCCACTTTGAACCTGAACGGCGACTATATATCTGACGCCCTGGCTGCTCAGGTCGGCGGCATCGGCATCGCGCCCGGAGCGAATCTTTCCGACAGTATCGGCATCTTCGAGGCCACGCACGGCACCGCACCGATGATCGCCGGTCAGGACAAGGCAAATCCCGGATCCATCGTGCTTTCCGCGGAAATGATGCTGCGCCACCTGGGTTGGATCGAAGCTGCCGACGCCATCGTCAGCGGCCTCTCAGGTGCGATCAAGGCAGGGCGGGTGACCGACGATCTGGCGCGCCTGATGACCGGTGCCGAGACTGTATCGTGTTCCGAATTCGGCCGGTGTATCGTCGCCCATATGTAACCCGTGAGGAGCGTGGACGGAAACATTTTCACGCCCCCCTTGAGATCAACCCGATGCAACCCGACATACTCAACATGAGCGAGGAGAAGCGCAGCGACAATGAGGATTTCGTCGTCGAGGAGCGTCGTCCCGAGGTACGCCAGCCACCGCTGTACAAAGTGGTGATCCTCAATGATGACTACACCCCGATGGAATTTGTCGTTGAAGTACTGGAGCTGTTTTTCCGCATGGACCGGGAGAAGGCCACTCGGATCATGCTGCACGTACACACCCGCGGACGCGGCGTGTGCGGGGTGTACACCCGGGATATAGCGGAGACCAAGGTCGCTCAGGTCAACGATTATGCCCGCGATCACCAACACCCTTTGCTATGTACTCTGGAAGAGACTTGACCCCAACCAAGTACATTCGGATTTCGTTAGGCCGAGGATGGCCGCCAACCTGAGGCATATCGGCGATGTTGAACAAAGAGCTTGAATTCTCCCTTAATCTGGCCTTCAAGCAGGCCCGTGAAAAGCGCCACGAATTCATTACCGTGGAGCACCTGCTGTTGGCGCTCACCGACAACCCCACTGCGGTGAACGTGCTGCGTGCCTGTGGCGCCGATCTTTCGCGGCTGAAACGTGAGCTCGACCTGTTCATCGAAGACAACACGCCGCGGCTGAACGAAGGCGACCAGCGCGAAACCCAGCCTACGGTCGGTTTCCAGCGGGTGCTCCAGCGCGCCGTATTTCACGTTCAGTCCTCCGGACGCAAGGAGGTCACGGGCGCCAACGTGCTGGTGGCCCTGTTCGGCGAACAGGAATCGCATGCCGTCTACCTGCTGTCGAAGCAGGGGATCAGCCGGCTCGATGTGCTCAACTACATCTCTCATGGCATCTCCAAGGTTTCCGACGAACAGCAGCCCGACATGGACAGCGAGGGGCCGGCCGAGGGTGCGGCTGCAGGCGAGGAGTCTGCACGCAGCAACCCGCTGGAACAGTTCGCCACCAACCTCAACGAGCTCGCCCGCCAGGGCAAGATTGACCCCTTGATCGGCCGCGACAGCGAGATCGAGCGCACGGTGCAGATCCTGTGTCGTCGGCGCAAGAACAATCCGCTGTACGTGGGCGAGGCCGGCGTGGGCAAGACTGCACTGGCCGAGGGCCTTGCCAAGCGCATCGTCGACGGCGAGGTTCCCGAGATACTGCATGACGGCGTGGTCTATTCGCTGGATCTCGGCGCGCTGGTCGCAGGCACGAAATACCGCGGCGACTTCGAGAAGCGTCTCAAGGGCGTACTGGCCCAGCTCAAGCGCCAGCCGGGTGCGATTCTCTTCATTGACGAGATCCACACCATCATCGGTGCCGGCGCCGCCTCCGGCGGCGTGATGGACGCCTCCAACCTGATCAAGCCGATGCTGGCCAACGGTCAGCTCAAATGCATCGGTTCGACCACCTATCAGGAATATCGTGGGATCTTCGAGAAGGACCGTGCGCTGGCTAGGCGTTTCCAGAAAATCGACGTGCGCGAACCCAGCGTCGAGGAAACCTACCAGATCCTCAAGGGCCTCAAGGGTCGCTTCGAGGAACATCACGACGTGCGCTACACCAACCCCTCGCTGCGTGCGGCGGCCGAGTTGTCCGAGCGCTACATCACCGACCGGCACCTGCCCGACAAGGCGATCGACGTGATCGACGAGGCGGGCGCACGCCGCCGGCTACAGCCGGCCAGCCAGCGCCGCAAGACGATTTCCGTGCACGACGTCGAGGACGTGGTCGCCAAAATCGCCCGTATCCCGCCGAAACAGGTATCCACTTCGGACATGGAGACGCTGCGCAACCTGGAAAGCAACCTGAAGCTCGTCGTGTTCGGCCAGGACGAGGCGATCGGCACCCTGGCAGCGGCGATCAAGATGTCGCGCTCCGGACTTGGACACCCTGACAAACCGATTGGCTCGTTCCTGTTCGCCGGTCCGACCGGTGTAGGTAAGACCGAGGTTACCCGCCAGCTGGCGCAGGTTCTAGGCATCGAGTTACTCCGTTTCGACATGTCCGAGTACATGGAACGGCACACGGTGTCACGCCTCATCGGCGCCCCTCCGGGGTACGTCGGTTTCGATCAAGGCGGGCTGCTGACCGATGCCATCCTCAAGCACCCGCACGCCGTGTTGCTGCTGGATGAGATTGAAAAGGCACACCCGGACGTGTTCAACCTGTTGCTGCAGGTCATGGATCACGGCACGCTGACCGATGCGAACGGCCGCCAGGTGGATTTCCGCAACGTGATTCTCGTAATGACCAGCAACGCGGGCGCCCAGTCGGTCAGCCGGCGGACGCTGGGTTTCACCCAACAGGATCACTCGACCGACGGCATGGAGGCGATACGCCGCACGTTCACCCCGGAATTCCGCAATCGCCTGGATGCGATCATCCAGTTTCAGCCGCTGGAACCGCGCATCGTTGCGAACGTGGTCGACAAGTTTCTCATCGAACTGGAAGCTCAACTGGAAGAGAAGAAGGTCCGCCTCGTCGTGGACGACGCTGCGCGAGCCTGGTTGGCCGAGCGGGGGTACGACCCGATCATGGGCGCCCGTCCCATGGCGCGGGTTATCCAGGAACACGTCAAGAAGCCCCTGGCCGAGGAGATACTGTTCGGGCGGCTTCGCGAGGGCGGGGAAGTGCACCTCGACGTGGAAGGCGAAGAACTGCGCCTGGATTTCGTCGATCAGCAGGAGGCGGTCCACTAGGTCCGCCTCTAACGCGAGCCTACTTCTTGCGGTAGACGATACGCCCCTTGGTCAAATCGTAGGGCGTCAGCTCGACGGTAACTTGGTCACCGGTCAGGATGCGGATGTAATGCTTGCGCATGCGCCCGGAGATGTGTGCGGTCACCACATGACCGTTATCGAGCTGAACTCTGAACATGGTGTTGGGCAGGGTGTCGATCACCTTGCCTTCCATTTCGATCGCGTCTTCTTTTGCCATTCTTACGGGATATCCCCAGGGACTAGGAAGCCGCCCATTATCAATAACTGGCGGCATAAAACAAGGGCGCAGGCATCTCCGCCGCGCTGGCGGGGGAGCGCTGTCAACGCACGGCGGCATCCGGGCTGCAACCCCGGGATAGCATTGCCCACAAGTTATTTGCCCGCCGCCCGAGCTTTTGCCTAAACTACTCGCCTTTTTGAGCCTGAGACAGTTGCCGACTACATGAGCATTGCCGCCGTGTTTCCAGGTCAGGGTTCCCAGTCGATCGGGATGCTGGCCGTACTATCCGACAAGTATTCCCTGGTACGCGATACCTTTCAGGAGGCCTCCGACTGCCTGGGCATGGATTTGTGGGCCCTCGTGCAGAATGGCCCCGAGGAAGAGCTGGGACGTACTGCCATCACCCAGCCGGCCATGCTCGCTGCCGGCGTTGCCGTCTGGCGCGTCTGGGAGGAAGAGGGCGGATGCAGGCCCGAAGTGATGGCGGGTCACAGCCTAGGTGAATATACCGCGCTCGTCTGCGCCGGCGCGCTCGAATTCGCCGATGCCGTGCGTATCGTCGCCGAACGCGGACGCCTAATGCAGTCCGCCGTACCCGCTGGCACCGGCAGCATGGCAGCAGTCCTGGGGCTAACGGACGAGCAAGTCATCGCCCTGTGTTCACGCGCTGCCGGAAATCAGGTTGTCGAGGCCGTCAACTTCAATGCACCCGGGCAGGTCGTCGTGGCGGGGCATGCCGAAGCGGTCGATCGCCTGATGGCACTGGCGTCCGAGGGGGGAGCCAAACGCGTGATCTCCCTCAGCGTCAGCGTCCCGTCACACTGCGCATTGATGAAGCCGGCGGCGGAGAGCTTCGCCGAAGTTCTGAAGAGCACCACCTTCAATTCACCGCGTATACCCATCGTGCATAACGTGGATGCGACCCAGCACGCCGCTCCAGCAGAGTTGCCCGAATTGCTCGTGCGCCAGCTCTACAATCCAGTGCACTGGGTCGAAACCATCGAAGGCTTCGCCGACGAAGGTATCCGGGTGGTCTTCGAATTCGGACCCGGCAAGGTTCTCAGCGGCCTCAACAAGCGTATCGACCGCAGCCTGAAAGTCCTCTGCGTAGAGGACACCAAGACCCTCGACGCCGCATTGGAACTCTGCGAGGAATACGGGGCATGAGTCTGCAAGGGGAAATCGCGCTGGTTACCGGCGCAAGCCGGGGCATCGGCAGGGCCATCGCTCTAGAGCTGGCACAGGCCGGTGCCACGGTAATCGGGACCGCCACGTCGCCGGCGGGTGCCGAAGCCATCGCAAGCTATCTGAAGGAAGCGGGCGCCGAGGGTACCGGTCTGGAAATGATGGTTGAGGACCAAGCTTCGGTCGAGGCTGCGCTGGGGCAGATCGGCGAACAGTTCGGCGTTGTCACGATTCTGGTCAACAATGCCGGCATCACGCGCGACACATTGCTGATGGGCATGAAGGACGAGGACTGGGATAGCGTGATCGACACCGACCTGAGTTCAGTCTTCCGGCTTGCCCGCGGCTGTATCCGCGGCATGCTCAAGAAACGCCATGGACGCATCATCAATATCGCCTCGGTGGTCGCGGCCGCTGGCAATCCTGGGCAATGCAACTATGCCGCGGCCAAGGCCGGAATGATCGGCTTCAGCAAATCGCTGGCCCGCGAGGTGGGCTCACGTGGCATCACTGTCAACGTGGTCGCGCCGGGTTTCATCGACACCGACATGACCCGCGCGCTCAAGGAAGAGCAGCGCGAGGGCCTGCTGGGCCAGATCCCATTGCGCCGACTGGGCGAGGTGGAGGATATTGCCAAGGCCGTGGCATTCCTGGCCGGTCGTGGCGGCGGCTACATTACCGGCGAGACGCTGCACGTTAACGGCGGGATGTACATGTCCTGAATCCGGCCACGCCCTGCGGGTAGCGACGAGACTGCAGTTTCTCTAAAATACCGCCCGCAGCCGCTGGCTGCATTTTTTTTACACAGGGGAATAACGAGCATGAGCAACGTTGAAGAGCGCGTCAAAAAGATCGTGGTCGAGCAGCTTGGCGTCAAGGAGGAGGACGTCAAGAATGATTCATCCTTCGTCGACGATCTTGGCGCCGATTCCTTGGATACGGTGGAGCTGGTGATGGCTCTCGAAGAGGAGTTCGAGTGCGAAATCCCTGACGAAGAAGCCGAGAAGATCACCACCGTCCAGCAGGCGATCGACTACATCAACGCGCATCTGAAATAAGCGCAGCCCCCGATTGCGTCAGCCGGTATCCCCGACTATGCAGTCGCCGGGAAACCGGCCGACGCGGGTTTGATCGCATAGCCGAAGGAAGAGGATACTGATTTGTCGAAGCGCCGCGTCGTCGTAACCGGGCTCGGTATCGTGTCGCCCGTGGGATCCACGGTCGATACCGCGTGGGAGAACGTCCTGGCGGGACGCAGTGGGATCACGCATATCGATCATTTCGACCCTGAAGAGTCACCGGTCAAAATATCGGGCTACGTGCGTGACTTTGATCCAGGGGAATACATCCCACCCAAAGACCAGAAAAAAATGGACATCTTTGTCCATTACGGCATCGGCGCAGCCATTCAGGCGTTGCGCGATGCGGGTATCGAACCCC
The DNA here is from genome assembly GCF_001753165.1 of Acidihalobacter aeolianus. Lineage (GTDB taxonomy): Bacteria > Pseudomonadota > Gammaproteobacteria > DSM-5130 > Acidihalobacteraceae > Acidihalobacter > Acidihalobacter aeolianus. Next base: position 1,685,179 of record NZ_CP017448.1, read on the forward strand.
ACGACGAGCGCATCCCGGCCGAACGTATCGGCGTGGCCATCGGCTCCGGCATTGGCGGTCTGCCCGGTATCGAGAAGGGCCACATCGCTATGATGAACGGCGGCGCGCGCAAGGTCTCGCCGTTCTTCATCCCCAGCAGCCTGATCAATATGGTCTCGGGCAACCTGTCCATCATGTACGGCTTCCGGGGACCGAACATCGCCATCGTGACCGCATGCACCACCGGTACGCACAATATCGGCGATGCGGCGCGCATGATTGCGTATGGCGACGCCGACGTGATGATCGCGGGGGGCGCGGAAATGGCCTCGACACCCCTGTGCATTGCAGGCTTCGCCGCTGCCCGCGCACTTTCCACGCGTAACGACGACCCCGCGGGCGCCAGCCGCCCCTGGGATCGCGACCGCGACGGATTCGTCATCGGTGCTGGGGCCGGCGTGCTGGTGCTCGAATCCTACGAGCATGCCCAGGCCCGTGGTGCGCACATCTACTGCGAACTTGCTGGGTACGGGCTCAACGCCGATGCCTATCACATGACCCAACCATCGGGGGAGGGGGCCACCCGCTGCATGCTGCTCGCACTGCGCGATGCCGGCGTGAACCCGGATGAGGTCGATTACATCAATGCGCACGGCACCTCCACCCCGGCGGGCGACAGGGCCGAGAGCGACGCCATCAAGCGCGCCTTCGGCGACCACGCCTACCAACTGGCGGTCAGTTCGACCAAGTCGATGACCGGACATCTGCTTGGGGCTGCCGGCGGTGTCGAGGCCGTGTTCTCGATTCTTGCCCTGCGCGATCAGGTTCTGCCGCCCACGGTCAATCTGGAAAATCCAGACGAAGGCTGCGATCTCGATTACGTGCCCAACACGGCGCGCGAACGCGACATGTCGTACGCCCTTTCGAACTCCTTCGGGTTCGGTGGCACCAACGGATCGTTGTTGTTCCGGAAAATCTGAGCGTGATCGCGCAGCGCCCGCTGCGCGGGCCAGATGACCTGCTGGAACTGCACCGACTGAACCCGGCGCGCTATCCGCATTTGCTGCAAAGCACGGCACGGGGCGGCCCCCGCGGGCGCTACGACATCCTGTTCGCGTTCCCCGAGGCGCCTCTGGTGAATTTTTCGGGGAGCGGGTTTACGCAGTGGCTCGACCAGACAGCCGGAGCCTGTCGCGAACAGGCACCCTCGGCACCGGGCATTCCCTTTGCCGGCGGGTGGTTCCTCTACCTGGGCTACGAACTGGCCTATATTCTGGAACCTGTGCTGGGACCTCCTCCGGGTCATCCGTGGGACTGGCCTGCCGTGCTTGCGCAATACTGTCCGGCCGCCGTCATTCGCGATCATCTGAACGGCAGCGTCTATGCTGTTGCGGCAGCGGGTCACGAGGCACTGCTGCAGGACATCACATGCGATGCCGAGCAAGCGGCATTATCGGGTCCTGCGCAACTTGCCGCAAAGAATGGCCTGCACATCGTCGAGACGCCAGCAGACGCGTATCTGCACGGGGTGGAACGCATACTCGACTATATCCGCGACGGCGACGTGTTTCAGGTCAACCTGTCCCGCGAATGGCTTTGCGAGGGCTCCACAGGTACGCCGGCGGACCTTTATGCACGACTGCGCCTGGCCAATCCGGCGCCGTTCGCCGCCTTGGCGACAATGGGACCGCGAGCGGTGATCAGTTCATCTCCGGAACGCCTGGTCGCCTGTCGTGACGGCTGGGTGTCGACACGCCCCATCGCCGGCACCCGCCCGCGAGGGCACGATGCCGCCTCCGACCGTGTCCTGCAGCGCAAACTAGCAGAGAATCTCAAAGAACGCGCCGAACACGTCATGCTGATCGACCTTGAGCGCAATGACCTGGGGCGTATCGCCCGCACCGGCAGCGTCGAGGTCGACGAATTAATGGTGATCGAAAGCTATGCCCACGTGCATCATATCGTCTCCAATGTACGCGCAAAGCCGCGTCCCGGCCTGCGCCCAGGCGAATTGATTCGCGCGATGTTCCCGGGCGGCACCATCACCGGTTGTCCCAAGGTTCGATGCATGCAGATACTCCGCGAACTGGAGGGCGAGGCGCGTGGTGCCTATACCGGGGCGATCGGTTATCTCGGCAACGACGGGCAGATGGATCTCAACATCCTCATCCGCACGCTCGAGTGGAACTCGGGGGAACTGCGCTTCCGCACCGGTGCAGGCATCGTCGCCGATTCGCACCCCGCCGCCGAACTCGAGGAAACCCGGCACAAGGCTGCCGGATTGCTCAGGGCCTTGATCTGACGATGGCCGACAAGGCATCGCATCTGGACAGTTGCGTACCCATCTCCGACCGGGGTCTGGCCTACGGTCACGGCGTCTTCGAAACCCTTGAGGCCAGGGATGGCCAATTGCCGCACTGGCCCAGGCACTGGCGACGACTGACCGAGGGCTGTCGCCGACTCCATTTACACATGCCGATGGAAACGGAATTGCTCCCCGAACTGCTACGAGCCAGTCCGCCCGATGGACGCCACGTCGTCAAACTCGTGTATACCGCCGGTGACGGCGAACGGGGATACCGCATCCCGTCAGAGCTGACGCCGCGCCTGTTGATCGACATACGACCGTGGCCAATATACCCATCAAGCCATACCCTCAAGGGCGTTGCGGTACGCCTATGCCACACCCGGCTGCCAGACGACCCGGCCCTGGCCGGCATCAAACACCTAAACCGCCTGCATCAGGTACTGGCTCGCGCGGAATGGGATGACGATACCATCGTCGAGGGCCTGCTGGCCGACAGCAACGGCAACTTGGTCGAAGGCTCCATGAGCAACCTGTTCTGGATCGAGGGTGATAGACTGCTGACGCCTGATCTCGACCGATGCGGCGTAGCCGGCATCATGCGCGAACGCATCCTCGACTGGGCCCGGGCGAACGCTGTCGAAACGTCCATCGAGACGCTCGAGCCCGAGCGCCTGCACCAGGCCGACGGCGCACTGCTGTGCAACAGCCTGATCGGCATCTGGCCGGTGCGACGCATCGAAACCCAGGATATGCCCCCGTTCCCGCCACTGATCGGAACACTATGTCGGGCCGTACGTGAAGGAACCTGCTGATGCGCAAAGCGATCATCACCGGCTTGGCGGGTCTCGCGCTGCTTCTCGGCGTGCTCGTCGTGATCGGCTGGCATGCACTGAGCACGCCTCTGCAATTGCCGACCGAACAGGTCGAATTCAAGGTACCCGCCGGCAGCAGCGCCCGCCAAGTGGCTGATCGTCTGCATGCACTGCACATTCTCAGGCACCCTGGCTGGTGGCTAATCTATGCACGCCTGTCCGACCAGGCAGGCAGCATCCAGAGCGGCGACTATGCCGTACGTACCGGGATGACGCCGCTGCAACTGCTCGGCGACATGGTCAACGGACGCACCGTGCAATACGGCATTACCCTGATCGACGGCTGGACCTTCGCCCAGGCAATGCACGCCCTCAATGCCGACCCGCATATCCGGCATACGCTCAAACCGGTCGACTACCCCGGACTGATCGCACGGCTGGGAGGCCCCAAGGGCATGTCCCCTGAAGGCTGGTTCTATCCGAACACCTATTTTTTCAGCAATGGCGCCACCGACGTTTCCATCCTCAAGCGCGCCTATCAGGCGATGCGCCAGGAGCTCGACCATGCATGGGACACCCGAGCCCCGGGGCTTCCACTCAAAACCCCCTATGACGCGCTGATCCTCGCGTCCCTGGTGGAAAAGGAAACCGGCTCTGCCAAGGAGCGTCCGCTGGTGGCCAGCGTCTTCGTCAATCGCCTGCGTCTGGGCATGCGTCTGCAAAGCGATCCGACCGTGATCTACGGTTTGGGAAAACGCTATCATGGCGGCATCACCTTCAAGGACCTGCGCAATCCGTCCCCCTACAACACCTATGTGCATACCGGACTGCCGCCAACACCGATCGCCTTGCCGGGCGGCCCCGCCATCCAGGCCGTGCTGCATCCCGCCGACACGCAGTACCTATACTTCGTCGCCACGGGCAAGGGCACGCATGTCTTTTCCAAGACCTATGCCGAGCAGAAACGCGCCGTGATCAAATACCAGCTGGGCGGAGACGCCGCACGCTATCGCGCGGACAAAACCAAACCGCAGGCGGGCGGCTGAGTCGATGCGGGGACGTTTCATCACACTCGAAGGCGGCGAGGGGGTCGGCAAATCGACTCAGATGGATGCCGTGCGCGCCTGGCTGGAATCCCGCGGTCATCGTGTCCTGACCACGCGCGAACCCGGCGGCACGCCTCTCTCGGAGCACATTCGCGACCTGCTCAAGGGGTGGGACGGCGAGGATATGGATTCCGATACCGAACTGCTGCTGGTATTCGCCGCTCGCAACGAACATCTCGCCAAACGAATTCGCCCGGCGTTGGAGCGGGGCGAGTGGGTACTCTGCGACCGCTTCACCGACGCCACCTACGCCTATCAGGGCAGCGGCCGGGGTATCCCACCGGCGCGGATCGAAACCCTGGAGCAGTGGGTGCAGGGCACGCTGAGGCCCGACCTTACCTTGCTGCTCGACGTTCCCGTCGCCCTCGGTTTCGAGCGTGTCTCCGGCCGCGGCGAAGGCCACGACCGCTTCGAACGGGAACAACGTGACTTCTTCGAGCGTGTGCGTTCCACCTATCTCGCGCGCGCCACGAACGACCCCGAACGCTTCCGCGTAATCGACGCCTCGCCCCTTCCCGAACAGGTGAGCGAGGCCATTCGTGCGGTCCTGGACGAACGGCATGCCGTCTGGGCCCGAGAGCATCGCAAGTGAACGGTACACCGTATCCCTGGCAACGCCAGCAATGGTTGCAGGTTCATGCGCAGGTAGCACAACAGCGCATGCCGCACGCCTACCTGTTGAGCGGCATCGCAGGCCTCGGCAAACTGGATTTCGCGCTTGCTTTCGCGCAGGCCGTCCTGTGCTCGCAACGGTCGGAAGAGGGGCTGGCCTGCGGCACGTGTCGCAGTTGCCGTCTGATCTCGGCCGGCACCCATCCCGACCGACTGCTCGTTTCCCCGGAGGCCGCAGGCAAGCCGATCCGCATCGATGCCGTGCGCGAACTGATCGAATTCCTCACGCTCAGCCCCAGTCTGGGCGCGAGACGCATCGTCATCGTCCAACCAGCCGATGCGCTCAACGTCTTTGCAGCCAATAGCCTGCTCAAGACCCTGGAGGAACCTGCCCCAGGCGCGCTGCTCCTCCTGGTCAGCGATCGCCCGGCCAGCCTGCCGGCTACCATCCGCAGCCGCTGTCAATCGCTGCGCTTCGGTCCGCCGTCTCCCCCTGAGGGGCTCTCCTGGCTGGAAACATCGTTGGAGAGCTCTGCCGAAAGACGCGCGCCGGCGCTGGCCCGCGCCGGCGGTGCGCCGCTCGCCGCACTGCGCTACGCGGACGACGAGGCCCTGCGCACGCGCAGCGGCCTGATTGCTGCATTGGAGCGACTCGGCGACAGCCGAGTCGACCCTGGCACATTGGCCGACGAACTCGACAGCACCGCCGCGGACGGTCTGCTGGATACGCTGGCCGCCTGGTTGCGGGACCTGATACGCGTCGGCAGCGGTGCCGCGGTGCGCGAAAATCCGGATTACGCGAAACAGTTGCACGCACACGGCAAAGGGTTAGACTTGGCAAGGTTGTTCGAGTGCCTCGATCAGACGCTGCGCTTAAGGGACATGCTCTCCAACGGGCTCAATAACGCACTGCAGCTTGAGGCACTGTTCATCCGCTACCGGGCGGCCGTCAGGCATAAGCACTGAAAAACGCGAGGAATACCCATGTCCGTCGGGCAAGGCATACTGACGCTTTCGATCAGAGAAAAGAGCGCGCTCTACCAGGCTTACATGCCTTTCGTGAAGAATGGCGGCCTGTTCATCCCGACCCAGCGGCAGTACCAGTTGGGCGACGAGGTCTTCATGCTGATCACCCTGCTGGACGATGGCGAAAAATTGCCGGTGGCCGGGCGTATCGTCTGGATCACACCCAAGGGCTCGCAGGGCGGCAGGCTCGCCGGCATCGGCGTGCAATTCAGCGATCAGGACAACGGCAAGGTGCGCAACCGGATCGAAAATGCCCTTGCCGGCATGCTCAAGTCCGACCGTCCCACGCACACCCTCTGAACTGCGCGACGCAACAGAGCCGCCTGAATCTCAGTTGCGGATGCCGACACCGCGATAGAGCAGGTTCAACGCGAGCGTGGCAAGGACCGCAATAAAACCCACGATCACGCTGTACGAAACCCATAACGGCACGTCCGAGCTACCGAGGATGCCGTCGCGGAATCCGTTGACCATATAGAGCACGGGGTTCGCCAGGGAGGCTTTTTGCCAGAATGACGGCAACAGGTTGATCGAGTAGAACACCCCGCCGAGATAGGTCAGCGGCGTCAGCACGAAGGTCGGCACGATGGAAATGTCGTCGAAATTCCTGGCGAACACGGCATTGATGAAACCGGCCAGCGAGAACAGCATCGAGGTCAGGACCGCGATGCTCAGCGTGACGGCCAGATTTTCCACGTGCAGATGGGTGAAGGCGAGGGAGATCAGGGTAACACCCAAGCCCACCGCCATTCCGCGCGACACGCCGCCGAGCACGTAACCCAGCAGGATCAGGTAATTCGGAATCGGTGATACCAGCAGTTCCTCGACGTAATGCCCGAATTTCGCGCCGAAGAACGACGACACCACATTCGAATACGAACTGGTGATGATCGACATCATTATCAGTCCCGGCACGATGTACTGGATGTAGCTGTAGCCCTCCATGTGCCCGATCCGATGGCCGATCAGCTGCCCGAAGATCACGAAGTACAGGCTTGTGGTCACAGCCGGCGGAACGATGGTCTGCACCCAGATGCGGCTGAAGCGCAGGATCTCCTTGACCACAATGGTCTGCAGGGCGATGTACTGACTGCGTAACTCCACGTTGATATCCCTTTATTATCCGGCCTGGCTTGCGGCTTCCGTTTCGCCGACCAGTGCCAGGAACAGCTCTTCCAGGCGGTTTGTCTTGTTGCGCATACTGACGACGCGGATACCGTACTCGCTGAGTTTGCCGAACAGCTCGGTCAATCCGTGCCGCCGCGTGATCTCGGCCTCGAGCGTCAGCGCATCGATGGCACGTAGCCGATAGCCCTCGATTTCCGGCAGGGCGGGCAGAGGATCGGCGACGTCTAAGATCACCGTTTCGTGATCCATCTTCGCCAGTAAGCTCTTCATGCTCGTGTTTTCGATGATCTCGCCGTGATCGATGATCGCGATGTTCCGGCAGAGATTTTCGGCCTCTTCCAGGTAGTGTGTGGTCAGGATGATGGTAGTGCCCTGGGCGTTGACCTCGCGCAGGAAGGACCACATCGAACGGCGGATCTCTATGTCCACGCCGGCGGTCGGTTCGTCCAGAATCAGCAGCCTGGGTTCGTGCACCAGTGCACGGGCGATCATCAGCCGGCGCTTCTGCCCCCCGGAAAGGCTGCGGGCGATCTGGCGGCGCTTCTCCCACAAGCCGAGCTGCCGGAGATAGCGTTCCGCCCGAGCGCGGGCGGTCGCGCGATTGATTCCGTAATAACCGGCCTGGTTGATCAGCACTTCCTCGACCGGTTCGAACTGATTGAAGTTGAATTCCTGCGGTACCAGACCGATGAAGGTCTTCGCCTTCGATTTCTGCGTATCGAGATCGCAACCGAAAATCCGCACCTCGCCGGATGTCTTGTTCACCAGCGAGCTGATGATGCCGATGGTGGTCGATTTCCCCGCCCCGTTGGGCCCGAGGAGGGCGAAGAAATCCCCTTGTTCGACATCGAGATCGATACCCTTGAGGGCGACAAGGTTTTGGCCGTAAACCTTGCGTAAATTGCGGATAGATAGTGCCTTTGTCATGCGCCGGCGGTTCTCTGGAGCAGGTGAAACAGAAGGGCGGGGAGTCTAACATAGACGCCTTTCGCCGACAGATTCCCGAGGAATGCGCATGGAAATTGGCCTGCCCGGCCTGACAGCCGGACCGATACCCGAGGATAGCCGGGTCACGGCAATCGAACCCGTATTGATCAAGAACTATCCGGCATGGCTGGAGGCCCAGCCCGAGCCCCTGGTCCGTTGGCTGCAGGACAGCGGCTTCAAACCCACGCACCGGGCGCATTGCCTGCTGCCACCCTATGCGGACGAGGTATCCCGCGTCCTGGTCACCCTGGAAGATGCCGACGACATCTGGGGCCTGGGCGACCTTCCGTATCGTCTGCCGGAGGGGGACTACCTGCTCAAAGACATGCAGGGCGCCACGTTGGCCAGGCTGTCGACCGGCTGGGGACTGGGCGCCTACCGCTTCCAGCGCTACAAGGCGGCCAAGCGCGTACCCGCGTGCCTGCGGATCGAACAGACCGCGGTCTACGAGGCCGTCGCACGGGAGATCGCCGCCTGCTCGCTGGTTCGCGATCTCATCAACACCCCGGCGGAGGATATGGGACCGACACAGCTCGCTGCGGCCGCGCGTGAACTCGCCGACGAATTCAAGGCCGGTTGCGAGGTCATCGTCGGCGACCAGCTGCTCAGCCGCGGTTACCCCGCCATCCATGCGGTCGGGCGGGCCAGCGTACACCCTCCGCGCCTGATCGACCTGCGCTGGGGCAGCACCGAACACCCGACCCTCGTGCTGGTCGGCAAGGGCGTGTGCTTCGACAGCGGCGGACTCGATCTGAAAAACGCGAGCGGCATGCGCCATATGAAAAAGGACATGGGCGGTGCCGCTCACGTGCTCGGCCTCGCGCGCATGGTCATGGCCCACCGGCTACCGGTGAATCTGCGCGTGCTGGTTCCGGCGGTCGAGAACGCCGTCTCCGGAGATGCCTTCCGCCCCGGGGACATCATCAGGACGCGCAAGGGCCTGACCGTGGAAATCGAGAACACCGACGCCGAAGGCCGCCTGGTGCTGTGCGACGCGCTGGCCGAGGCCGCACAGGACAAGCCCGCGCTGATCGTCGACTTCGCCACTCTGACCGGCGCCGCACGGGTCGCGCTGGGGACCGAATTGCCCGGATTTTTCACCCGCAGCGAGGCCCTCGCCAAGGGCGTGAGCGGTGCCGGCGAACGCACCCAGGACCCGCTCTGGCGCCTGCCGCTGTTCGACGACTACCGCTATCAGCTCGAAAGCCCGGTCGCCGATCTGCTCAACTGCAGCACGTCGCCGTTCGGCGGCGCCATCAACGCCGCGCTGTTCCTGGAAGCCTTCGTGCCCCCCGAAATCGAATGGCTGCACGTCGACCTGATGGCCTGGAACCTGCGCGCACGCCCCGGTCGGCCGCGCGGCGGCGAGGCCATGGGCCTGCGGGCGCTGTTCGCCTACCTCAACATGCGCTTCGGCGACGGCGATGCCTGAGTCCCGGCCAGATCTGAGCCGTCGACTCAGCGTGGCGCCGATGATGGACTACACGGACCGTCATGCGCGCTATCTGCTGCGACTGATCACCCGGCGCACCTTGCTGTACACCGAAATGGTCACCAGCGCCGCACTGACCCACGGCGATGCCGAGCGCCTGCTGGCCTTCAACGCAGAGGAACACCCCGTCGCGCTGCAGCTCGGCGGCAGCGACCCCGCTGAACTGGCAGCCGCGGCGCGACTGGGCGAGCACTTCGGCTACGACGAGATCAATCTCAACGTCGGCTGTCCGAGCGACCGCGTGCAAGCCGGGCGCTTCGGCGCCTGCCTGCTGGCGGAGCCCGACACCGTTGCCGACTGCATTGCCGCGATGCGCGACGTGACCGCACGTCCGGTCACGGTGAAAACCCGCATCGGGGTCGACGACCTGGACAGTTACGAGCACCTTTGCGCCTTCGTCGAGCGTGTCGCCGCGGCCGGCTGTGCGAGCTTCATCCTGCATGCGCGCAAGGCCTGGCTGAAAGGGCTGAGCCCGCGCGAGAACCGCGACATACCGCCGCTCGACTACGCACGGGTCTATCGCCTGAAACGGGATTTTCCGGATTTCGAGATCGCGATCAACGGCGGCATCGCCGACCTCGATGAGGCCCTGCTGCATCTGCGTCACGTCGACGGCGCGATGATCGGCCGCGCGGCCTACCACAACCCCTGGATGCTTGCCGAAGCGGATGCGCGGATTTTCGGTGAAACGCGGTCTATGACACCGACGCGCGCGTCCGTGCTGGCCGACTACCGGGACTACTGCGAGCGCGAACTGGCGCGGGGCACGCCGCTGTCGCACATGACGCGCCACCTGATGGGACTGGTACAAGGCCTGCCCGGCGCACGCCGTTTCAGACGCATTCTCAGCGAGCAGGTACGCGGCAGCGGGGTCACGCCCCGTCTGATCGATACGGCCTGGGCCGCAATCGGCGAAATAGGCGAGGTCAGGAACGCCGGCTGACGGGGCCGTTGCTGCCCAGTCCGGGCGGGGCACCGGCGGGGAAGCGGTGTACGACCACCTCCGGCTGAACCTGCAGCAAGGTCAGGCTGGCCTGCTGGAAGCGCGTCGCGTAGACCGCACCGGTATCGATGAAATAGACATTGCCTGCCTGCCGCGGTTCGCCGATGGGCGTGTGTCCGCACACAAGCAGTTCCAGGCCGTCCACCGGCAACACCGCTTCGCCGCGGCGCACGCAGCCTATTCGGCTGCGCGCCCAAAGCGCGTGGTCGCGCAGCGCCGGATCCACGGCCAGATCCGCCACGAAATCAGCCCAAGGCAAATCCTCGGGGACATCGGCATGCACGACGCCGACCAGACCGCACTCGGTCTCGATTTCCAGGGCGTAGGGCAGGGCGGCGATCGCCTCGCGGCAGCGCTCGCGCCAGGATTCGGGCAACGCCAGCCACCATTCCCCACCGCAGCCGCCAACCCAGTCCGCGGCCAGGGCTGAATCTTCTCCGCTGTCGAGCAGCATCTGCTCATGATTACCCCGGACCGCATATACCCAGGGGTGTGCAAGGAACTCAGCCACCCGAGGCGACTCGGGACCCCGGTCGATCAGGTCGCCTACCGATATCAGTCTGTCCCGGCTCGGATCGAAGTCCAGCGACTCGAGCGACTGTTCCAGCAGCGGAAACATGCCATGCAGGTCGCCCATACAAAAATCGCGGCCGGATGCGTTGCGCGGCAGGCGCGTGAACGTGGCCGGTTTGTCCGAATTGACTGATATCGATCCCATCGTGCGACCAGACTCCTGAATATCCAAGCGACGCACGGCCTTTGCAAACGATAAGCCGTACAAAGAAGGCATGTTACATCGCGGTGACCACGAATGGGTGCAAGTACTGTGCTATGGCCTGTTCACACGATGCGGCGGGGCGCTTTTTTGCGTCTCAAGGTGTCGCCGTTCGCTCATGTGGCCGGCCATACCGCGCTCACGGCGCTTGGCGAGTCACGAAAAGTGGCTCCGGCAGCGCCCCGCCGCATCGTGTGAACAGGCCCTAGAGAGGCCCCTTGAGATGTACCTGCGTCCCGGTTTGCTGCGAAAACACGCGGCTCAGCACCTCGGTCAATACCTCGCCGCTGCGGTCGTCGACCCAGGCATCCCGGGTCGCATCGTAGGAGAAATGTGCGGGGCCCTCGGGTGAGGCGACCCACAGCTGCTGCACCGGCTCCTGGCGGTTGATGATCAGCACCGCTCCGCTGTCGAAATCGACGCGCAGCACACCATCGATCAGGTCTGCATCGAGATCCGCAAGTGCGTCCTCGTCGCCGAGTCGTTCGAGCAGGGATTCAAGCACCCGTTCGGCACGCAATGCGAAGGATATTTCGCTCATAAGATCAGTCTCGCTCCAATGGGGTTGCTCAGTGCAACTTCGGCGCACCCTTGATCGCCGCCACCGTGAACAGCAGCCACGACAGGATCAGGGAACTGCCGCCGAAGGGTGTGACGATGGCCACGCCGTGCAGCCCAGCGAGCACCAGGATGTACAAGCTGCCGCTGAACATCAGCGTGCCGGCAAACATCAGCCAGCCAGCAGCCAGCAGCCAGCGGCTGCGGCCGAGATGGGCCGCAGCCAACCCGATCAGGATCAGGCCCAGGGCATGGTACATCTCGAAGCGCAGCGCGATGTTGAAGATGCGGAACAAGTGCGCATCCACCTCGGCATGCACAACATGGTCGCTAAGCGCACCCATCATGATATCGATCATGCCGAGTGCGGCGCCCAGCGCAACGAAGGTTCGGTTCATTGTGGAAACTCCTGGCGGTTTTCTATAGTACGTTTTTCGACAAACTCAGGTGATTCGATATGCCCAGCTTCGACGTAGTTTCAGAGGTCGACCAGCACGAACTGGCCAACGCACTCGATCAGGCCAACCGCGAGATCGACACCCGCTACGACTTCAAAGGCGCCGAGGCGCGGATCGAAAAGAGCGGCGAGCAAGGTCTCCAGCTCGAGGCGCAGAGCGAGTTCCAGATCGAGCAGATGATGGACATTCTGCTCAAGAAAATCGCCAAGCGCGGTATCGACGTACGCTGTATCGAACGCGGCAAGCTGACCGAAACCGGCCGGCGCGCAATGCTCGACATCGACGTCAAGCAGGGTATCGACAGCGACACCGCCAAACGCATGGTCAAGGCGGTCAAGGACAGCAAGCTCAAGGTCCAGGCGGCCATCCAGGGCGACAAACTGCGAGTCACCGGCAAGAGCCGGGACGATCTGCAGCAGATCATCGCACTGCTGCGCGGGGGCGACTGGGGAAGACCGCTGCAGTTCGAAAACCTGCGCGACTGACCCTCAGGACTCCTCCTCGATCATCGAATCCGGCTCCCAGCCCAGTGCGCGGGCGCGTTCCATGGCTTCGCGATGGATGCGCTCGTGGCGCGCGCGGATATCCTCAGGCAGCGCTTCGACCCGGTAATGATGCTGCGCCCACAACTCGCTGGTCTTGTCGTACAGCATCTGCATGCGGCCGGCATCCCAGCCCGCGCAGGTTTCTGTTTCCGGCAGCAGGCCAAAAATCCAGGCATCCTTGACGATGGCACCGGTGGGAGTCATGCCACCGAAGTCGTCCTTGTCGATGCCGACGTAAGTACGTTTCTGCGGGTGTCCTGGCATCTTCATGTATTCCGTCTGATGTATGAATGGCTGCGATGCTACACCAAACGCCACCATCGCTTGAATCGCGTGAGTAAGGCTGCCCTTAGCTTGAGGGCTGATCTGCCTGCGGTGCATAAAGGTCGTAACGGGTATTCGGCCCTTCCACACACCCCAGCGGTGCAGGCCCAGGCAGGGCGGGGGCACCACCGGGGCGCTTGACCGCCACTCGGCGCATGCCGCTGGCGAGCGCAGCCGCCAGCAGATCGCCCGCATCCGGATCGTCGCCCACCAGATCGCGCACCATGCGCATTTCCTTCTTCACCAGGGCGGACTTGCTGCGATGCGGATACATCGGATCGAGATAGATCACGTCGGCGTCACGGGCAAGCTGCGCCAACTCGTGGCGCGCATCGCCCTGCAGCACGCTGACCCGCTCGGCGACCGGTGCCGGCGCAGTGCGTAACAGGCCGTCGCGCAGCAGCAGCGCCATCACCGCCGAACGCTCGATCATCAGCACCTCGCAACCCAGCTGCGCGAGTACCGCTCCGTCGCGTCCCAGCCCCGCAGTGGCGTCGACGACCTTCGGTGCGTGTCCGGGTTTCAGACCCACCGCACGCGCCAGCGGCTGTTTCCTTCCGGCCTGACGCAGACGCGTAGCCGTCGCGCCCAGGGAAAAATCCAGGCGCAGCGGGGTAAATCCCGCTGCCGCCGGGGCACGGAGCTCCCACCCCGCAGCACCCAGCCAGAGCCCGTAGAAATCGGCGGACGGCGCGTCGACCGGAGGCAGGCCAAAGCCCTCGGCCACAACGCCGATGTCGTCCCAACCGGCCTGCCTGTCGCCACCGACCCAGAAACCCGGCGGCAGCGAAGTCGCCGCACGTGGCGCAGATGCGAGCATAAAATCGGCGAGGTTCAGTGACTTGTCAGCGTTCATCGTCGGCCATGGCTGTGTGCCCCGCAGGATAACCCTACTGTGACTTACAGACTACTTCGGTTATCCTTGCCCCGCCTTGAGGGCGCTACGGGTGGCATAACCGCACCCGCAACCTTGTCGGGCATCCGGAAGAGTGGCCGAGTGGTTGAAGGCACCGGTCTTGAAAACCGGCAACGGGCAACCGTTCGTGGGTTCGAATCCCACCTCTTCCGCCATCATCCTGCCGCCGCGGCAGCCCTCAACGCTGTGCTACCATCCCGCGCGATGCCGTACGCGCCCGCCATCCTTCTGCCCATACGCTCCGCTCCTCATGCCTGAGGCGGGCAAGCCGCCGCTTGCGGCCAGATACTGGGCGGGATGGATACTCGTCGGGCTGATCTGGACGACGCATCTGCTGCTGCCGCGAGCCTTGCGTCGTCGCCTCGGCCGCGGCATCGGCACGCTGGCGTGGCATTTCAATCGCACGCCGCGCCGCGTGGCGCTGGTCAACCTGAGCCGATGCCTGCCCGAACTGGACGAAGCCGCCCGCGAGGCCCTGCTGCGCGAGCATTTCAGACTGATGGGGCAGGGCGTATGGGACTATCCGCTCCCCTGGTTCGGCAGCCGTGTCAGGCTAGCCCGCGAGATCGCCATCGACGGACTGGAGCATCTGAATGCCGCACGTGCGCAGGGACGTTCCGTGATCCTGATGGTGGCGCACACCGCCGCCCTGGACATCGCACCGCCACGACTGGCCATGGAGGTGACCATGGCCGGCCCTTACAACCCCTTCGGCAATGTGCTGGCCGACTGGCTGATCGGCCACGGCCGCAGCCGCTTTGGCAACACCCCGATCTCGCGGGAATCCGGCTTGCGTGGGCTGCTGCGCGCGCTGCGCGGCGGCGGCGTGCTGTATTACCTGGCGGACGAGGATTACGGCCGCGAACGCTCCGAGTTCGTGTCATTCTTCGGCCAGACCAAGGCAACGCTGCCCATCATCGGCCGGCTCGCCGGGGCGAGCGGCGCCGTGGCGCTGCCGACGATGACGGTGTACGACGAGACAGCCGGACGCTATCGGGTGATCATCGACCCGCCGCTCGCCGATTTTCCGACCGGGGACCCTGCACAGGATGCCCGGCGCATGAACGAGGCGCTGGAGCATCAGATCCGGCGCTACCCGGCACATTACCTGTGGACGCTGAAACTGTTCCGCACGCGTCCCGAGGGCGAGGAAAGCTGGTACTGATGGGTTATTCGCGACGCAGCACGCGGTCGACCAGAACATTGAACCAGCGGTTGCTGCGGAAACTCGAACGAATGTCGTCCTGGCTGTATTCGGTGCGAATCCAGTCCTCTAGACTGATGGCGGACTTACACCGGGCAGCGAGATAGCGTTCGAAGAAATGATCGAGTATGCCGGTGCGCGCGTGCCGATAGTGCCAGAATGGCCATAGGCGAAGCTGGCGGGTGTCTTCCAGGGGAATATTTTCCATCCAGTGGAGATACAAGGTCGCCATGAATCCCGCGCGGTCAGCGCCCGACATACAGTGAAACAGGGCGGGATATTCGATCTCGGCGAGCAGGCGCCTGGCCTCCAGCAACACCTCGGGGCGGTGTGTGTCGCGCGAGAAAAAGCGCAGGTCGATGTGTTTCACCCCCTCCCGCGCGCACAGCTCGCGTTCGAGGGCCAGGGTAGGGGTATCGACCGGTCCGCGCAGGTTGACCACGGTGCGCAGACCGTCACGGCGGATGTGCTTCACCAGGGTCCAGGGCGGCAGCTGCCCGGAGCGAAAGGCATGCTGCCCCACGCGGTGGTAATTGGTAGTCAGCAGAATGCGCACCCAGCCGTGCTCGTGGATCAGCGCGTGCCAATAGGCCCAGAGACGTTGCCGCGGGCTGAGCTTGGGTGGATGCGGGTCCGGCATGATGTGGTGCGAAGATGCAATGCGTGACGGGCCGCATAGTTTACGTGAACTCGCCTGCTGGCGGGCTCCAGATTTACTGACGACAAGGCTATCCGGCGATGAAGTGGGAAATTCTCGACAAGGAACAGTGTTTCAAGGGGTTTTACGAGCTGCTGCGCTACCGCCTTCGGCATGCGCTGTTTGCCGGCGGCATGGGGCAACCGATCACCCGCGAGCTGATGATTCGCGGACACGCGGCGGCCGTGTTGCCCTACGACCCGGTCACCGATCAGGTACTGCTGGTCGAGCAGTTCCGGATCGGCGCCCTGGATTCGCCGCGCGGCCCGTGGCTGATCGAGGTCATCGCCGGCCTGGTGGAGCCGGGAGAGCAACCGGAGGAGGTGGCCCGACGGGAAGCCATCGAGGAAGCCGGCTGCGAACTGCAGGAGATGCTGCCGATCTGCGAATACTATTCGAGTCCCGGCGGAACGACGGAACGCATCAGCCTGTTCGCGGCACGGATGCACAGCGCCGGTCTGGGCGGGATACACGGGCTTGCCGGGGAGGGCGAGGACATCCGCGCCTTTCTGCTCCCCGCCGACGAGGCGATCGAACAGATGCAGCGCGGACTGATCGACAACGCCATGAGCATCATCGCCCTGCAGTGGCTGGCCGCCAATCGTACCGGCCTGCGCGAAAGCTGGACCTAGTGCGTACTGGTGGCCGGATCGCTGTCCTCACGCTGGGCAGGGCGAGGACATCCGCGCCTTTCTGCTCCCCGCCGACGAGGCGATCGAACAGATGCAGCGCGGACTGATCGACAACGCCATGAGCATCATCGCCCTGCAGTGGCTGGCCGCCAATCGTACCGGCCTGCGCGAAAGCTGGACCTAGTGCGTACTGGTGGCCGGATCGCTGTCCTCACGCTGGGCGCGGAAGGCCACCTGGTTAGCGGCGTTGATGTTGTGCAGGATGTAGGTCTTGATGTTGCCGAGAAATTCGTCCATCTCGGCATCCTTGCCCAAATTCCCGTCGATGGTCGCGACGACGTCGCCGAGGGTCTTGCTCAGATGGTCCGCCCGTGCCAGTTCCCGGGCCGCGTACCGCGCGAGCCGCTCCTCACGCTCGGCTGGCGAGACCGCATTGCGCGTATGGTTCTCGATGATCGTCTGCCAGCGCGGCTTGTCCATGCTCATGTTTTCAGCTCCCGCGGCGTAGTGCGAAGGGGCAGTGTAGCAGCACAATCGACGCGTTGCCTCAGGGCCCGGGGCCGTCCGTCCCCCACACCCGACGCCTCGGCGTATAATCAGCGGCCCTCAGCACACTGCCCAACGCCAGACAGGGCACGTCCTTAGACAGGAGAACCGAGCGCATGAGCCTGACTGAACTGGAGGCCAGTTACCGGCGGATTCTCGCCACCACCGGCGAACCGCTGGAGCGCGACGGACTGCGCGACACCCCGCTGCGCGCGGCCAAGGCCTTCGAGTTTATCACCCGCGGCTATCGCCAGAACCTGGACGAAGTGGTCAACGGCGCCCTGTTCGACTCCGACATGGACGAGATGGTGGTGGTGCGCGACGTGGAGCTGTATTCGCTGTGCGAGCACCACGTGCTGCCGTTCATCGGCAAGGCCCACGTCGCCTATCTGCCGCAGGGCAAGGTGCTCGGCCTGTCCAAGATCGCCCGCATCGTCGACATGTACGCGCGCCGGCTGCAGATCCAGGAAGGGCTGACCCGACAGATCGCCGAAGCCGTACAGGAGGTCACCGGGGCCACCGGCGTCGGCGTGGTCGTCGAGGCGCGCCACCTGTGCATGATGATGCGCGGCGTGGAGAAACAGAACTCCAGCATGACCACCTCGGTAATGCTCGGCCAATTCCGCAGCAACCCGGACACCCGCGAGGAATTCCTGCGCCTGATCCGCAGCTAGAGCTGGCAGGGCGTGACGGCACCGGCGACGTCCGCACGTCCTCGCATCGGCATCAGCAGCTGCCTGCTCGGCCGACCTGTACGCCACGACGGCGGTCACAAGCGCGACGCCTATCTCTGCGAGGTTCTGGGCTCGGTTTTCGAGTGGGTGCCCGGCTGTCCCGAAACGGCCATCGGCCTGGGTATACCGCGCAAGCCGATCCATCTGCGCCGATTCGGCGAGCGCATCCGCGTGGTCGAGGTCGACGATCCGGCACACGATGTCACCGATGCGCTCGCTGACGAGGCCGCACGCAGCCTGCAGACCGTGGTCCCACTGGCCGGTTATGTGCTCAAACAGGGCTCTCCGAGCTGCGGCCTGCACGGCGTCCGCGTGCACGACCGCGAAGGCACCCATCCGGCACGCGAGGGCAGGGGCGGATTCGCCGCCGAACTCGCGCGGCTCGCCCCTTTGCTGCCTCTGGCCGAGGAAACGCAATTGCATGACCCACGCCAGCGCCAGCACTTCATCTGGCGCGCATTGGCCTACCACCGCTGGCAGCAGCTGGCGGAAGATGGGATGCGGCCACGCGATCTCGTCGACTTTCATACACGGCACAAGTACCTGCTGATGGCACACGATCAAGAGGCCTACCGACGCCTGGGCCCGCTGGTTTCCCAGGCCGGAAACTCGGGTTCGTTTAAAGAATTATCAAATAATTATATAGCATTGTTCATGTCGACTATGAGAAATGTTGCCAGCCCGGGACAGCATGCGAACGCCCTGCAGCACATGGCGGGCTACTTCAGCGACAGTATCGAGGCTCACGACCGAACCGAACTGGGTGAGGCTATCGAGGCCTACCGCCTCGCGCAATTGCCGTTGGCCATGCCCGTCGCCCTGCTGCGCCACCACCTGCGACGCCATCCCCAGACGCACCTGGAACAGCAGCTCTACCTCGACCCGACCGCCTTCATTTAGGGCCATTCACACGATGGGACGGCGGCTCGCACCGCAGTAAACCCAAGGGATCAGACGTCAGAAAACGCGGGCCGGCGCGCTGCGCGCAGTTTGCGACGATCCGCATACCCGAGATAGAGTGCCAGCGTGCCGACCACGACGGCACCGCCGATGAACATGGCATCCGTGGGTCTTTGCCCGGTACCCAGCCAGACCCAGCCGGGACCGAGCACGGTCTCGACGAGCATGACCAGGCTCACGTTTGCGGTGGTCGTATGGCGCGTGGCCATGGAGAGCAGGAAGAACGAGATCGGCAGGATGAGCACGCCGGTAAAGACAATGGCCCAGACGTCGCCATGCCACACTGCAACGGGCCCGACGATACCCAGGGAAACCGCACCGGCCAGCAACGCACCACCGCCATTGGCAAGGAGTATCGGCACGCCCGGATTGCGCCGCAGCGACACGAAGTTGAGCGCGACGAACAAGGCGACGGCAAGTCCCGCAACGGCGCCGAGCAGCGCCTCCCGGCTGCCCATCGTCGAGCCCGAAGTGCCGCCGAACACCGCGATGCCGATCCCGCCGATCACCATCACCATCGCCAGCCAGGTCGAGGCATGGGTCTCCTCGCCCAGCAGCAGATAGGCGAGGATGGCGGAGAACACCGGGACGGTCGCGACACCGAACAGGACGACCGAAACCGGCGCCTCGGCAATGGCGTAGCTGAACAGCACGGCGCCGGCGAACTGGCACAGGATCACGGTGATGCCGCTGCTGGAAACGAGTCCGCGCAGATCGTTGTGCCATACATGGCGGCGAAACACGACCCAGGCCCCGATGAAGACGGCACCCATCAACAGACCACGCCAGGCAATCATCTCCAGCGCTCCCATCCCGGACCAGCGCATGAACAGGGTGTCCGGCGTGAGCACCAGCGCGCCGCAGAGGGCGAGGAAGAGTCCGAAGCTCGGATGGCGGGTCATGGGAAGCCTGCAATGCCTTGAATGACAGGCTACCCAGCGTACCCTTTCGGTCACCGCTTCGCCAGCCGTCCATGCGCGTCCGTAGCCGCCGTCAGGCCAGGGCGGCATACGGACGCATGCGCATCATCATGTGGCGGCTCGACAGGCTCGGCCGTATCAGGGCGCAGTCGGCGCGGCCAGGCCCTGGATCGGCCAGGGTTTCATCCTGCCGTTGCGCGTATCGATCTCGACCAGCCGATTGGCGTTGGTATCGGCCACGAGCAGGCGTTGCGGCCCGAACACCGCGAGCCCGCCGGGCTGCGCGAGCCCGTGGGCAAGGGTGGTCACACGCTGGGTTTTCAGGTCGAAGCGGCGGATGGCGTCGTTGAAGGTGTCGGCGATGTAGAGGTTGCCGTCCTGGTAGGCGAGGCCCTGATCGTGCTGCAACAGAGCCTTGGCTGCAGGCCCGTCGCGCAGACCGAAGTCGAACAGACCGTGGCCGATGAGCGTGCGCACGTTCCGGTCGGCAATCTGCACGACACGCACGGCGGAGGATTCGGGATCGGCGACATACAGTCGACCCTCGTGATAGGCGAGGCCGCTGCTCTGCGCGAAGCTTGCCGACGCAGCCGGGCCGTCAGCGATGCCCTCCATGCCGCTGCCGGCAAACGGCCCGATGCGTCCGCTCCGCAAATCCATGCGCCAGACCTGATGATCGCCGGCCATGGCGACGTACAGGCTGTCGCCGACCACTTCCAGCCCCCACGGCGAATTCAGCGGCGCCTCAAGGGCAGGCTGCATACCGGTTACGCCATAGGCCTGTCGGCCGTTGCCGGCGACGGTCGTCACCGTGAAATCGCGCAGATCGATGCGCCGGATCAGCTGGTTGCCGGTATCGGCCACGTACAGCTCATTGCCGGAGAAGGCCAGACCCTGCGGGCCGTCGAAGCTGGCCTCGGCCGCTGCCCCATTGGCGGCACCCACGCTACCGCTGCCGATCACGTGCAGCACGCGCCCCTCGCGATTCAGCACGACGATGCGGTTGTGTCCGGTGTCGGCAACCGCCACATAACCGCCGTCCACCGCCACCTTGCCCGGCTGCAGCAGCGGCGTATCCGGCATCTGCATGGGTTTGAGCGGGAGATGCGTCGAGGTCTGTAGCGTTCCCTCGCGTCGCGCGGCCCGAACTTCCTTGAGTACGGCGGCCCGGATGCTGGCGTACTGACCTTCGCCGATGAATCGCCCAACGACCTGGCCGTCCGGCCCGAGCAGCACGAAGGTCGGCCAGGCGAAGACGCCGTAGCGGCGCCACAGGCGCATGCCCTTGTCGGTGACGATGGGATGATGGATGTCGTAGCGACGGATGAATCCATCGATCGCACCCACACCCTGCGAGGCCTCGAATTTCGGGGAATTCACGCCGACGACCACCAGATCGCGGCCGAATTCGCGCGACAGCTTGGCCGTATCCGGCAGCGTATGGATGCAGTTGATGCACCCCGGCGTGAAGAAATCGAGCAGCACGAGACGGCCCTTCAGATCGCCCGCGGTCAGCGGTCGGCTGACGTTGAACCAGGGTGCTCCGGTCGGAAATGTCAGACTCGGCGCGGCAACGACCGGAATGGTCATGCTGGTCAGCATCAAGGCCGCCAGCCAACGCAGCAGTCGTCGGTGTGTTCCGGCCAGTGAAATCGCGCTCATTGCATGGACCTCCTCGCCGAATGAAATTGCCGGCCGCCTGTCCGCCAACGTCGCAAGAGGGCGTCGAGCGACAGAACGCCAGGGCCGTGCAGCAGGGTGACCAGCAACATCAATCCCCGCACTTTGTGATCGGTGAAACCGGTCGGCCACAGCGCCGGATAGGACACCACGACGATGATGTTGTAGACAAACAGGAAGCCGGCCGCAAACCGCGTACCGAGGCCCAGGACCAACAGCACGGGGAACGCCAGTTCGATGCCGGTGGCGAAATAGGCCGCAAACACCGGGGGGGAGCAGGGGTACGTGGTACAGGTACTCGAACAGATATACGGTCGAATACATGCTTTGGATTTTGACCATGCCGGCCCGCCAGAATACTTCGGCGACCCACAGCCTCAGCAGCAGGTCCGCCAGCGGGGACGCCTTGTTGAGGATCGCGGAAATGCGCGCATAAACGTCGACGGATTTATCGAGGATCATGATCTTCTCCTGTTTGGGGCACGCATAAGACCCCGTACGCCAGCATCTGCGACAGGCTTTGCGCGAAATCGAAATCGGGATGTAACGCGAGCGTTTCATCCAGCGCATCCGCGAGGGACGCGCCTTGGTCGACGAGAACCAGCCAGCGATAGTCGGGTTCGCCCAGCGACAGCACGAATACCTCTTCGCCTGGACGCGTCACGAGCAACGGCGCCGCTTCGAGCGTGTCGAGGTCGAGCCCTTCTGGGTGACGTTGCAGGTCGAGCGCAAACGACCAGATCTCGGCTGCGGCAAATCGCGGACTCAGCAGTCGGGCGGCCGGTATAAGGGCCAGCCCAGGGTCGACTTACCGTGCTTCAGGCTCACCTGGCCGGCCGCTTGGCCACGGCCACCGGCCTTGAAATTCTGGCCGTCCGATGACGACGTTGTGCCGTCGCCCCAGTAGGCGGCGAAGGGTTGGCGGAACTGGGCGTTGACCAATTCGGCCAGACCCGCCGAATAGATTTCGTTTCGGATGTGCCACGCCTGCAACCACGTCAGCTTGGCGTAGGTCACTCCGGGGCAGGACTCGGCCATCTTGGAGAGGCCCAGATTGATGACGTCGGCCAGGATGGCCCTTAGCAGCAGATGCTGGTCTTCGGCTGCCGTGCCACTCTTGAGGTGCTTGAAGTGGCGGCTGAAGCCGGTCCAGCCATCGACTTCCAGCAGCAGTTCAGTGATCTTCAGGTGCGGCAGCAAGCTGTATGCCTGCTGTATCAGCACCTCGGCCTCGCCGGGCACGGCATTGTCCAACGGAGAAATCTTGATTCGCCCGGTGCTGGTGATGGCCGCATCGGGCAGTTCGTTGGCGGCGGCCAGCCGCTCGACTGTCGCCAGTTGCTCTTGCAGCACCGCAAGCAGGGCTTCCAGAAAGCGTTCGCAGCCGGTATCGACGGCCAGGCCCAATTCACGCTGGTCGCGTTGCGCCGCGAATCGCGGCGGCGGCAACAGGTAGTCCTCGAAGTCCTTGAACTGGCGCGAGCCCTGCACCCAGATGTCGCCGGAGCGCAGTGAGTTCTTCAGTTCGGACAGCACGCACAGTTCATAGAAGCGCCGATCCAGCCCATCCTCCGTGCGTACCAGATTTTCCCAGCGCTTGCGCACGAACGACGTGGGTACGTCGTCCGGCACCTTGCGCGCCTGACGTTCGTTCATCCCTTTGAGCACTTCGACGCCGGCCAGCAGCTCACGCGCGGCCGGCGCGGCCTCCATGATCAGCGCCTCCAGCAAAGTTGGTGTATAGCGCCGGAGCTGGGGAAACCGTCACCAACCAAGGCCAGGAAATCGAAGTCTTCAGGCCGGGCCAGCGTCTCCGCTTCGGTAATGCTTTCACTGAATGCATCCCAGGGGATGATCGCCTCGATGGCGGCGAACGGATCGCCGCCCGATTGCTTGGCTTCCAGCAGAGCGCGGCCGATGCGCGAGTACAGCCGCACCTTGTCGTTGATCGCTTTGCCGGATTGCTGGAAGCGGTCAGCATGGTTGCGTTTGGCCTTGCTAAACAGTGAACCCATGAAACGGTCGTGGAGATCGATGATTTTGTCGATCAGCGTGGCGCGGGTGTCGAGGATCACCGCGACCAAGGTTGCATAGCGACGGTTCGACTCCAGATCGCGCAGGTGCTGGGCTGTCATCTGTCCGCCTTCGCGGGCGAGCTTCAGCAGACGGGCGTGTTCCAGGCTGTCCGGCAGCGCCAGGTCGCGAACGGTTTTTAGTCGTTCCAGGTGGGCCAGCACATGCTTGGGCTTCGGCGGGCCGGGCGGCTGGCGTAGCCAGATCAGTCCGCTGCTCTTGGTGCCCTCGCGGATCGCCAGCAGGTCATCGAGCGCGCGGCGGTGGAAATCGGCGAGTGGCGCGGTGAGTGCTTCATAAACCTGGCGCGTGCCCCGTGTCAGCGCCTCGCTGCACACGCGCTCGATGACATCGACGGTCGGAAGGATGATGCGTTGCTGACGCAGTAACTCGACCAGCCCTTCAGCCAGCACGATACCCCGGTCGGTCTGCTGGACCAGCTCGGCGAGTTGGTGGACGAAGTGCCGATAGTCGGCGACAGCGAACGGCGTCAGCTTCAGCCACGCCTGCAACTCCAACAGGTGCTCGCGCCTCGTTTCCGGCCGCTGCGCATACTGCAGCCAGATGTCCGGTTCGATACGCAACTGGCGACCGGCGATGTTCAGCAGGGAGGGAGGCGGGTGGCTTCGCGTCAGTCGGCAGGGCAAAGCCTGGATAGCGCAGGTAGCACAACTGCAACGCGAAGCCGAGACGGTTGTGGCTGCCGCGCCGCTGACGGATCACCGACAGGTCGGGTTCGGCGACGGTGTAATGTTGGATGAGTTCGTCGTCGGTGGCCGGGAAGGCCAGCAGGCCGGTACGCTCGGTGGGCGTCAGCAAATTGCGGCGCGGCATGGTCAGTCATCCGTCTTCAGGTATTGATACAGAGTTTCCCGGCTGATGCCAAACTCGCGGGCAAGCTGCGTCTTCTTCTCGCCAGCCGCAGCGCGACGCCGCAACTCATCCACCCGCTCCGGCGCGAGTGCCTTCTTGCGGCCCGGTAGGCCCCGCGCTGCTTGGCGAGCGCAATGCCTTCGCGTTGCCGCTCGCGGATCAAGGCCCGTTCGAATTCGACGAACGCGCCCATCACCGACAGCATCAGGTTCGCCATCGGCGAATCCTCGCCGGTGAAGGTCAGACTCTCCAGGATAGGGGGTGCCTTATCTTGACATGCCCGTTTCAAAGTATCGGCCCATAATATGAGTTGCGATTTATATGTATAGATACTAATATACTGCTATGAAATTTCCCGATCATAACCAAGAGCAGATCATTCCCGCACTCAAGGTGCTCGGTGAGCCGAACCGCCTGCGTATCCTGTACGGGCTCGGCCTCGAATGCCGTCCGGTGACGGACATCATCAACGCAACGGGCCTGGCGCAAACCAATGTCTCGTTCCACTTGCGCGTGCTGCGCGAGGCGGGATTCGTTCGCGCCGAGCGGCGCGGAGCGTTCATCTATTATTGCCTCGCCGACCCGGAACTGCTGCGCATCCTGCATGACCTGATACGTTGGCTGGACGCGCGTCAGACGCCAGTCGCGGGACTGTCCGATCAATCCAGCCACCCAGCCGACCCCAAATCGGCGTTGGCAGAAGCCGAGGAGGTGTAATCATGTGGCCTTATGGACCGTGGGGAGGGTTTCCTTTCATGTGGATATTTCCGCTGATCTTCCTGGTCGTGATGTTGATCTTCCTCTTCCTCTTCATCTTCCGCGGCGGCCGCGGAGGCGGGAATGGGCCTATGTGCGGCGGATGGGGAATACGTGATGAAGGAATGCGTGATAAAAAAGAAGCAAGCGCAAAAGAGATTCTCGACCGGCGTTACGCCCGTGGGGAAATCAGCCGGGAGGAGTATCGGCAAATGAAGAAGGAACTCGAATGATGATTCAGGATCGATTGTTTCCGGCCACGGGGATGCCCGACAGGAACTGGTGGCATGCCTTATGGCCAGACCCCGATGGCGTCGTCAGAGCCTTGCGCATCGAGTCTGGAATGACGGTCGTTGACCTGGGCTGTGGATATGGTTATTTCACCGCCGCCATTGCCCGGCAGGTCGGGCCGGGGCGAGTTGTCGGATTCGACCTTGACTCTGAGATGCTTGAGCAGGCGCAAGCGGCTTGCGAAGGAATGGCGAACTGCGACTGGCTGCTTGGGGACGCCATGGAGTTGAGTCAACTGCTTGGCGCGTCGGTGGACTATGTATTGATCGCCAACACCTTCCACGGCGCGCCGGACAAGGCGGCGCTGGCTCGTGAGGTCGCTGCGGCCTTAAGGCCAAACGGCCGCTTTGCCATTGTCAATTGGTATCCGCTGCCACGCGAAGAGACCACCGTCCTAGCCCAGCCGCGAGGGCCGAGTACCGAACTGCGCATGTCGCCGGAACAGACCCGTGAGGTGGTCGAGCCGGCCGGTTTCACGTTGGAAACAGTGATCGAGTTGCCGCCCTTCCATTACGGGGCAATCTTCGTCCGCGCGAACTGATTCAGAACAGGAGTGAACCATGGCCACAATCACGACGAAATCATCGAACACTACAACCGCTTTCACGCAGCCGTCTACGGTCCCGAGGGCGCATTGGACCGGAAGACCCGTCACCTGATCTGTCTCGGCGCGACACTGGGTGCAGGATGCGAATTCTGCACGAAATACGCCCTCGGTGTGCTCAAGGAACTCCAGGCCAGCGATGCCGAGATCGACGAGGCGATCAGTGTCGCCATGACCGTGGGCGCGAGCAACGCGAGGTTGCTAGCCAAGAAAGTTCGGGGTGAAAACCCATAGAACCCGCAGGAACAACTGAATCATTCACCACAGGAGACTCAACATGGAACCGAAAGACCAGGACACCAAAGCAGGCAGCGAATCGCAGCCAGGGCAAGGCGGCGGGTTCAATCCGATGGGCATGATGAAAAAGAAGATGGAGAAAATGATGTCCGGCATGATGACGCCGGAGGATATGCCGCGCATGATGCAAACCATGATGGACAGCATGTTCAAGGAGATGAGGACTGAGGATCGAGTGGACTTCATGCAGAACATGATGCCGCGCTGCATGTCCATGATGTTCTCGGAACTGGAGCCCGATGCGCGTCGGACACTGGCCGAGGCGATGCTTCAGCGCATGATGGACGAGTTGAAAGGGCAACGCGATGCGGCGGCTCCAGGTGCGGGCACCGCCGAAGGCACTGCTGCCGCCGCCGGGCCTACCAAGGAGTAATTACCTGAGCACGGATGTAGCAGGTAGCACCAGACTTTTCTCTGGCATCATTGACAGGACAGCCTGCCCTTGGGTGGGCTGTTTGCAGCATGGGGCTGAGGAAGGATAGCTTAACTTACGATTTTTTCCGTTTCGTGAGCTGACCCCATCAAGCTTGCGTCCGTTTAATGTCTCCATTCCTAAATCATATTATGTCGGGATATCAATGTACTGCTTAGTAAGGCGCGCCCACCTCGTCTTCGTGTAGCGCCGCGATCAACGGACAGGCGACTTTCTCATCACCCTGCCGGCACTGTTCGAGCAATTTTGCAAGCGTTGCCTCGATCCGGTGCAGATCCTGTAGCCGCGTCCGCACATCGTTTAAGTGCTGGGCCGCCAATTCGGCCGCCGCATCGCATTGCATCCCCTCATCGAGTCGCAGCAGATGGTGGATTTCGTCAAGGCTGAATCCCATCCGTTGCGCCGACTTGATGAATTTCACCCGCGCAACATCCTCGGCTGAGTAGTGCCGAATACCCCCTGGCGGGCGAGGCGGTTCGCGCAACAAGCCCCTGCGTTGGTAGAACCGGATCGTCTCCACGTTGACGCCGACCCCTGCGGCCAGTTGTCCGATGGTCAATGCGGTAGCTATAGGTTCCATTGGCCTTGACTCCGTACATTAGTACGGCAGTAAGTTTAGCCTACCGGAGTCCACCAAGCACTTACGAATCGTCACCCAGGAGGTTCTGCCATGTCCGTCATCACCCGTATCGTCGACAAAACCGGTGTCATCGGCGCCATCGTCGGCAGTTTCAGTTGTGCCATGTGCTTCCCGGCAGCCGCGAGCTTGGGGGCTGCGATCGGATTGGGCTTTCTCAGTCACTGGGAAGGCCTGTTCGTGCATTGGCTGATTCCGATCTTCGCCAGTGTGGCGCTATTGGCGACCCTGGCGGGTTGGTTCTCGCACCACCAGTGGCAGCGCACGCTGCTGGGATCGATCGGTCCGGTGCTGGCGCTGATCGGCGTGTTTGGGCTGACCCATCATTTCCTCGCCAAGGATCTGGCGAGAGGGATTTTCTATACGGGTCTGATCGTCATGTTCCTGGCCTCGATCTGGGACATGATCAATCCGGCCAACCGCCGCTGCGCAACGGACGGCTGCGAAACGCCCACCCAACATGGCTAATCACGAGAATCCTTTGGAGAACAGTATGACCCAGAACGCAATCGCTGAACTCGCTATCACCGGCATGACCTGCGACAGTTGCGCCGCGCATGTGCGCCAAGCGCTCGAAGGCGTCCCCGGGGTACGCGAGGCCCAAGTGTCCTACCCGGATGCCACGGCCCGAGTTGTGCTGGAACGCGAGGTGCCCATGCAGCAGTTGACCGAGGCGGTGGTGGGAAGTGGTTATGGCGCGCAGCCACGGAATGAGGACACCATTGCCGCGAGTGACGGGCAGGTGTTGCACATTGCCGTGATCGGCAGCGGCGGTGCGGCCATGGCCGGCGCGCTCAAGGCCGTCGAACGGGGCGCACGCGTGACGCTGATCGAGCGCGGCACCATCGGCGGCACGTGCGTCAATGTCGGTTGCGTACCGTCCAAGATCATGATCCGGGCCGCGCACATCGCGCATCTGCGGCGCGAGAGCCCCTTCGACGCCGGCCTGCCGCCCAGCCCCTCTGACGTACTGCGCGGCCCCTTGCTGGCTCAGCAGCAGGGACGTGTCGAGGAACTGCGGCACGCCAAGTACGAAGGCATTCTGGAAAGCACACCGTCTATTGAGGTCCTGCATGGTCAGGCGCGGTTCGTCGATGCACGGACCCTGCACGTAGCGCTCAACGACGGCGGCGAGCGCGTAGTTGCCTTCGACCGCTGCCTGATCGCCACCGGCGCGCGTGCCACCATCCCGCCCATCGCCGGACTGGCCGACACGCCTTACTGGACCTCGACCGAGGCGCTGGAAACCGACGCGATCCCCCAACGCCTGGCCGTGGTCGGTGCGTCGGTGGTGGCCGTGGAATTGGCTCAGGCCTTCGCTCGTCTGGGCAGCCAAGTCACGATCCTTGCCCGCCATACCCTGCTGTCTCAGGAAGACCCCGCCATCAGCGAAGCGCTGGTCTCCGCCTTCCGCAGCGAGGGCATCGAGGTGCTGGAGCACACCCAGGCAAGCCAGGTCACCTACGCCGGAGACGAGTTCGTGCTGACGCTGGGCAAGGATGAGTTGCGCGCCGACCGGCTGCTCGTGGCCACCGGGCGCAGCCCGAACACGCAAGAGTTGAATCTGGAGGCGGCAGGTATCAAGACCGACCCACGTGGCGCCATTGCCGTGGACGATGGCCTGCGCACAAGCGCTGGTCAAATCTTTGCGGCTGGCGACTGTACCGACAATCCGCAGTTCGTCTATGTGGCCGCAGCCGGCGGCACTCGTGCGGCGATCAATATGACCGGCGGCGAAGCGCGACTCGATCTCTCCGCGATGCCGGCCGTTGTGTTTACCGATCCCCAGGTGGCCACCGTGGGGCTGAGCGAGCAGGAAGCGCAGGCGCAGGGCATCGAGACCGATACCCGCATGCTGACCCTCGACAATGTGCCGCGGGCGCTCGCCAACTTCGATACTCGCGGCTTTATCAAGCTGGTGGCGCACGCCGAAACGGGGCGCCTTCTCGGCGTGCAGGCAGTCGCCGCGGAAGCAGGCGAACTGATTCAGTCGGCGGCGTTGGCGATCCGCAACCGCATGACGGTGCAGGATCTGGCCGATCAGCTCTTCCCCTACCTGACCATGGTCGAGGGGCTCAAGCTGGCCGCGCAAACCTTCACCAAGGACGTCAAGCAACTGTCGTGCTGCGCCGGGTAAACCACAGCGTCCGTTGGAGTGAGGATGTATAAGGCATGATCCGACATCAAGACGACGAAAGCCGGCTGCACAGTAGGCAGAAGGTGGAAGCGGCCGCTGCCCGCTTGCGTGATCGCTTTCCTCTGGAAAGTGGGGTGATGGCCTTGTCGAGTCACGCCCTTGAGGATTATCGCCGTCTGATCGATCACTGGTGCGATACCGCAAGCCCGCTAGCAACCGATGTGCTTAGCCCGGAGAGTCTGTATGCCTTACTGGCCATCGACGCCGTAGTTGATCAATCCGGGCAACTCGGCTGTTACCCCTTCAGCGTCTTGCCGACAGGCATACAGGTCCAACTTGGTGACCGTTCGGTTCATGCCATGTGTGCGATCGACGCCTTGGCGGTTTCGCGCGTCAGTGGCCAAGCGAGCCAGATTGTTGCCCCATGCGCCTTGTGCGATACGCAGTTGGCTCTCGGGATGCACGCCAACGGTAGCTTACACGAGGTGATGATGTATGAGGCGGCGGTCCTCTGGACCGACGAAACACAGGGAAGTTGCGGTACGAACGCGTGCTGCAACACCTTATGCCCGAGTATTCGTTTCGTCTGCCGCAGTTGCGCCGAAATAGAAAGCAAAAAGCATGAGAGTGACATTTTTACAGTTCCCCAGGCTGCTGTGGTTGCCAACGCTTTTTTCGGATTTCAGGCAAGGCTGCGTGGTCTGGAGATTGGATAGGGTGGACATGCGGATGAACACGGGCGAGAAGCATCCCACGTGGACGATCGGACGGCTGGCCGCTGCTGCCGGCGTGCACGTGGAAACCGTCCGCTATTACCAGCGGCGTGCTTTACTGCCCATCCCGTCACGCGTTTATGGCAGCATCCGTCGATATCACCAGGAAGATCTGGACCGTCTGAATTTTATCCGCCACGCACAGCAGGCCGGGTTCAGTCTGGATGAAATTGCCGAGCTGCTTGCCCTGGGAGAAAAGCGTTGTCACGAAATTCAAATGATCGCAGAAAGGCGTTTGCACGAGGTGGGTACGCGGATCGAATCTCTGCATCGAGTAAAACACCAGCTGTCCGGGTTGATCGACGCGTGCAAGCGAGGAGAAGAAATGGATGCGCCGATCGATTGCCCGCTGTACCTGAGAATCAGGGAGGACTGAACCAATGTTGACAAACTGGCAGGCCAGTCACGGCGGTTTGAATGATGTTTCGCTGCGAGCAGGTTAATGAGACGACGGTCAGCGATAAACAAACTGTCGACCATTTGTTTAACGCCCGCACGCACAATCTGTCGGCCCGCCCATCTAAAACGAACACTCTGGATCACTGCAATCGTGGGTTCCTGGCTCACGCTGTTTAATTTGGGCGGTCGGCTGATGATCGGCGATATCAGTGCCTGGATCTGGTTGAAAATCATACTGAATTATCTTACACCCTTTGTCGTATCTAATTTAGGGCTGCTGAGCCACCGAGCCTGACGTCAATGAATCCGGACCGGTTCTCGAAAACGAATAGCATTCTGGCCAAACGAGCTATTGATCCACGGAGCAGACAATAAGCATGCGTAAGAAATCCATCATGATTTTATTAGGGTTGTCGATCTTGATCGGGGTGTCGGGGTGGGTCAGTTGGAAATTCTCGGGAGCACCATCGACCGTGCGCTCTCAGACATCAACACGCACTCAAACATCGATGCAATTCCATCCCGTGCCCGCCCCGGATGTTTCATTTGAAGTGGCGGGGAAGAAAACATCGATCAGCCAGTACGCGGGACACAAAATCATGCTCTGGTTGTTTTCGACATGGTGTGGCAGTTGCGAGGCTGGACTCAAGGCGCTGGCCAAACATCGCCAGGAGTTGGCGCAGGATGGCGTGACTTTGATCGTATTGGATAATTACAAGAACGATGGATATCCGGGTCTGACAACCGATGAATTTGTGCAAAAGGTCGCGCCTGAGTTGGAAAACGCATCTGGCTGGATATTCGGGACAGCGAGCAAAACGCTTGCCGAAACGTACAATCCGAAAAGGTTTCCTGACATCTACTTTCTGATCGACAGCAAAGGGCTGATCCAGGCGATCAGCGGTTCTCCAAACGTCACTATGCAGAAAATACTTAGGTTTGCGAAAACAGGTCAATAGCGCGAAGGTATGAGGTTTGTATAAGGAGTTAAAAAATCGCAGACGGGATGAAGTGCGGTCATAGGTTATCCCTTGATTCGATCTATATGTTCTTGCCTGGAGAATGCGCGCATGTTGTATGAACTTGCTACTACGCTCAAACGCCTCTGGACGGAACCTGTTGGGCGATGGACTGTTCTCATGGCCTTCATCGTCCTGTTCCCGCTCTATGCCGTCACCTTGCCAGCCTCCCTGACCGGTGGACATATCGGCTGGGACAGTCTGCGCCTGCTCGCACCAGGGCAAGCGGTATTTGCCTTTTGCCTGGCGGTCTTGCTCGCACTCACGCTGGCCACGATGGTGCTATTGATACGCCATGGGCAACGTGCCAGCAAGAGTACTGGGATAGGTGGCGCCCTGGTCGCATTCTTCGCGCCACTGCTGTGCTGTAGCCCCCTAATTCCCTTGGGCTTGGGAGCCTTGGCCGTCGTTTTCCCGGCCGTGGCGGGATTTGCCCCGGGGATCATCCAAGGGTTTATCGCGACCCACGAATTCGAAATCGAACTGTTTGCGGTGGCATTGAGCTTCATCGCCTTCTGGCAAAACGCCAGGAAGCTTGCGCGTGGCCCGGTTTGTACTGCTCCACACACCTGAGCGAAGCGTAACAGTCTCATCACGAGTTCTTAAGTTGTGCAAAATTAATCGGGTATCCAGAAGATCGTGTTGATTTGAAATGACGCTGCGGGCTGTCTCTCGACTCTATAAACCGGAATATTGTGTGTATTGGATTATCCAAAAGATAATTGGACACCTCATATCTAAAAACAATTACACCTTGCACGATGGGCCCGGAGTCTGGTCTTGCAATCAGGCGGAGAGCTGACACCGTTTCGTTTGAGCCCATCAGATGTCTCTGGCGATAATTGCTCGGGCAATCGCCAGCAAGTCCTTTTCGACTACATCCGGCTGTCCGCCAACCCATAGGGCAGCGTTGCCCGGGCGTGTCACCAAGGCAGCCTTCCAACCCGCGGCCAAAGCTCCCTGAGTGTCCCAAGTATGGGCGGCGACGAGCCGCAAGGCTGAGGCCTCGGTACGCAATGCCGATGCGACGTAGCTGTAGGTTTCGCCAGCAGGCTTGAAGCGCTTCACGCCATCGACAGAGAACTGCGCCTCGAAATAATACGACAACCCGGCTTTGGCTAGTACCGCCTTGCCCGCCTCGGGGGGCGAGTTGGTCAACGTGACCATGCGGAACCCCGCCTCGCGAAGCATGTCTAGCGCAGGCGCCGCGTCCTGGTGCGCGGGAAGACGGGCCATGTGGTCCTTGAACTCATCGACGCCGGGTTCCGAAAGCTCGACGCCCCGGATCGTCCCGACCATGCGCAGTACCGCCACGGCAAGCTGGCCAAACGGCACGTAACCACCCGTCAAGGTCAGTGACTGGGCATAGAGGATCAATTCTGCAAACCATTGGCGCATGACCTGCGCATCGCCAAAGGTACGCGCGAAGAACGGGCTGAGGGTTTCAATGTCCAGCAGGGTTTCGTTGACGTCGAAGACGATCACTTGCTGGCGATGTTGCGATGGATTCATGGCGCTTTCCCCGATGGGCGAGATGATGCCTGCCGGTGCCTGCCTGGTGCCGGACACGTACATGGGAACCTGCGTTCTTCCATCTGCGCTCCCGCAGACGGGCCGCGGTTTGACGGACAATCTAGGGTTTGTGAAAACTGTGCAATCCGCCCATGAGCATGAACGTGCCGATGAGTCACCAACGGATATGTCATCGACGTCCATGGTGCGCCCATCGTGCGGCTGATTGATCAATATGGCCGCCACGCCGCCAGACACGGGTGTCTGACGGCGAGCGCTTCGGACAGTTGATTATTCTCGGCCGCTTCAGGCCTTCTTCTGCCAGGCGAACTTGCGGAACGGTGGATCGACCGGCGTATTTGCCAGGTGATTGGTGTAATTGGACATCACCTTCTGGGAAACGCCGAGCACCACCTCGAGAATCTGACGCTTGGTGAAGCCGGCGTCCAAAAAGGCCTGCACCGCGCTTTCGTCCACGTTGCCACGGCCACGCACCACGTTCAACGTAAAGGTGCGCAGGGCTTCCAGATGAGCATTGGGCAACGCCGTTTCATTGCGCAGCGCCTGGGTGATGGCGTCGTCCACACCCATGCTCATGGCGATCCCGGTATGCGCCGGTACGCAGTAGTGGCAGCCGTGCTCGACATTGACGGTTTGCCAGACGACCGTCAGTTCGTCCTTGTCGAAGCTGGAATTTGCGAACAGCTCGTGGACGGTCTGGTACGCCTCCAGCAGGCCCGGCGCTTCAGCCATGACGGCGTGCAGGCTCGGGACCATGCCATAGGCAGCTTTCGACTTGGCAAGCAGCTCCTTGCTGCCTTCGGGTGCGTTGGTTTCGTCGTACAGCGTGAAATCGGTCATGGTCATTTCCTGTTGCAGTTCGGGTGGTGTTCATCCACGGCAGTGGATGGGTGATGGTTTCCTGCGGGCGGGGCGGTCGCTTTTTCCAGCAGGCGGTTGTTTGAGGCTTCTTGCGCGGCGGCGATGGGTTGCAGAATCGGTGCCTGTTTAGACCGTGCAGTTAAAATATAGATAGTTTAAACTGATCGGTCAACACCGGGGCTGGCCTGGACCCGGGGGTTCACATGGGAAGATGATGGCGACGGGTGTCAGTGCAGCAGGCGCTGTGCCTGGGCGGCAATGGCCTTGAGTGTCGATGCGTCGTAGACGCCGCGGCCAAGCAGGCGGATGGCGACGACCATTGCAAGCAGTCCCTTGGCGGTGGTCACCGGATCGAGGGAACCGGGGACTTGCCCACGCGCCTGCGCGACCTCGATGCTGCGTCGGAAGAACGCCTCGAATTCGCCCATACCGTGCTTCACGATGCGCTTGACTTGATCGTCATGCATGGCCAGATCAAGGGAGGTATTGACGAGAAAACAGCCCTTCCTGTCCATATCGGCAACAGTTTCCGACACAATGAAATCAAACAGTGTGGCAATGGCTCGCGTCGGATCATCCAGCGCCTCCATGTCGGCTAGGATCGTGCGCCGGTTCTCCCGGTCGTATTTTTCCAGCGCCTTGACGAACAGTTGACGCTTGCCTCCAAAGGCATTGTAGAGGCTGCCACGCGCTATGCCCGTGCCGGCGATGAGATCGGCCATGGAGGCCGTCTCAAAACCCTTGGCCCAAAAAATATTCATCGCCTTGCCGACGATCTTGTCTTCGTCGAATGACTTTTCCCAGGGCATGACGCATCACCTTCGTCTACTTGGATCGTTGAGGAGACTAGTATGTCTGGAACGATCGATTCAACCCAGCGGGGGATGGAAGTGGCACCATAACTCGGCCCCCGTCCAGCGGATCATGAGCGTCTGTCTTCCCGTTGCCGGGGACGTCGTTGTGGGCACAGGCGTCAGGGATGCATTCGGCGCTCTCTGGCTGGCCCCGCCACAAAATGCACGTCGACACGAAGCTTAGTTTAGCAAGCATGCATGATTGAAAGACCAGACCTCGTGTCGTTAGCAATATACATGCTTGATTGCAGGACCCCATTATTCTTCCGCGGTGAGATACAAATTGGCAGAAGAATCGTGCCAATCAAGAAACGGAAGTTTGTGTGTATTGGGCTATCAAAAAATATGATTTCTTATATTTCAACTAATGGTGTAATATTGAATACATGGATGAAGACGCTTACGTTTCTCAGAAGCTCGCAGCACTTGGCCATCCAGCTCGACTGAAGATGATCAGGCTGTTGGTGCAGGCCGGGCCTGATGGCATCGCGGCTGGGAAATTGGGCGAGGCCTGCGGCCTTGCCGCCAACGCAGTGACATTTCATCTGCAGAAATTAACCCATGCAGGGTTGATCAAGAGTCGACGCGAGGGACAGTTCATCCTGTACAGCGCCCAGTTCGACACCCTACTGGATATGACCCAGGCGCTGACCGGAGCTTGCTGTGCTGATTCCCAAGACAAATGTGGCGAACGCTGTCCCACCACGAAAGCAGCG
Organism: Acidihalobacter aeolianus; assembly: GCF_001753165.1. Classification (GTDB taxonomy): domain Bacteria; phylum Pseudomonadota; class Gammaproteobacteria; order DSM-5130; family Acidihalobacteraceae; genus Acidihalobacter; species Acidihalobacter aeolianus. Next base: position 1,720,837 of record NZ_CP017448.1, read on the forward strand.
AGCCGAGCTATCGAGTACTGATTGAGAGGTGGTGTCACCGGCTTTTGGGAACCACAGACTCGCACGCCTCATGCCAGAGGCATTCACCGAGAGAGCTAACATGGAATCACCGCGCACGATGGCCTCCAGGGACTGGGGCAAAGCAATTGCCGTCGGTCTGATCAACGGGATCGCCCTGGCTGCCATCCTCATAGCGACCCTGAAAAGCGGCATTTCGCCGATGCCAGCCCCGTTGGGCCTGCTCTTCGCCGACACGCTCTTTGGCCGGCATCTCCCGGTCCCTGTCGGCATCGCGTTCCATCTGGCCTATGTCACCTTCTGGTCTGTCGTATTCATTGTGTTTTTCAGACCCAGGCTGGCGTTCTCCAGTGTGGTGCTCTTGGCCGCTGGATTGTGGATTTTCGCACTCCTCGTTTTCGTGCCATTCGTCGGCTGGGGGTTCTTTGGCATGGCCGTCGGACCCCGCATCGCTATTGGGCTTCTGATCAATCATGCCCTGTTTGCGTTATTCCTTTGGGGCTTGAGCAAAGCCTTCTTTCGAGATGAGCGCCGTCCTGCCGAAAATGTTTGAAGCCTGTTATGGAGGGTGTCATGACTAAAAAGATATCGCCTGATGAACTCGCTGAGCTTATCGATAACGCCCAGAATTTTGTCTTGATTGATACGTTACCGCGTACGGCCTACGATGAAGGTCATTTGCCGGGCGCCATTAGCATCGTATCGGATGAGATCCTGACACGGGCGCCACGTGAAGTTCCGGACCGCGGTAAGATGATTGTGGTCTATTGCGCGAGCGCGGTCTGCCAGCGTGCCGGCTTGGCGGCCGAGCGGCTGGAGTCACTGGGGTATATGAACGTCCTCCATTACGTCGATGGCAAGCGCGGCTGGCTCGACAGCGGGCGAGAGCTGGAGGCTTCCTGATAGTGCCTCTCGTAGAAAGTGGCGGACTCACCGTCGTTGGTTCGGCTCTGGCCTTGCTGCGCATCGTGCTCCTGTTTGTCGTCACGGCGGTGGCCGAGATCGTCGGCTGCTATCTGCCCTGGCTCGTGATCAAGCAGGGCAAGCCGCTTTGGCTGCTGTTGCCCGCGGCGGTTTCGCTGGCCGCATTCGCGTGGTTATTGACCCTGCATCCCACCGCGGCTGGGCGAACATATGCCGCGTATGGTGGCGTATATATCGCCGTGGCAATCGGCTGGCTATGGATGGTCGAAGGGATACGTCCCAGTCTGCGGGATGTTATCGGCGCTCTCGTCGCTCTCACCGGGATGGCCATTATCATGTTTGCGCCCAGGCAGTAGGCTCGTTTGGGTCAAATGGCAGCCTTCATCTGTCGGTTGCATGCCGCAACTGAAGATGAAGGCTCGAACGGAATGGTCTAGATGGGCTTGTTGAATCTGAAGTATTTGCAAGACTCCGTTCAAGAATGCGAACACGATTATCACAAGGAGTATTGAAGTATCGAAATCGAACGAGAAACCAACTACGGCACTCGGATATCAACATTGACCTCTTTGTTCGAAAACGGCGATCTCTAGACCAGTATCAACACGATCTCCGGGATACCCAGTTAATCTGATGATGTGCCTGATAGTGAATGCTAACCAGATGCCGCTGAAATTCAGCATGCTGGCTCGCGTACCGATCGCCAGTTAGAACCATCCTGTCACAGTGTTTGTGGTTAGACCAGGCGCCGGAGGGTGTCCCGAAGGTAGCTGCCATAGAGGTCGTGGACTTTGACTTTATATTACATGCCGATACGCAGCTTCATGATCTCGCTGATGGTTGGTTGGAATAATTGGCCTTGGTGATGGCAAGATCATTGAGGAATGCCGCCGGTTCAGCATAAGATTGGATCATTCGGGCTAGTCGGATAAGCATCAACGCATACGTCAGTCCTCGGCCTTGATAGTCGGATTTAATCGTCGAGATACTCCTGAATCATTTGACGCCCACGATGGATGCGGCTTTTAACCGCTTCTCGCGTGAGTGCAAGTTGATTTGCAATCTCTGAAATCGAGTATTCCTCGACATCTCTCAAAATGATTACTGCCCGGTATTTATCAGGAAGAGACTGAATGGCCGAGATCAAGTCATATTGTAATCCTGGATTCTCGGTATAAATAAATACAATATTATCCGGCTCAGGCAGAGTCGTAAGTCCGCGCATGGATCGTAATAGTCTGGAACACTCCCTTCGCACAATCGAAAAAATCCATGCAGGAAATGAAACCAGTGTCCGAAGCGTGCCTAGTCTCCGATAAATTTGCATCATGGACTCCTGCACGGCATCGTCTGGGTCCACGCTGCTCGAGCATTGGGATTTGGCGATCCTTTGCAGATCTGGACGACACGAAATCAGTAATTTCTCGACAGCTTCCTGATCGCCCATTTTGGCCGATTCAAGAAGTTCGTGGTCATGCTGCATGCTCAGTTACCTCTCGTATTCTTGTTTTCTTTCTTGTTGTGATAAGCAACGGTTGTTTTTTCTTTCGCAATATATTTGATGTGCCTTAATGCTGATTTCGCAGAATAATCTCCTTGCGCCGCTGATTTGTTTAGCCAGTAGTCAGCGAGGCGCATATTTTTCGAGACCCCTAATCCTCGAAAATACATGCTTCCCAGATTGTATTGGGCACGTGCATCACCCTTCGATGCGGCCAAAGAAAACCAATGTATCGCTTTATTGTAATTGCGATGAACGCCTCGGCCGAGTTCATAAGCAATACCGAGATTGTTTTCAGCCATGATATTGGATTGTAATGCAGCTTTTCTAAACCAATAAACAACCCTGTGCGGGTCGGAGTGCACATCAATACCATTGGCATATGCAATAGCCATATTGACTTCTGCGATTGGGTTGCCCTGATCGGCTGAACGACGATACCAGTAGATGGCTTTTGTCGCGCTGGCGGGGAACCCAAGACCTCTTGCATAATCTCTAGCCAATCGGCACTGTGCTTTTGCGCTTCCATTTGCAGCAGACTTTCGATACCAATAGTTCGCCTGTTTCCATGACTTTTGGTTTTTGTTGCCGATTTTCGTTTGCATCGGATCAAACCAAGCGCCACGTCTATATTGGGTATTGGCAATCTCTCGAGCTGTCATTTTTTTGAGTTCGGTTAATTTTTTTGCGAATTCGCTGTGTTTTAAGCTCAATCTATCTTGGTATGCGACAGCAACCGTTTCATTGGTTATCAACGCGTAGATTGGTAACATGTTATCAGCGCTCAGATGGCAATAAGATATCGGAATCATTTTACGCAAGTTTTGCCCCGCTACGTGTTCTACGCCACCATAGCCGAATTGCGGCGTCAAATGATAAAATTCCGGGGCCATGTAGTAGTGTCGTCAACAACATCAATCCCCACACCTTGTGGTCGGTGAAGCCGGTCGACCACAGTGCCGGAAATGAAATCACGGCGATGATGTTGTAGACAAACAGGAAGCCGGCCGCAAACCGCGTGAACAGACCCAATGCAAGCAATATCGGGAAGCCAAGCTCGATACCTGTCGCCATGTAGGCCGCCACATCCGGCGGCAATAGCGGAACGTGGTATACATGCTGAAACATGTACATCGTCGAATACATGCTTTGGATTTTGACCATGCCGGCCCGCCAGAATACTTCGGCGACCCACAGCCTCAGCAGCAGGTCCGCCAGCGGGGACGCCTTGTTGAGGATCGCGGAAACGCGCGCATAAACGTCGACGGATTTATCGAGGATCATGATCTTCTCCTGTTTGGGGCACGCATAAGACCCCGTACGCCAGCATCTGCGACAGGCTTTGCGCGAAATCGAAATCGGGATGTAACGCGAGCGTTTCATCCAGCGCATCCGCGAGGGACGCGCCTTGGTCGACGAGAACCAGCCAGCGATAGTCGGGTTCGCCCAGCGACAGCACGAATACCTCTTCGCCTGGACGCGCCACGAGCAACGGCGCCGCTTCGAGCGTGTCGAGGTCGAGCCCTTCTGGGTGACGTTCCAGGTCGAGCGCAAACGACCAGATCTCGGCTGCGGCAAATCGCGGACTCAGCAGTCGGGCGGCCGGTATGAGGGCCAGCCCGGGGTCGACCGCGTCCGCCAGCACAGCCAGGTCCGGCACGCCCAGAGGCGTGACTTCCGCGGCATGGAAGCAGGTGTGCCAGGCCCATTCGAGGCGGGCGACGTCCGGAAGATAAGACAGAGCGGCAAGTTTCGGCTGCCCGGCGAGGTGGTCGGGGAATGTCTCGCCGTAGGCGCGCAGGTCGCCACTGACCGAGGGTGTCTGCCACGCATAATCCTCTGCAACGATCTCGAAAAACGCCTCACCTACCAGTGCGCACACGGCGGGGTAGATCCCGGCAAGCGCATCTCGGCGACTGATGCGCACGTTGTTCCGATAGATCGCGATGCGGCGGGAAGCAGAGAGATTACCGTCGGCTATCTCGAGCGGCGCGGTGCATTCCGGGTCATCCAACACCGCCGCGAATGCACCTTGCAGCTCAGACAATGTCGACATCCTGAACCTCTCCCAGTAGCCCTTCCGCGGTTGCCGCTTCCGTCTCAAGCACCGCAAGCGGGGGCAGGGCGGCATCCCATTCGATCAGGGTAGGGCGCGGGCCGACCAGCTCCAGAGTTTCTCGATAGAGCGCCCAAACCTCGGCGCAGACGGGTTGATCGTGCGTATCGATGCGCAGCACCGTACCGTCCTCGAATTCACGTCGCGTATGCCCGGCCAGATGGATCTCCCGCACGCGCCGCCGGTCAAGCGCACAAATGAAATCCAGCGCTGCATAGCCGTGATTGCAGGCATTCACGTAGACGTTGTTGACGTCGAGAAGAATGCCGCAGTCGGCCGATTCGGCCACGGCGCTCACGAATTCCCACTCGCGCAGCGTCGAGGCATCGAACTCCAGATAGCTGGAGACGTTCTCCAGCAGGATCTGCCGTCCGAGCGTGTCCTGCACCCGACCGATACGCTCCGCGACATGCGCGACCGCTTCCTCGGTATAGGGCAGCGGCAGCAGGTCGTTGAAGTGCCTGCCGCCCCGTGCGTTCCAACACAGGTGTTCGGATATCAGCGCCGGTTGCACCTGATCGGCCAGCATGCGCAGCCGCCGCAGGTGTCCGTCGTCCATGGGATCCGTATTGCCCAGCCCCATGCCGACGCCATGCAGGCTTAGCGGGTAACGCTCGGCCAGCATACGCAGATTGCGCAACGGCCGGCCTCCCGGACCGAAATAGTTTTCGCTATGGGCCTCGAGCCAGGCGGCTGCAGTGCCGCCCAGCAGGATTTCCCGTTCGTATTCGGCACGTAGCCCGATCCCGGCCTGTGCCGGGATCGGAGCAACATCGCCTTGGCGGTCAGGCGCGTTCATGCGTCGATCAGGAACCGCTCTCATCAAGCAGTTTTTCGCGCTTCATTTCGAGCATTTTCTTGACCATCTCGCGTTTCTCCGGCGACATCTCCATCAGCTTGTGGTGGAACATCTGCTCGCGTTTGAGGGCAACATCGCTGGGATGCGTTGTGCCGCCCGCGATCATGCCGCATACGCCCTGCGGCACCATGATGAAGGCGTTCGGATCGCGCGCTTTCGGATCGGTGCCGGCGCAGGAACCGGTGGCGGTTTTGCAGTCGTTGCGATAGGCCGCATTGACGCCGAAGCACTTGACCATTTTCGGGCCAGAGGCTGCGTTGGCTGCAGTACCTGCAGCCAGGGCTGCAGAAGCGACAACGCTGGCAAGAGCGACTTTAAGTACTTTATGGTGCGATCTCATATAGACCTCTCAATGAAGGATGGATAACGACAACTTCAACAGGCACTGACAATCTAGTGAATCAAGATCGTTTTCAAGCAAGTTACCAATGCGGCGACTTACCCTTTATAGAGGCGCCAAACTGGTAAAAGGATTCACGGTATCGTAAAAAATTGGATCGAATGCCAAACATCGATCCGGAACGATATATGATCTGCCAAACAAATTAGGAGCAGCAGTGGCGATGTCCGGGCTGATTCGGCCTACCGCGACCAGACCCGCGAGCACGCGCTCGCGCGGGCCGGCTACCGTAGCCACATCCATCGCAAGGGCAGCCGCAAGCGTGCCTTGTAATGAACGCGAGCAGGCCGCCAACCGTCAACGCTCGAAGATACGGGCGCAGGTCGAGCACATCTTTGCCCAGCAGGCCAATCGATTGATACGCACCATCGGCAAGGCGCGGGCTGAGGTTAAGATCGGGATGATGAACCTGGTCTACAACATGCGACGCCTGGTGTGGCTGGCCGGATGATGAGGGGGCATTGCAGCAGGATAGCCCTCACTCAAGGTATTCTGACTGAATGAAGTCCGGATGCAGAATCTGAACATTAACTAAAATCGTCAACCATCAGGATTTCTACAAACCCCTTTTACCCCTGAATTCAATTCGGCGTTTTTAGAGGTGCCCTTAACAGGCTGTTGAAAATTCCCCCGATTTAGCGGTTATCATGTTGATCAGGGTCCATTGGCGACGTGCCCCTTCGGATCTGGGGCCTGATTTTTCCCGAAAACAGCCCAAATCCCGATCTCTGGGCGCACCGATCCCTTGATGTGTGCCTTCAACATGCTGCCAGTCCCAGATTGCGCATCCGCACCAGGTTGTAGGCCGCCGCGCTGAGCACAAACTGGAAATCCAGTTTCTCGCGTCCGACAAACCGACTTTTGCGCAGACCCGCAATGGTCTTGAGCCAACCGAAGCATTCTTCGATCCGCTTGCGGATCGTCAGGCTGGTTCGGTAACCGGGATGGCCGATGGTGCGCCCGTCGATGGCCGAGCGGCGCCCGGCCGTGTTCTGAGCCACATGCGGCGTGACGTTTCGTCCACGCATCGCCGCCACAAAGCCTTGCGTGTCATAGTTCTTGTCCGCGCCCAGCGTGATCCGGTGGCTCCCGCCGAGCGCGTCGACAAGCTCGACACCGGCCTCGCGCTCGGCCGTGCCGGTGGCCTGGCTCGTCTGCGACTCGACGATCAGGCCGTGGCGGTTTTCCATCAGCAGGTGTCCGAGGTAGCTGAGCTTGGCGGTCGTGCCTTCGCTCTTGCGATACAGCAAGGCATCCGGGTCGGTCCTGGAGACGTGCGTTTCCCGACACCGCTTCTGCCCGCGAAAGTCCACCGTGGGATTGCGCCCGCCACCGCTCGGCGGCGCGTCCTCGTCCCGGGGCCGGTAGCTCTTGTGCGAGGCCAGCGCTTCGATCAACGTGCCATCGACGCTGAAGTGTTCGCTAGACAGCAGATCGGCCGCACGGGCCTGATCCAGCACCCGGGCGAAGAAGGTGCGGGCCACATCGCCTGCAAGCAGGCGGTCACGGTTCTTGGTAAACGTGGAGTGGTGCCAGACCGGATCGTCCATGGAAAAGCCCACAAACCAGCGAAACAGCAGGTTGTAGTCGATCTGTTCGACCAACAGGCGTTCGCTGCGGATGGTGTAGAACGCCATCAACAGTTGCGCGCGCAGCAGCTTCTCCGGCGGGATCGAGTCACGGCCCATATGGGCATACAGCGCATCGAAGTCAGCGTCGAGTTCTTTGAGCGCTTGATCGACCATCCGCCGGATCGGGCGCAGAGGATGGTCCTTCGGCACCCGTTGCTCCGGGCTGACCGTGCTGAACAGCCCATCCTGATGTATGTCGGCACCGCGCATCGGCCACAACCCTCACTCAACAATACAAAACCAATCTTCCGGGTTTACAGGACTTTTTCAACAGCCTGTTAAAATAGGGCACGAGTCGCCTCCATCCGAGTGAGCCAGATGAAGGGTTTCTGTTTCTTGTTGTGGCAGTCAATATAATCGGCAGATAGCCTACCCCTACCCCAGCAGAAAAAATTCCTGCCCGGAGTCAAGCTCCGAAGATACTTGATTGACCCGTTCCTGTATATATTTTATTATTTGCGTAAATGTCGAAGCGATGCGTCCGTGAAAACATCAGGTAAATTCCCCGTCGGTCCAATGTGCAACGTGACCTGCTTCGAACAGGAGAAGGTTGCTCGCGTGAAAGCGGGACTTGTGGCTGAGCAAAAATTACTGCCTCAATTGGCCGAATTTTATAAGTTGCTCGGCAACACAACGCGGCTGAAGATACTCTTTGCGTTAACCCAAGGTGAACTGTGCGTTTGTGATGTCGCTCACGTTCTGGAACTTACAGTGGCGGCGACATCTCACCAGCTTAAGCTCTTGCGCGACCAAGGTTGGCTCTCCATGCGTAACGATGGAAAGATGGTTTATTACCGGGCGAACAGTGGCGAGTTGCTCAAGGCACTTCATGATGATTTGAAGATACTGGAAACACGATGGAGGTAAGAGATTTTTCGGCCACAACGTTTAGACAATATCGATAATGAGAAGATATATATACAGTATGACATGTGTCTTGTCTCTATCTGGCTGCGCCACGTTTCATGCGCACCCACTCACTGCGGGGACAAGTGCCGCGACCCTGCAACAACGTTCGTTGCAGTCCTCTGACCTGAGAGATTACCTTGCTCGGCACGATATCAATGTCACGCGTTGGCCCTTACAGCAATGGTCTGTAGCCTCGCTTGTGCTAGTGGCGCACTACTATGATCCGAACCTCGCAATCGCCCGTGATCGCTGGTTCAAAGCCATTGCCGCCGAACGAACAGCGGCTGCTTACCCGAATCCGCCCCTCAGTCTCACGCCTCTGTACACAACAAATGCGCCGGTCAACATATCCCCCTGGACTGTGGATATCGGCGCCGCTTTGAGGCTGATCACAGCCGGTAAACACGGCGACCGTATCGCTGTGGCGCGAGCACACGTCGAAGCTGCACGCTACACCTTTATGCAGGCGGAATGGGCCATTGATGCTCAAGTGAAGAATGCCTGGCTTGACCTCGTGACAGCGCGCCGCCGTCAGCTCCTGCTCGAGGCCCGAGTGGAAGATACTCGTGCACTTTTTGACGCTGACACTGCGGCTGTGAACGCCGGCCAGAGCCCTCCGTTCGACGCGTTTGCCACAAAACGGCTATGGAACAAGGCAATGAATGCGGTGGTCACTGGCCGCGCCGCAACAGCACGCGCGCAACAAGCTCTGGCTAATGCCATCGGTATTCCCGATGGCCGGCTGGCTAAGATCCGCATCAGTGCCACTGACAGAATATCGAGACCCAGGAGCCTACCGCCGGAGAGCCAATTACAAACTTTCGTATTGACTCAGCGCGCTGATGTGCGGGCAGATGTACTCCGTTATGCGGCAAGTCAGTTCCGGTTGAAGCTCGCGATCGCTCAGCAATACCCTAGTATCACCGTTGGACCTGGCTATCGGTGGGATCAAGGTGCTCATCGTTGGTCGCTTGGGTTCTCACTGATATTGCCCGTATTCAACCAGAACCAAGGGCCTATCGCCGAAGCACGCGCGCAACGGACGCTGAGAGCGGACCAGTTACGCGCCCTCCAGCTGGAGTTGATCAGCCAGCTAAAAAATGCAGTCACCACATACCGTACCGCACAGCGAATGCTGGAGTTGGCGCTACAGCGTTTGCGGGATGACCAGAAGCAGGTGCGAGACGACCATACTGCGCTGACCCACGGTCAGATTGCTCGCACTACTTGGCTGCGAGCTCGCATAGCATTAGTGCAGGGCGAACTCGATGTTATCGATGCACACGCGCAACTGTTACATGCACGCCTGCGTATCGCCACCCTGATCGAACACCCGCTGGGGTCGGACACGGCGCCGAATTCCAAGCGGCTTCACGCGATGTCGTGGTCCTGTCGGTTCCCTAGCGCAACAACGTGAGCACTTTCCATGATGCGGACCTTTTACTCAGTTCTGTTCATTGCTGTACTGATACTGCCGCTGCCGGTCTATGCCACTCTTCAGGGTGTGGCATCGCTGTCGGTGGTAGTGACGCCACGGATGTCCCGGACCATAAGCTTGCGCACCGAGAAATTGCGCCGACAGTCTTGGCGACCATCGTGGACCGCTTACGGCCGCGTGATCTCGGGGGCGAGCCTGATAGCCACTGCGCGCACTGTAATCGACGCACGACAGACCCTTGTGGCGATGCGTGTTACTACTGCGGCGGCCGATGCAGAGTACCGGCGTTTGCGGAGGTTGTATGCTCTGCATGCAAATGTCGCGTATCACCAAGTGCAAAGCGCACAAGCACGTTGGCAAGCCGATCATGCCGCACTGCAGAAGGCAAAGATGGGTCTCATGGTGGTGCGCGCATCTGCGAGTGCCGAGTGGGGATCGGTGATCAGCAATTGGCTAACCCCGGGCTCGCGACACCTGAGGCAGTTAGCTGCAGGTGAGGCACGTCTTATACGACTTACACTGCCAGGGCGCACGCGGATCACTTCACCTAAAAATAGCATTACTCTCGTCACGATTGATGGAGCCAGAATCCCGGCTACCTGGATTTCCGTTGCTCCGACCTTAGGGCAGGGGTTACAGGGAATTGCGTTTTACGCCTGGACGATTCAGGTCAAAGACCGACTTGCCTATGGCACCGGCGTGGTCGGTCTCATTCCTCATGGACCAAAGATGGATGGCGTTATCGTGCCGCGGACAGCTGTGATCTGGTCCGGTTCTTCGGCCTGGATATTCATGCGCAGCGATACAAATACATATCGGCGCGAGCCTATATCGACACGTTACCCGACCCGAGATGGCTGGTTCGAACCCAATACCCCTGGTCCGGGCGACGTTATTGTTACCGAGGGAGCACAAACGCTGTTTTCCATCCAACAACAGCAGGGCGAGTCGTCGTCGCCACCTGGCGACGACGACTGAGGGGACGCTAAACGATGCTGAAGCAGTTGGTTACATGGTCTCTGCATCATCGCGGGGTGGCAATCACGTTAGCTGCAATATTGGCGATCTATGGTGGTTTCAAGCTTACACATGCGCAATACAGCGTCTTCCCTGAGTTCGCGCCACCCCAAGTGGTTATTCAAACGCAGGCCCCGGGGTTCTCTCCCCGTCAGGTCGAGAAGTTGGTTACCACGCCGATCGAAAATGTGATCAATGGGGTGATCGGTATCGCCTCGATGCGCTCGGTTTCCACCGCTGGCATCTCAGTCATCAAAGTAACCTTCGGCCAGAACACGAACGTTTATCTTGACCGACAGTTCGTTGCCGAACGGCTAGCTAATGTGGCCAACCAACTCCCATCAGGGGCTGAGACGCCCACAATGACACCGTTGACCTCGTCGACGGGGAAGGTGCTGATATTCGGGCTCACTTCCAAGACACGATCATTGATGGACGTGCATACCGTCGCCCAGTGGACGGTGAGACGCCGGCTCCTGGCCATCAAGGGTGTGTCCGATGCAGTGGTCTTCGGTGGCCAAGTGCGCCAGTTACAGGTCCAACTCCATCCTGTCGCTTTAGAGCATTACGGGCTGTCAATCGCCCAGATCGCACATGCCACCAGCTTGGCCACCGGAATTCGCGCCGCGGGTTTCATTGATACACCCAACCAACGTATCCAGATACAGGCCGAAGGCCAAGCCACAAACCCCGCCCGCTTAGCGACGGCAATCGTTGCCATGCGGCACGGCGTTCCAGTCACACTGGGTGACGTAGCGACGGTCACATATGCCCCGGCACCTCCGGTAGGGGCTGCCTCGATTGACGGTCACCCCGGTGTGCAAATTCTTGTCTGGGCACAATACGGCACTAACACGCTGGTGGTGACACGACGCGTGGACGCGGCCTTACACGCCCTCGAACCTGTGCTCGCTAAACAGCACATAAAGCTCTGGCCGGATCTTTTCAGGCCCGCAAGCTTCGTACATCGAGCCGTCGGCAATCTCGGAAGTGCGCTGACCATCGGTGGTGTGCTGGTGGCAATCATGTTGTTTCTATTCCTCTTTAACTGGCGGACCGCACTCATCTCTCTGGCCGCCATTCCTTTGTCGCTACTGACCGCAACTCTGCTTCTGCAGATGTTCGGTTACACCCTCAATACGATGACGTTAGGCGGATTGGCAATAGCAATCGGTCTGTTGGTAGACGACGCGGTAATCACGGTGGAGAACATCTACCGCAGGTTGAGCGAAAATAATGCCCAGAGTGCACCACGTAGCACGTTGCGAGTCATTCGTGATGCAACTCTGGAGGTTCGTAGCGCCGTAGTCTATGCGACCCTGGCCATCGCCATGGTGTTCGTGCCAGTGATGACATTGCCTGGAGTTGCCGGCCGTTTGTTTGCGCCGTTGGGGTATGCCTACGTGCTGGCCACATTGGCTTCATTGCTCGTGGCGTTGACTGTAACACCGGTGCTGTGCATGTTTTGGTTAGCCCGTGGGTCTATCCCCAGCCGCGAACCGCCCCTCATACGTTGGATCAAGCCAGGTTACCGCTATGTGCTTTTGCGGATAGATCGCCATTATCGGTGGGTCTTCGCGGCAGTGTTACTCATGGTTCTGCTGGGCGCCAGTGCTTTGCCTTTTTTCGGTGCCCGCTTTATCCCACAACTCAAGGAAGGTCACTACATCATCCATATGGTCATGACGGCGGGCACATCGCTTGGGCAGTCCCTACGTATGGGCAAGATCGTGTCCGCTCACCTTGAAGCATTACCGTTCGTAGAGTCTGTGACACAACACGTGGGACGGGCGCCGGAATCTCACGATGTCCTAGGCACCAATACCAGCGAGTTCGACGTTGCTCTCAAGCCGATGGGCGGTCCAGCAATCGTAACAGCACGACAAACTATACAGAATGTGGTCGACGCCATCCCCGGTGCTACTTTCGCGGTTAAGACGTTCCTGTCTGCCCGCATCCAAGAGACCATTTCCGGCCAGAGAGCACCGGTGGTGGTACATGTGTTTGGCTTGAAGCTGAACCAGCTTGGCTCCATGGCACGTCAGGTCGCGGCTATTTTACGCACGATTCCGGGAGCCACGGGCGTGCAAATGCAGTCGCAACCGAATAGCCCTTCGCTTGTAATCCGTCTGGAGCCAAGCGCATTGGCACGCTGGGGACTGCACCCTGTGGACGTGCTGGACACGTTGCACACGGCCTACGGCGGTGATGTCGTTGGGCAGATCTATACCGGGGATCGTATCTTCGATGTCACAGTAAGTCTGCCATCCTCTCAGCGACGAGATCCATCGATTATCGGGAATCTACTGCTACGCGCCAGCGATGGTGTGACGGTGCCACTTCGTGATGTGGCGATGATCTATGCCACGAGCGGACCAAAGGCAATCCTTCACGAAGGCGGTCGACGCGTGATTACGGTTACCTCTGGTGTGGCCGGGCGTGACATCGCCTCTTTCGTTAGGGCCGCAAAGGCCGCGCTCGACAGTAAGCTCGAGCTACCTCACGGGGCTTACTTGGAGTTCGCAGGAAGCGCGCAGGAGCAAAAACGAGCAACCACTCGATTGCTTCTCACGTCCCTCATCGCAGCTGTTTTCATCGTGCTGCTGCTGTCCTTGGTGCTGACCAGCATGCGCAACCTTGCCCTGATCCTCGCCAATATCCCATTCGCCTTGATTGGTGGCGTTCTAGGTATATTTGTCGTATTTGGGGGCACCCTATCGATGGGAGGCATGGTGGGCTTTGTTACCTTGTTTGGTATCACGCTGCGCAATGGGATGATGATGATTGCTCACTATGAACATCTGGTATATGTAGAAGGGGAACGCTGGAACAAAGCGTTGGCCATACGGGGGGCACAGGAACGGCTCGCCCCAATTTTGATGACTACTTTAGTAACAGCGTTCGGTCTTTTGCCGTTAGCTGTGGGCCGCCAGGCTCCAGGTAATGCAATTGATGGCCCCATGGCAATCGTCATCTTGAGCGGATTAATGACATCTGCGATATTGAATCTGTTGGTGTTGCCCAGCACGGTACTGCGCTTCGGACGATTTACTCATAAGTCGGTAGATTAGGGAACAAATGATGTCTTCATGCGGTCATAATTAGGTATGAAGAACGATGGCCGGACATTGACTCGCGAGACGCTGGAAGCGATGCGCTTCATGGCGCTGGAGCGGATGGCGGAGGGCGAATCGCCGGCCGCGATCGCGGCCTCGTTCGGGATGCACCGGACGTGGGCGTACAAGGTACGGCTGAAGGCGCGCGGCCAAGGCAAGCGGGCCCTGCAGTTGCGGCGGGCACCCGGACGGCGCCGGAAGTTGAGCAATGCCCAGGAGCGGCAAGTGTTCCGGTGGGTCAACGGCAAGAACCCGCGGCAATATGGCTTCGACTTCGGTTTTTGGACCCGCCAGATCGTGCGCGAACTGATCGCACAGCGATTGGGGGTTTCGCTGAGCCTGGCCTCAGTGGGCGCGTTGCTGGCGCGGGTCGGCTTGACCGCGCAAAAGCCACTCCAGCGCGCGTATCAGTGGGATCCTGACGCGATCGAGCGCTGGCAACGGGAAACCTATCCGGCGATTGCCCGCCAGGCCAAGCGGGACAAGGCCGACATCTATTTTTGGGACGAGTCGGGTTTTCGTGCCGACTCGGTGCACGGCAAGACCTGGGGCGCCAAAGGATACACGCCGGTCGTCTCGGTGCCCGGACAACGGCAAGGGATCAGTGCCGCCTCGGCGGTCAGTGCCAAGGGGGCGTTCTGGTTCGCGACTTACAAGGGCGGCTTGAACGACGACCTGTTCGTGACCTTCCTACAGCGCCTGATGCGCGGCCGACGCAAGCCGCTGCATCTGATCCTCGATAATCTGCCTGCGCACAAGACCCGCGCCGTCAAAACCTATGTCGCCCAGTCAAAGGGCCAGTTGACGTTGCACTTCCTGCCCGACTATGCCCCCGAACTCAATCCCGACGAGCTGGTCTGGAGCCACGCCAAGCGCACGGGCAATGCCCGCCGGCCGTTGCGTGCCGGATAACGTCTGGAAGATCGCATCCAGTTTCAACTCGCCAACATGGCCGCACAGCCGAATCTGATCCGCTCGTTCTTCAGGCATCCAAGTGTTGCCTATATTACTGACTGCTGAGTAAGTTTCTGATTTCAGTGATCGTCATAAATGCCGAAGATAAAATAGGAATATCCGCTCGAACGACCCTTTAACGCGAATCAGTATTTTTGAGCGTCTAGGAAAAATATTCCAGAATGGTGGTTTGCCGTCTTCAGAGACGTGCATCCATAGCGCATCATTCTCCATATCCAGTATGCACGAAAGTTCGTGGCGATAGCGATTGGTTGCGCCCTTTCCGGCTAGTACGGCCTTCGTGTTTCGCGCCGCCGCTTTGGCACGTAGCTGTGCCATATGGGCCTGATGCGGCACCCATGGAGGAGGGGTTTCATGACTGGCGCAATCGCCTGCGGCAAACACATTATGTAATCCCCTGGCTTGCCCATATCGATCGACATCAAGGTGGCCTCCCACAGAAATGGGAAGGCAGGACTGTTTCGCGAATTTTGGGCCAGTCATTTCCGGCGAATAGAGCACCAGATCAGCTTTACGGAAAGTGCCGTCCGGATTGACCATGCCCCCCTCGACGAATTCAACAGGAGCATACCCGTCGTCAAGGATGATCTCCCGCTCTCGGAGCCGGTCGGTGAGCACACCTTTTTCTCCTGGATTTCGATTGGGAGAAAAAAAATGAATCTCGAACTGATCACGAACTCCTCTCTTTCTCAAGGCATAATCCAGAAGACAGACGCACTCATACATCGGCCCGGTGCGTCCGGCGACAAAACCGTCAGTCTTGTTAATTTTGAATCCGACATAGACGATCCCGCCGTCTAGCGTCGCTAGCTTAGCCATGAAACGCTCCATGTCATCGGGTCCATAACAAGGAGAATAGGTGTGCTCCTCCGTTCCTGGGATATCATCTTTCCTGAAAGATGGACCCGTACCGAGAAAGAGGACGTCATTCGTGTACGTTCCCCGGTCCGTGATCACCGTTCTTCCATCATCCCGCACATCAGTCACCTGGCCTTCGACAAACCGAATGTTTCTCCGCTGCAGGAAGGGACGAATGTCGACCGTAATGCCTGCTTTGTTCCGTTTTCCAGTCAGAAATCCAGGGATTGCCGGACTGTATACGAATACTCCGTTTCCGATCACGGTGATATCATAGCGGGAATGGATTCTCCGAATGAACCAGGCAAAGAAGGGGAAGACGGGACTAGCAAGAAAGTACATGATGAAAAACAGAGAAGCGAATCCATTGCCTGCAATGACGACCTTTTTTTTCATATAACCCCCGAGTAAAAAACCGGCGATTGCACTTTACTTCCTGGCCGCCGATGAGTGCTCGAAAAGTTATTATCCATTTCAGCTAAGCCCTGGCAGGGCGCGTTTCTTATTCCACAGGAATACCCTTTACAACACATCGTTCGGTGTTGCCGCTGGGTTGATCCGCGGATGAGTTTCCACGCTGCCGAAAGCTACCCAGGCGCCGGACAGCAGCAACAGCACCAGGGTGACCCAGAATGCGGGCGTGACATGGTCGGTGAGCTGGGCGACCCCGCCAAGAATCAGTCCGCCGATGGCATAACCCGTGTCACGCCAGTAGCGATAGGCACCCAGGGACGCACCGCGCCATCTGGGGTCTGAGATGTCGTTGACCGCTGCGATGATGTTGGGATAGAGCATGGCCATCCCGATACCCATGACCACGGCGCTGGCGAGCCACAGAGCAAGCCCGTCGAGCAGTAACACACCCAGAACGCCCAGCGCTACAAGCCACAGGCCCCAGGCGATCAGCCACTTGCGACCGATGCGGTCGGACAGCGGCCCACTCCACAATTGCGAAGCGCCCCATACTGCTGCGTAGACGCCGGTCACCCAGCCGATGCCCACCAGGCCAAGACCACGCTGATGCAGATAGAGCGGAAACAGAATCCATACCAGCGTATCGGCCACCTTGTTGGTCACGCCTGCCTGGCTGAGCGCGCGCAGGGTGGGGTGGCGGAATGACACCAGCAGGAAGATCTCCCAAGCTCCGGGTTCTTCGGTGCGGGTTTGCGGAATCCGCGCTTTCGGGCCGTCGTGGCGTCCTTCCCGGTGAGCGCGGCTCTCGGCATGGGCGAATCCCCGCGTCTCGCGCACAAACCAGAGGGTAGTCAGAGCGGCGAGCAGAATCACCCCCAGTGAAAACCCGAACAGTGCGACTCGCGGACCGTAAGTGGCCGCCAGGATACCTGTCGCCAGCCCGGCTACGCCCATGGCGGCATACCCACCGAACTCATTGATCCCCACCGCGAGACCTCTTTGATCTGTACGCGCCAGATCCACCATGCTGATCACGGTGACGGACCAGGCCAGTCCCTGGCTGATGCCGAGGAAGACGTTCGCGATGACAACCCAGCCCCAGTTCTGCGCGTACAGCAACAGGAATGGGATAGGTAAGGCCGCCAGCCAGCCGAGCAGCAGCACCCTTTTGCGGCCGATGCGATCAGCCATGGCACCGGCAGCGAAATTCACTAGGCCCTTGACGAAACCGAAGGCGATGACGAAGGAGGCCAGCCACAGAAAGGCTCCTTTGGTAACACCGAAATCGGCAGATAATGTTGGCAGCACAGTACGCTCGGTGCCCAGGGTCAGACCGACGAACACCACCTGCAGGGTCTGCATGAGAAATTGCGGGGCATTGAGACGTATGCCGCGCCGGTGGGCTTCGTCCTGACTCGAGGCGGAATCGAAATTCATCGTAATGCCTCAAGCTGTTACGGAGGGGGCCGGTTTGAGTCCCAGATTGACCTCGACCATGCGATCCATTTCGGCGGGACGTGGCGGGATTTCCTGGGTCAAGGCTTCGATAAAGGCATCTCGGGACAAGCTCAACAATGGGTTCCAGCGCTTCTCGAAACCGAGCGTCGAGCCGGGTTTGCCCGAAATGCCGGCGCCGCACACGCTACCCGCCACATGTCCTGCATAGATTTCCGTTTCATCGGGTAGATCCAGTAATTTTCCATGCAGGCTGTCCCAGAGTTGGCCGGCCATTTCAACTTCTCTGCCCGCAAGATCGGGGCGACCCACTGCACCCACGAACAGCGTGTCTCCGGTCAACACAAACCAGGGTTGATCGCCACGGCGCTTGTCGGTGACCAGAAGGCATACCGAATCTGGGGTATGACCTGGTGTGTGCAGCACGTCAATGGCGACGTTGCCTACCTCGATGCGCTGTTTATCCGCCAACGGCTCGAAACCGAATTGCACGTTGCCTAGGTTCGCCTCATGCAGGCAATACGTGCCGCCGCTGCGTTCGGCCAGCGGGCGGCCGCCGGAGTAATGGTCGGCATGAATATGCGTATCGATAACATGCGTGATACGAACATCCTGCTTGCGGGCTTCCTCAATGAACCAATCTTCGTCTCCCAGCACGGGGTCGATGGCCACGGCCACGTGGCAGGAACCGCAGCCGAACAGGTAGGACAGGGTGGCATCCTTGGTGGGTAGTTGTCTGAAAAACATGATCCATCCTCCTCAATGAGATAGTTTTGCGGCCGGCTGTCAATGGTTGGTTTGCCCGCATTAGTCATCGAACACAGGGCACAGCCTTGCCTCGACCGGTAGACCTTGCGCCCGCCACTCCGCTACGCCGTCTTCCAGGCGCGAGGCCCGGTAACCTTCCCGGCTTAATAAGGTCACGGCCTCCTTGGCCATCACGCAGAATGGCCCGCGGCAATACGCCACGATGGGCTTGTCGTGCGGCAGTTCCGCCAGGCGTTTGCGTACTTCGGCAAGTGGCATGGAGAGCGCATACGGCAGGTGACCTGCAGCGAATTCCGTCTCGGGACGCACGTCCAGTACGACAACCTCGCCCCGCCTGGCTAGCTCAAGCATCTGCGCACGGTTGATCGGGGTCAGTTCTGCCGTCTGTTCCGACATCCTGGCGAGCGCATTCTTCAGTTCCAGTAAATGCGCCTCGGCCAGTGATCGGATACTCACCCAGAAATCCGCCACACTACGATCAGCGAGACGATAAAACACGCGCTTGCCTTCCCGCCGTGTCTCGACCAAACGGGCCTGGCGTAGTTCCTTGAGGTGCGCGCTGGCCAGCTTGACAGAAATCTCCGCCTCGGCTGCCAGTTGATCGACGGATTTCTCCGCCTGGGCAAGCAGTTCGATTAGTTCCAGACGCTTGGGGCTGGCAACCGCCTTGCCAATGCGGGCCACCTGTGCATAAAGCAAATCTTTGATTTCACGCTCAGTCATGCGAGGATAATAATCCAAAGAATATTAGAATGAAAGAGGCGAATGCATGGCACTTCGAAATGATTGACTGCAGCAAGCGCCTTCGAGCGGGCTACCCGGGCGACGCTGATACGGACGGGCTCATCGGATCTGATCGTTCCTGTTCAGCCCCAGTGTCGTCCATAGCCAGCGGGTATCGTAAGGCGTCTGACCGTCGCGTGCGCTGCGCCGGTCTTCATGGTTTTCCAGGGCCTTGAGCCATTCAAGGGCGCGCTTGCGGGTATGGAGATCGATAGCCGCCTGGCGCGGCGTCAGGCCGTCGAGCATGGGAACGGGCTGGTCGATCACCGCGCGGTAATGCCGATCCAGCATCTCTTGGATGAGTGACGCGTCGATTTCGGGCGGGACGGTATCGTCTTTCGGCGAGATGTCAACGGGCTCGGCGTGTTTGCGCGCCTGGGTATCCTGCAGGTTGTCGTATTTGACCAGGGCTTCGCCTAGTGCAGCGCCGAGCAACGCGCGCAGTCGCGTCAGTCCGCGCTCCATGCGCGCAGCGGACAGAGCGGTGAAGATCAGGCGGTTGGCCTGCAATTCGGCTCCGCCGCGCACCGGTGCGTTTGAATCGGTATAGCTCTGAAAGATCAGTCCCGTATCCTGCTCGGGCGGGGGAGCAGCTGGCACGTCGGGCGCACCTCCCAGCCAGTTCCAGAATGGCGGGTCATCGCCGGCGCGCACCCAGTCGGCGGCGGCGTCCAGCACCGCGGCGACCGAGTCGGCCGGGGTGCGAAGTGGCAGCTGCGCTGTGCCTGGCAGGATCGGCTCGCCATCGTAATTGCGCAATTCCGGCAACGGCACCTGGGCCTGTTCGATGGCGTCGACCAGCCACAGGCTGGCGCTGATGGCCGGCAGGCTGCGAAAGAATTCGGCCCGTGCTTCGAGTTCGTCGCGTGATTCCTCCCATTCCGGCCGCAACACGCGCAAATAAGTTTCGCGCCGGATTGGCAGCAAGCCGCCGCTGAACTGGCGGCGTTTGAGCACCGGCAGCACGCGAGCGGCAACGATGTCCCAGCGGGCCAGGTGATGCGTGGCGCTGCGCTCGTCCACGAACTGAGGTTCAGCGTCGGAATCCAGTAGATCGCGCAGCAGAAAGCCCTTGTCGCGATGTACTTCGAGAATCTCATACAGGCCGAGGGTACTGTCGCGCAGCGTCTGGATATACTGCCGCGCCGGAGCGGACTCGCGCCAGCCGACCCGCTTGAGATAGTCCGCGAGGAACGAGCAGCTGATTTTGTCGCGGTGGGTGGCGAAAGCCTCGAATATCATGCCGAACGCTATTCCTTGCAGTCCGAGCGCGTCGAGTTCGTCGGCCACGTCCTCCGGTTCCCAATCCAGCAATTCGGCCGCAAGCGCGATGTAGGCATGCCAATGACCGCGCAACGACTGCGCCCATGGTGGGCGTTCGGCGAACTTCATCAGGCGCGAGGCGACGGTGGCAATGCTGTTCTTGGGTTGTTTCACGAAGATTTCCTGTGTGTGATGGCGGTGGCCGAAGCGGTCAGCTTGATTTGTGTAGTCCCGGCTACGACCGTCGGTCAAGGCCCGGCTGGCACGCGGCATGTTGCATTCAGCCATGACAGTATCAATCGACCATCGGTGAAAAACGGGTCGCCGATCAAAGAGTATCCGATCTGCGGTGCCACCCAGGGAAATGACCGGCTGTTGCTCAGACAGCCGTGGTTGCGTAGTGTCCGCAACGCGCGCATCCGGGCCGCGTCAAGGCTCGGCGCGAGGCGCCGGGCCGGATACCAGTGCATCCCGTCATAGGCGCGAACCACGCCGACCCACAGCCATTGCCCAGCTTGGGTGCGATACGGCGTGCGCCACAGCACGAGGACCAGCGTCAGCCGAGCCTTGCCCTGCTTTGCCCCATGATTGAACGCCAGCGCGTAAAGTTCTCCCCGCCAAAACAGCGGGGAAGGCGATGCGCGCAGATCGTCCAAGCCCTGACGCCAAAGCCGCCATAGCGCACCGACACTCGACCCATCGGCCGCTCGCCACCCACTTGCCGCAAGCTGGACGCTCAGTTGTGTTTCGTTACCGGCCAGCAGCGCCAGCGAGAGCGGCTGGGCCGGCGTACCCAGTGCCGTGCGCACTTCGCGCGGTAGGTGGGCGGTGAGAAAGGGTTCGATGGCTTGCGGCAAGGTTTGCACGACCTGCTCCACCGGTGCCGGCTGCGACGGGTGTGGCGGATACATCACTGTCGACACTGCATAAACCACGCTGATCAGTAGCAGACCGACCAAGACAGGCAGGGTGCCCACGCGGGCAGGCGCCAGTGGGCAACGCGTGCGCAGCCACTCGGTCCAGCCGCTGGCAGCCAGCAGCCACATGCCGCCGACCAGATAGCCGCCGAGAATGTCGCTCAGGTAATGCACGTCCAGCACCACGCGGCTCGCGCCGATCAGCAACGCCAGCACCATCCAAGCGAAGAACAGATTAACCCGCGCCGGCCAGCGGCGCAGCTCGCGCAGACCGATGTAGGCAAGAAAACCGAACAGGCTCACCGCCACCGTGGCATGACCGCTGGGGAAGGCGTAGCTCGCTACATGCACGGCGGCGTCTAACGGACGCGGCCGGTGCAGCGCTAGCTTGCCGGCAAAGGTGAAGGCCGTGCTACCGCCGACCGACATCAGCAATGGCAGCAGATAGGTGCGCCGCTGCGAGCGCCACAACCAGAGTCCGGCCGCCAGCAGAATCGCCAGTACCACCGGCCAGACGCCGAGCCCGCTGACCCAGACCGCCGCCGTGATCGAGGCCGGCGTGCGCAGGGCAGCGACGAGTTCGGCGACGCTGTGGTCTAGAGCAACGATCGGATCCGAGGCGAGCACGTCCTCGACCAAGCCGCTGAACAACAATGCCAGATAGATGAAAGCCGCGCTTATCAGGGTCAGCGGCAGGCCCTCGAAACGGCGCCGGTCGAGACGCGCGGCGAGCAGACCGAACAGGCGCGGATGCCTGCCGCGCAAGGCCTCGATCTGCGGGTTGTCGCGCAGTACCTGGGCGAAAGCTTGCACGGTCGCGACGACTGCAGCCCACCAAGCCGGGCCGTGGCGCAGCATGGTCCGGCGTAGATACCACAGCAGCAGCACGAACAGAGCGAGCAGTGCGATGGCGATGGCGCTGCGCGACAGCCATTGCTGGGCCAGATTGAGGGAACGGGCGAACACATAGCCGGCGCCGACCCACTGCAGACCCCAGCCGAGCGCGCCGAGCAAGTTCCACAGCAAGAACCAGCGGGGCGACATGCCGGCCGTTCCGGCCACAAAGGGTGCAACTTCCTTGAGGCTGGGGATGAAACGCGACAGAAACACGCTCTTGCCGCCATGCCGTGCGAAGAATGTGTGTGTTTTTTCAATGTGTTCGCGACGCAGCAGCCACAAACCCTCGCGCGTCCAGCGTTGTCCGTAGCGGCGTCCCAGCCAGTAGTTGACGTTATCACCCAAGGTTGCCCCGACGACGGCGAAGAGCAGAATACCGATAAAGCTCGGACCGCCCGGGCTGGCCGAAAGTGCTCCCAACAACAGCAACAGGGTCGATCCTGGCAAGAACAGACCAACGACAAGCACTGTCTCGGCCAGCGCCGCGAGTAGCGCGATCCAGTAAATCCAGCCGTGCAGCGCCTGAATCGCCGGCATTATGGACATTAACCAATGATCGAGCATGCGGGCCTCTTGTTACTCCGATGACGAGCAGGGTTACATTTCAGCTATTTGTTAGCAGGATTGGCGTGGGAACGCCTTCGGTGGCAGATGCAGCGTGCAATATAGCGTCGGTACAGTGGGTCTGCCGAAAAGCGGCAGCGCCAATCGCGCTACCGGTCGATGCAGCAACTTGGCCAGGAAAGCTCGAGCCTGTCGAGCGGTAAATGCACGCCGACGTAAATCCGTGCCCAGGCCATAGCAAACCCGCCCAACGACAATATCAGCCCTCAGCGACGCAGAAGTCTCAATGCCATCAACGCGAATCCTAGGCTCCACATGAAGGGTGCGTGGTCGCTGGGAAAGGCATTATGGGCCAGATACGGCAGGTCTTGATGACCGAGATCGTTCATGAACGACCTCGGATGACAGTACAGCGGGCCGAGGACTCCGATCAGCATCACAGTCGTCGTGGTGATCAATGCGACGCATCAACTGGGATGTGTCAGCCGGATCCACAGCATCACGAACAGTGCTGCCGTCAGCAGTGCCGGCTATTCGGCACAGAACAAACCGAAATCCAGCAGCCTGGGCGACGGGGCGCCCCTGCGTTGATCAGCAGGAACAGGCGGTCATTGAGCGCGATCAACGGACAATCTCCAAGACTGACACAACGAAACGCGAATCTTATCAAATGATGACGGTCGTACCGATTACGATCCGGCTAGGAAAGGCATCGGAGGAAATGCGTCGTGTCGCGCCAACGTCATGGGCACGAATCCGCCTGTTGAAAGATTCATTTCGTTCCCGCAGTCGCCATTGGAGACTCACTGAACCGCGCAGATGCAAGTGTCTAATTGACATCTTACCGCCCAGGATATCGATCTTGACTTTAATGTGTTCCCTTGGAGAGCGACCTGACACCGTGCTGGGGGACTGCGAATAGCAAGCGGTCGCGTCCTGCGTCCTTGGCGGCATACAATGTTTGGTCAGCGGCCTGGTAGAGCGCTTCGATCATCACGTCCGCATCGCACAGGGTGTGCCACTCCGATGCTGGCGGTGATCGTTGAAATTGATCAGTCAGCCGCGTGTTGAGCTTGGCGCAGCTGTTCGGCAAAGATCGCTGCCGCTCAAGGTTGCAATCGAACAACAATATATCGAATTCCCCATCACCGAGGCGCGTAGGAAAATCGCAACGAAGTGGAGAGGCTGTTCCGTCGCCTCAAGGGATTCAGATGGATTTTCTCTCGTTTCGACAAACTCGCTGTCATCTTCATATTCTTCATTTACTTCCCACTGAGCGTTGACGTATTACTTAGTCCTGAATCCGTAACTTAGCAGGCCATTATGATGTGATAAATAGCCGTAATTTATAGGCTATATTGCTAAAATAGACGCTCTCGAAAAGGTCACTCAGTCAGTGAAAAAATGAAGCGCTTCAAAATTGAACAATCAGATGCAGATATCATCAGCCACAGTGGCCTGGCACTGATCGGTCAGGCCATAAAACGCCACACGAAGCTGAGTAGCCAGCTGGATGCAAGCATCCCGTTACGCCATGGCATCAAGCATTCTGATGTCATCAAGAGCTACCTGGCATTACTGAGTATCGGAAAAAGCGATTTTGAGGCCATCAATACCATTGAGAGTGAATTCTATTTCATGAGCGCGATGGATATCAATGACATCCCTTGCGAAGCGACACTGCGCCAACGCATGGATAAACATGCGGAACACTTTTTGCCCATCGTCGAGAGAGCCAGCCGGGATTTTCTGAGCAATATCCAACCTACGCTACGGCCCTTGCCCACCGGACATATTCCGATCGATGCCGATGTGACCCCGATGGATAATTCGGGCAGCCACAAAGAAGGCGTATCGAGAACCTATAAGGGACATGACGGGTTTGCCCCCATGGCGGTATACCTCGGCCAGGAAGGCTATTGTATCGGCTTTGACTTTCGTGAAGGCAAGCAGCATTGCCAGAAAGACACACCGGCCTTGCTGGCAAAGACCTTGCGACAGGCCCGGGAAATCACAACGCAGCCCCTTTTGCTCAGGCTCGATGGCGGCAACGATTCCATCGAGAACATCGACGTCATCCTCGAGCACAGCGAAGACCATAAAACCCAGTCCCCTGTTGATTTCCTCATCAAATGGAATCCCCGCAAACAGGATAAAGCCTATTGGCTTGAGCTTGCGGAACAAAAAGGACGATGGGAAGAGCCACGGGAAGGCAAGCGGATAGCCACTTTCAGTCTGCAGGTTTCGCGGCAATGGCAAGGTTATGAGTATTCGGTACGGCAGGTCATTCGTCTAACTGAAAGAACCATTGATAAACAGGGGCAGATATTGCTGGTTCCCGAGATTGATCTTGAAGGATGGTGGACAAGCCTGGACATCAGTGAAGGCGATATCATTCAGCTTTATGCGGATCATGGTACATCGGAACAGTTCCACAGCGAATTTAAAACTGACATGGATATCGAACGCTTGCCCTCCGGGAAATTCGCCACCAATGCGTTGGTATTGGGAGCCAGTGTGCTGGCCTACAATATCCTGCGCTGGATTGGGCAAAACGGCTTGTTGGGTCCAACGTCTCCGAAACGCAACAAAGCGAAAAGGCGACGGATCAAGACAGTGATGCAAGAGCTGATGTATGTTGCCGCACGCATCATCCGAACATCGCGCTACATCAAGATAGGCTTTGGCAAAGGTTGCCGTTCACTTCAGGCCTTTGAAACGGTGTATCAGAAACTGGCCTATGGATAAAGAAAGGCCGATGTAACTACTCAGTGAAAATAATTACAAAAAGTACTTGACAGGGTTTTTGGTAGTTTTTTTGAAAATATGGCGGCGCTGTAACGAGTGCGATTATTGGTCTCCGAAAGCGACAGAGGCGTAGTCTTCCTTGCGACATCACGCGAGGCACTGCCCCACCGTCAGTCAATTATTTTACGCCGCCAGATCGCCTTACAAACGAGAAAATTGGCACTTCAAAACCCGTGAGATAATAGCTTCATTACTTCTTTGGAGCAGTCTTGCGTGCGGATCGACGGCGTCGATATCGAGATCACCCTGGCACAGGTCAGGGCGCAACTGGAGCAGGAGAAAGACCTATCTCCGGCACTCCGCGCCAGTATCGAGATGATGCTCATGTTGTTCGTCGTGTTACTCAACCGTCTCGGGCTCAATAGCCGCAACAGCAGTCAGCCGCCGGCATCGGATCCCAATCGGCCACGCAGCCAGCGTGTGCGCTCAAGCCGACCTTCCGGTGGCCAGCCGGGGCACGTGGGCAAGACCTTGCGCCCGGTCGAGCATCCCGATGAGATCGAGGTCCTCAAGATCGATCGTCGTCGCTTGCCGAAAGGCTGCTATACCGAGGCGGGTTTCGAGACTCGCCAGGTTTTTGATATCGACATCAGCCGGATCGTGACCGAGTATCGGGCGCAGATCCTGGAGAATGAATCAGGCCAACGTTTTGTGGCTTCATTCCCGGAAGGGGTGGATAAGAAGGTGCAGTATGGTTCCGGCCTCAAGGCCCATGCCGTCTATCTGTCCCAATATCAGCTCTTGCCCTACAAGCGGATCCAGGATTACTTTGCCGATCAGTTGGGCATCCCTTTGAGCGATGGTTCACTGGTGAACTTCAATCGCGAGGCATTTACCCGCCTGGCGGCCTTTGAGGCGATCAGCAAAACGGCATTGGCCAAAGCCGTGTCCGCTCATGCCGACGAGACCGGGGTCAACATTGATGGCAAACGCCATTGGCTGCATGGTCTGTCCAATGCTGATTGGACGCATTATCAGGTCCACAGTAAGCGAGGCCAGGAGGCGATGGACGCGATCGGGATCCTGCCACGGTTCCGCGGTGTGCTGTGTCATGACCATTGGAAACCCTATTACCGTTATCGGGACTGCACCCATGCCCTGTGCAATGCCCACCACCTGCGCGAACTGGAACGAGCATTCGAGCAGGACGGACAACAATGGGCGGAAGCGATGGGCAAGCTGCTCAGAGAGATTCATCAGGCCGTCGAGAACGCTGGCGGCATCCTGCCGCTGACCGAGGCCAATGCTTACCGGCAGCGCTACCGAGATGTGCTCGAGGCGGGGCAACTGGAATGCCCTGAGCCGGAAAAACCACCCGACAACAAGCCTCGGGGGCGGATCAAGCGGAGCAAGGCCCGCAATCTGCTGGAGCGTCTGATGGCCTATGAAGACGATGTGCTGCGTTTCATGGTGGACGTCAATGTGCCGTTCACGAACAATCAGGCGGAGAACGATATCCGTATGACCAAAGTGCAGCAGAAGATCTCCGGCTGCTTCCGCAGCCTGGAGGGTGCCGCGATGTTTTGCCGCATACGGGGATATCTATCGACCTGCCGAAAGCAGGGGGTCACGGCTTCGGAGGCGTTGCGCCTAGTATTCGATCGCAAGCTACCGGCTTTTGCTCTGGCGATCTCTGAGAATTAGCTGAGTAGTTACAGGCCGATAAGCGTGGCCAAACTGGCGTAGTTACAGGATCAGTGTGCGCAGAATACGTTGAATCGACATCATTTCCGTCTGCCAACAATAATGATGTCAGTTTTTATTCAAAAAACACAACCGTTGCAGCTCATTCATGTGGCGATACGAAATGTTAACGAATCATGTTGAAGGCTGCATGCGAAAATACGGATTCAGGTTAGTGTGAACAGGCCTTAACAGAGGTGGCAATTGATGAATCAACTCATAACTCCCTATGGTGGATCACTGAAGGATCTCTACGATCAGGACGCTAGCGGCCGAGCGGAGGCCGAAGCGCTGACTTTGCGGAGTTGGACGCTAAACCACAGACAGCTCTGTGATGTGGAGTTACTTCTGTGTGGAGGGTTTTCACCGCTGGAAGGATTCATGTTGCAAAAGGATTATCTCCGTGTACTGACCGAGATGCGGCTTGCTGATGGCACATTATGGCCGATCCCTGTGACATTGGATGTAAATGAGATCTTTGCGGAAAAGGTACACGAAGGCGAGCGCATAGCGCTGAGAACTACCGAAGGGATGCTGGTGGCTGTGATGGAGGTAGCCGAGCATTGGAGACCGGATAAGATTAGAGAATCCGAGGCGGTATTCGGGACGATTGATCGTGCGCACCCCGGAGTTAGCTATCTGCACGAAAGGGTGGGAAATATTTATCTCGGTGGGCGGTTGATCGGGGTTTTTGAGCCAATTCATTTTGATTTCAAAGCTCTGCGTTTCACGCCACGGCAGTTACGTGAGGAGTTCGCCAGGCGTGGATGGTCGCGCATAGTAGCTTTTCAGACGCGAAACCCAATGCACCGTGCGCATGTTGAACTTACTCTGCGGGCGGCACAACAGGTTGAGGCAAATCTGCTCCTGCACCCTGTAGTCGGCATGACCAAACCAGGCGATGTAGACCATTACACGCGAGTCAGATGTTATCAACATGCCTTACGCCGATTGCCGATACAAACGAGCATGCTGTCGTTGCTGCCGTTGGCGATGCGAATGAGCGGACCACGAGAAGCGCTGTGGCACGCTATTATTCGCCGAAATTACGGCTGTACGCATTTTATCGTTGGGCGTGATCATGCTAGTCCGGGCAAAGACAGCAAAGGTTGCGAATTCTATGGTCCATATGATGCTCACTCACTACTGCTGAAATATCGAGATGAGTTGGGAATAGAAATCGTTCCATTTCAGACATTGGTGTATGTTGAGGAACGTGCTGAATATGTGCCGGATACTGAAGTCGATGAAAAGGAGACGGTTAAGTCAATTTCCGGGACGGAATTGAGAAGACGTCTGCGTTGTGGCTTGGACATCCCTGAGTGGTTTACTTATCCTGAAATCAAAGACGAGTTATGTCGTACACATCCGCCAAGATACAAGCAAGGTTTCACAGTGTTTTTCACTGGTTTGTCAGGGGCTGGCAAGTCGGTTTTGGCCAATGCGCTGGTAGTAAAACTCATGGAAACGGGGGGGCGGCCTGTAACACTGCTTGATGGCGATGTCGTGCGCATACATTTGTCCAGCGAACTGGGTTATTCCAAGGAGCATCGTGATTTGAACGTGCGTCGCATTGGTTTCGTAGCCAGTGAAATTACCAAGAATGGAGGGATTGCCGTCTGCGCATCTATCGCACCTTATGCAGCAACACGCCGGTACGTACGAGAGATTATCGAGACATACGGCGGGTTCGTCGAGGTTTATGTATCCACAGCTCTTAGTATTTGTGAAGCTCGGGACCGTAAAGAGCTATATGTCAAGGCACGGGCGGGATTGATCAACGGTGTCACTGGTATCGACGATCCTTATGAGATTCCGGTCGATCCAGAGATGATTGTTGATGCGGCCGAATTGTCGCCCGAGCAGGCAATCCAGCAATTGCTGCTCAAGCTGGAATCTATGGGATTGGTAGGGCACATCAGCTAAGATGAACTGCTCTCGAATTTTATGAATTTCAACAAAATAGGACGTTCATAATAGATAGCCCTTATGAGGCTTCATTGATGAGAGCGAGAAATATTATAATATCCGGAGCCTTATGCTGAAATTACCCTACAAAATGATTTTTAGATTAGCAATAAAGCTCTTCCATTACGTAGGCATAGCTGTTTCGAAAAACATCCAAAATCCGGATCTCTGGGCGCACCGATCTCTTGGCGCGAGCCTTCAACAGGCTACCAGTCCCAGATTGCGCATCCGTACCAGATTGTAAGCAGCCGTGCACAGCACGAACTGAAAGTCCAGTTTCTCACGACCAACAAAGCGACTCTTGCACCGTCCCGCAATGGTCTTGAGCCAACCAAAGCATTCTTCGATCCGCTTGCGTACCGTCAGGCTGGTTCGGTAACCGGGATGGCCGATGGTGCGCCCGTCGATGGCCGAGCGCCGCCCGGCCGTGTTCTGAGCCACATGCGGCGTGACGTTTCGTCCCCGCATCGCCGCCACAAAGCAAAGCCTTGCGTGTCATAGTGCTTATCCGCGCCCAGCGTGATTCGGTGGCTCCCGCCGAGCGCGTCGACAAGCTCGACACCGGCCCCGCGCTCGGCCGTGCCGGTGGCCTGGCTCGTCTGGGACTCGACGATCAGGCCGTGGCGGTTTTCCATCAGCAGATGTCCGAGGTAGCTGAGCTTAGCGGTGGTGCATTCGCTCTTGCGATACAGCAAGGCATCCGAGTCAGTCCGGGAGTGGAGTGGTGCCAGATCGGATCGTCCATTGAAAAGCCCACAAACGAGCGAAACAGCAGATTGTAGTCAATCTGTTCGACCAACAGGCGTTCGCTGCCGATGGTGTAGAACGCCATCAATCGTTGCGCGCGCAGCAGTTTCTCCGGCGGAATCGAGTTACGACCCATCCGGGCATACAGCGCATCGAAGTCGGCGTCGAGCGCCTAAAGTGCCTCGTCCACCCTCCGCCGAATCGACCGCAGCGGATGATCCTTCGGCACCCGATGCTCGGGAGTGACCGTGCTGAACAGCGTATCTTGATGTATATCCGCACCGCGCATCGACCACAACCCTCGCTCAATAATCCAAGAGCGATCTTCCAGATTTTCACGGCTTTTCAACGGCTAATCGGTCAGCACGCTAGGTGTGAAGCTTACTGATCGCTTGGTGTGTGCGCCGGATCCCGGCAAGTCAGAAGATACTAATAACCACCGTAACGTTGCCAGCCTCAAGACCGTACAGACGGACGAGACTGCGCGCCACAGATCGACATTTCGTGTGACCACCAAGACTCTATCGAACTCAATACATTTATGTTTATAAATACATAACATTGATATAATTCATTTGTATCTATTCTTGTCCCAGCTCTACAGTCTGCCTCGGAAAAAATACTTCTGATGGAGGCAGCTATGAACGAAAGTATTAGTCAACCTTGGCTCACCAGCGCTTGGCTGGCCTTGATGCCATTAGGGCTGTTCTTGGCCGCTTTGCCAAGGGTTCAGGCCACACGATACTCGGCATTGAACGCCCGAAATCGGGTACGCCTAGCGGCTATCTGGGCTCTCTTCGCTGCTCTGGCAGCTGATATTGGTTTTTTGATGGGCGCTCAGGCCAGTCCAGTTATAGAGCTCCCCCTGCCGGGGGTGAGTTTCGGTTTGCCGCTATCTATTGATGTCAATGGACTGACAATGGTGTTAGCCACGCTAGTTGCTTTTGTGATTGCCATGATTGCTCACTACAGTGTGCAGTACCTGGATGGCGATCCTCAACAAGCCCGTTTCGTCCGCTTACTGGCCTTCACTGGAGGGTTTTTCTTATTGGTGGTTATGGCTGGAAACATCGGTCTATTTACTATTGCCATCATCGCCACAGGCTTCAGTCTGCACAAGCTCCTCAAATTTTATGTGGAGCGGCCCAAGGCCATTATGGCTGCGCACAAAAAGTCCATCTTCAGCCGGACAGCGGATTTTTGTCTGATTGGTGCATCCATCCTCATCGGCCAAGGGGTAGGAAGCCTACAGTTCGAGGCTATTCGTCGGTTTGCGGAACGATCAGACAACCTACCTGCATCATTGCAGATAGCGGCGTGGCTGATCGTGATTGCGGTCATACTGAAAAGTGCTCACTTTCCCTTTCAGGGTTGGTTGGTTCAGGTCATGGAAGCACCTACACCCGTTTCGGCGCTGATGCATGCGGGTGTGGTCTATAGCGGCGCCATTATCGCCTTACGGACGAGTTCGCTCTTGGTGCGCGTTCCTGATGCCCTGATCTTTTTGGCTGCCGCGGGACTCTTGACCGTCATCATCGCTTCATTGGTCATGACGACACAGACCGCCATCAAATCGATGTTGGCTTGGTCTACTACTGCGCAGCTAGGCTTCATGTCTCTAGAGTTGGGACTCGGGCTCTTTCCTTTGGCCCTTCTCCATTTGATAGGACACTCTCTCTATAAAGCTCATGCCTTTCTGTCTTCGGGGAGTGTCACGGATCAGCTGCGGCAGGTGCCGCCCGGTGGGAAAAAAATTCCCAGCTTGGGACATTGGGCCTTGGCGGTGGCTCTAGGCGCACTGATCTCTGGCGGTGGCGCTTGGGCCTTCGGAGAGAACCCCCTGCTGAACCCTACTTGGATTGCATTAGTCGCCATCATAGCGGTAGCTGTATCCCAAATCTTGGTGAAGGGGTTCCAGTTCGACGCTCTGATCGACCGTCTTACGGCACTGGCTGTAGCTATGAGTATGGGGCTTATATATCTGCTGTTGCACACGCTGTTTGTGTGGGGTTTTTCTGCGGATACAGCAAGCCTGGTGGCAACCGGTAATCCCGCTCAGCTCAGCCTTGTTTGGGTGACCGTAGCCGGTTTCCTGTTGCTCAGCTGGATCCAGGGACCGGGGCGGACCTTGCTACCAAAGCGGATGCAACTGACCCTCTTTACCCATCTTTATAACGGTCTTTATGTCGATCTCTGGGTGGATCGGTTTTCCCATCGATTCTGGTCAGAAAGGGTTGGAGTGGAGCTGCCCCGTAAGAATCTGGCTTTGGAATCCATGGAATCAACGGCTCTCAATCACGAAATTCTGAATAATTCAGGAGGTGCACAATGAGTGCAGGCAATGCAGCATCCACCGAGCAAGTTTTCGACCGGGTCACCCGTCGCATTGCCCCGGTATGGCCTTTGGACAGCTTTGTCGCGGTTAATCCCTACTGGGGGTTTGCTGATAGGCCATTTGCCGAGGTGGCCGCGCAGCTTCAAGGGACAGCGGGTGAGCGGGTAATCATGGATCGGCGCTGGTATGCCGATCTGGTTCAGAAAGGCAAGCTCACCCTACCTGACATTCTCAAGGCAGCTGAGAGTCTGGATCTCAGTACGAATGAGGAAGAATGGAGAGACTATCTACGGACTTCCCCTGAGTCGCCGATGCGGCTGCCAACCTTGCCGGAGCTGATGGACCGACACGGGCATGCTTCCATTGCCCAGTACGTGGTGGAACAAATCAGCCGTTTCCTGGCCGCTTACTATGATCGCGGGCAATCGCTCTGGTCTTATCCCAAAGACCCTAAGCTTGGACTTTTCGGGTCTTGGCGTCAGTACACCATTGTGGATCGCAGTCTCGGGCCTATGGGACTCAAGGCCATCCGTCCGCAGTTGCTCGCTCTGTCTCCTGACGGCGCTGAAGCGAGACGTTGGGCGCAGCAAACGCTGGCGATTCCCAAGGTTGCGGAGGAGGCTTACTTTCTGGTGCTCCTAAAGTCCGTCGGTGGCTGGGCCAGCTGGTGTCGTTACCTTCTCTGGCAAGCAGAAATGCAGGGAGGAAGTCATCAGGATTTGGTTGATCTCCTGGCCATCCGCATGGTTTGGGAAACCCTTTTACACCAAACGGCTCGTCCTAAGGTGCTGGAGCGCTGGCAACAACAGATCCAGGGTTGGATCCGTGCCGACAAAAGCGCTGATTTAGAAGAGAGCAGGCGAGGCGAGGCATTACTGTGTGCTTCCGAGATTGCTTATCGTAGGCAGGTGGCGTCCGTGATTCGCCGCCAACCGGCCAGGCCTAAGACAGGTGTTGAAGCAACCCCGCTGGTGCAAGCCGCCTTTTGTATCGACGTACGTTCGGAGGTCTTTCGCCGCCATCTGGAAGGCGTGATGCCCACACTTGATACCATCGGTTTTGCGGGTTTCTTCGGCGTATTGCTGGATTATCGCCGTCAGGGGGACTTCGCACCGAGAACCCAAACGCCCGTCCTGCTAAACCCCGGGGTACACGTTGAGGAGCAGGGGCCGGGTCCCATCATTCAGCGGCGCTTCCGGCGGCTACGGCGGAGCGCGGAATGGAAGCACTTCAAACTCTCCGCGGCCTCTTGTTTCTCCTTTGTGGAGACAGCGGGTCTTTCTTACATCGGCCGACTTTTGGCGGATACCTTGGGTTGGCACCGACCCTCTTTGCCACCGGATGAGGCTGGGCTCTCGGCAGCAGAGCGGGCTAGCCTGCAGTGCGTCCTGCCAGCCTCGCTAAGCCTTCAGGAGCGAGTGAGCATGGCGGAATTCATTCTCACGGGTTTGGGGCTGAATCGTGGAGTCGCCCCTGTCGTACTTCTTATTGGTCATGGCAGCTCCACCACCAACAACCCTCACCGGGCTGGTCTGGATTGTGGGGCCTGCGCCGGACAGACAGGGGAGGTGAATGCCAAGGCTGCGGCCAGCCTGCTTAATGATCCACGGGTGCGTGAGGGTCTCGTCGCCAAAGGTTGGAATCTCGACCCGAACTGCTGTTTTCTCCCCGCTCTTCATGACACCACCACTGACCGAGTAGAGATATTGGGGGGGCTGGATGAACCTCGTCTGAATATCGAGATTCTCACCGAGTTACGGGTAGCGTTGGAGAAGGCGGCCAATCTAACTCGCCTAGAGCGCATGTTGCGTCTGGAACCGGATCTACAGGATTCCCAAGTCGTCGCTCGTAACATGGGCTTCCGTGCCCGGGATTGGTCCCAGGTGCGTCCCGAGTGGGCGTTAGCGGGTAATGCGGCCTTCATAGCGGCGCCACGTTGGCGTACTCGGGAGATGAATCTTGCAGGGCGTGCTTTTCTACACGACTACGATGTGGGCAAAGACCCGGATTTTGCCGTCCTTACCTTGATCATGACGGCCCCCTTGGTGGTGGCCAATTGGATCAACCTGCAGTACTACGGCTCAATCGTAGACAACCAACGGCAGGGGTGTGGCAATAAGGTTCTGCACAATGTCGTGGGCGGGACCATCGGTGTACTGGAAGGCAATGGCGGTGATCTACGCATTGGATTGTCAGAGCAGTCACTGCGCGATAGTAACAGTGGTTTGCAACACGAACCCCTGCGGTTATCGGCTTTCATTGAAGCGCCGAAGGAGCAAATGGATGAAATTATTGAGGGCAATGAAACGCTGCGGCAGCTCGTAGATAACCGATGGATCTGTATCCTGCAGATTTCTCCTGAAGGGACGATCTACCAACGGCAAGCAGTCGGGCAATGGAACCCGATTTAGGACGAAGTTATTCCTGCTGACTCCTGAAGGAGGCGGCGCCTATCTCTATTAATGGGAACACTTGGCGGAGGTTAACACCATGACGACATTTCCTAACAATCCTAGTGAGGATCGATCTTGCTCATTTGAAACAGAGACGCACAGCGGCGCAGCTTCTCAAGAGGATCTGGGTGGCGCTATAACGCAGCAAAGGGATCGATTGATGAGCCTTCTCTACGGTCCTCTGCGTCGAATCGGTATGCAATGCGGCCAAGCAACAATCGATGGCGTCGAATTATGGAGTGAAAGATCTTTATTGGATAATCTGCTGCAGGATGCTTTCTCGTCGATTCCTCATTGCAAATATCTTTATGCAATGAATAGAGAGGGCGTGCAAATTAGTTCGAGCATGAGTCGCGAAGGGTTGATTTCTAAACATTTTGAACGTGATCGATCAGACAGGCCTTATATGCGTGAAGCGTTATCGTTGGCAGGATTTCTGGATAAGCAGCGTGAGACACACTACCAACAATGGCCATACACAGAAGGCGGTATGCAAACCGTGGATTTCTTGTTGTGCGATGCTTACATTAGCGAACACGCATTACGCCCATCAATGACGGCGGTTTACTTTGTGCGAGATGTGCGAGGTAATCATATCGGTTTTGTTGGAGCGGATTTTGCGTTACGCGATTTGCCGCAAAGTCGTCAAATATATCAAGAACCACGCCTCGGCAGACATTTTTCTGGCGATGCATATGGCTCAATTACGTTGTCGAGCAATACGAGGCAGGACAGTAAACTGGACGTGAATATAGATACTGTGACCAGTGTCATAGAGGAACTTATACTTTTCCATGGTGTTCATCATGTTAAGTTGCATTTCGCAAGCGGCCAAACTGTCCTTTGGCAGGTAGACGACCCATGTCGTTATCGCCTGATGACGGTTGGGAATCTCATTGACCCAGACAGCTGTTTGGCTTATCCGAAGCGCCCATATCCCGATAACGCTTTAATAGCGCCAGACGAAATTCGCAAAATACTTAGCCAAATGAAGCGGTTACGCAATAGTGATGAATTGCTTTGCTTGCTTACAGGGTCATTGAATATTTTTAATGGCATGGTTGGAGTGAGTTTTTCCTCAGGGAGTTCACATTATGTGCCTCATGAGGATTTTCTAGAAACGGACCTGTCGCTATGGACATCAAAAAACCCATATTAGGATCAGTGTTCAGTAACAGTCATGAAGTACGGAACGTGCGATGATAGGTAATCGTATTCACCCTGCTACGAGCGTACGGTTCTGTATCCATATCGTTGGCATGGATTCGTCTGGTCGTCAGGGAGCGTATGAAATGATTCGGCAGCGTTGGGGATGAGTGTGTATGTTTGATAATGAAATAGGAAACTTGCTTCGTCATATAACTTTTCGCCAGCTACAGATATTCATGGCTGTGGTTGAGCAGAAAAGTTTTACCAAGGCGGCTGAAAAATTATTTCTCACACAATCCTCTGTTTCCGTGCAGGTGAAGAAGCTTGCTGACGCTATAGGCGTGCCTTTATTTAAGCAGACCGGTCGAAAAATACAGCTAACGGATGTCGGACAGGAGCTCTGCGCCACCGCAAAACAGATGTTGGGTGCGCTAGAAAATCTGGAAATGTCGGTAGCTGATTATCAGGGTTTAAAGCGCGGTAACTTGAAGCTAGGCGTTGTAACGACGGCGAAATATATTGCTCCAGAATTGTTGGGCGAGTATGGACTGATGTTTCCCGGAATTCAGTTGGCCATGAATGTGACTAATCGCGACAAAATTATCGACAGGATTAAGCGGTATGATGATGATCTTTATGTTATGGGCTTGGTTCCGGAGGATGAGGTGAGTGTTACTTGCAACTATTTTGCACCTAATCCATTGGTCGTTCTGGCGCCTTCTAGCCATCGACTATGTCACGCTCAGGGGATCTCGTTAGAAGAAATAGCCAAAGAGCCATTTCTGCTGCGCGAGCCCGGTTCTGGTACACGAGAAGCTATCATGCGCTTATGTAGAGAACGCAACCTAAAACTCAATGTGCGGATGGAACTCGGGAGTAATGAAGCTATTAAACATGGCATAGTGGGAGGCTTGGGGATTTCCGTCTTATCTCTGCATTCTCTTGTGCTCGAAGGCGTATCAGGGATGATATCCGTTCTAGATGTGGAAGGCTTTCCGATTATGAGAAAATGGTACTTGGTATATCCAAAGGAAAAAACATTGTCGTTGCCTGCGCAACGATTTATTGAGTTTTCTGTAGACCGTGAAGATGCAATTACTAAACGTCTCGCGGGCATTTGGCCTAAACTGAGCGAATACGTGGACGGTAGTTAATTCACATTTCTTAATGTGAGAGATACTTTAAGATGATTTACCGCTGAAATTTGAATCCAGTTGAATAGCCACCCATCAATTGGGGCGCTTCCTTGCAGGAATATACCGATGGCTACAAACAAAATTGGTGAAAATCCATATGTGGGTGAGCGAGTCGCGTTACTTACTCAGCATGGAAAAGAGCAGGTGATTGCCCCTGTACTGGCTGGTGCAATTGGTTGCAAGGTAGAGCGTGTGGCAGGTTATGACACGGATCTCCTGGGTACGTTCACGCGTGACATTCCGCGTGCGGGCATACAGATTGAGGCCGCGAGAAAGAAAGCTCGGATTGGGATGCAAATCTCTGAGGCAACCCTGGGATTGGCAAGCGAAGGATCCTTTGGGACGGATCCGTTCGCTGGAATTTTACCCTGGAATGTCGAGTTTTTGATTTTTATTGACGCCTTGCGCGAAATCGAAGTGGTTGGTGTGGCGGAGGGCCAAGCGAATAGTGCTCACTGCATGGCCGAAGACTGGGATGCCGTTGTGTCGTTCGCGCGCAAGACCAGATTTCCCGAGCATCATCTCGTTTTGAGGCCGGAGAGCGAGAATGACCCACGCATTAGTAAAGGCATCGCCAGTTGGCCAGACCTTGAAGCGGCTTTTACATATGCGCTCCGACAATCGATCAATAGCCGTGTTTTTCTCGAAGTCGACTTACGCGCCAGCGCAAACCCAACCCGCATGGGCAATATCCGCTTGGCGGCCGAGAATCTGGTCCAAAAGCTTCGTTCACAGTGTCCCGTTTGTGGCACTCCTGGCTTCTGGATTGTCGAGCGGATAGGAGGATTGCCTTGTAGCGATTGCGGGGCACCAACCCGCGAGATAAGGGCTGAGATCCATGGCTGCCCCAAGTGTGAGCATCGTGTCATGCGCGAGCGTCCATTGAGTCAATACGCAGATCCGGGGCGCTGCGACTACTGCAACCCATGATGGTTTCTCGATTGAGGGGGCAAGAGTGAAACGTGTATGAGCGACTGGCAAAAAATCGCGGTTGATTGCAATCCACCCGAAATCGGACACAGGCACACAGACCAACCGATGGCGGAGGTGGCGGGCGATAGACACGATCCTCTTTTGGAGGCGCATCGGGCAGCCGCCATTTTACGGGCTGGGGGACTCGTCGTTTTCCCCACGGAAACAGTTTATGGCTTAGGCGCTGATGCCAGTAATCCACGTGCGGTCGCGCGGATATACGCGGCTAAACGCCGGCCAGTCGATCATCCGCTGATCGTTCATCTTTTGGGTACGTCACAATTGACTGAGTGGGCGAGGCACATCCCGCGCGCAGCTTGGCAATTGGCGGAGGCTTTTTGGCCGGGGCCATTGACTTTGGTTTTACCCCGCGAGCCCAGAGTGCCGGGCATCGTGTCAGGGTGGCTGGATACTGTGGCGTTGAGAGTGCCCGACCATCAGCTTGCCTTGGCACTATTGGATGCGTTCGGAAGTGGCGTAGCGGCGCCTTCGGCCAACCGATATGGCCATGTGAGTCCTACGTCGGCAGAGGACGTACGAGAAGAGCTCGGCGATAATGTGGATTTCTTGCTGGATGGTGGAAACTGTCCTATTGGTATCGAATCCACGATCGTAGATTTGTCGTCCACCATACCCAGGATTTTGCGTCCTGGTGCGATCCCCGAGCAGGCTTTACAGCAAGCCCTGGGTACTGCTGTGCCGATTGCCCGCATGGTTGATGATGCACCCTATCCAGGGCAAAAGCTCTCACACTACGCACCTCAAGCCCGCGTGATCCTGTCATCATGGGATGACGCGTTACTACACGTTGGCCAATGGCATGCGATTGGCCAACGTGTAGGATTGTTAGCACAGTATCGCCCCAATTGGTTGCCAGAAAATGTAACTTGGCTTTATTTCGGGGAGACTCTCCAAGAACAGGCCCGGGTCTTGTATAACCGTCTGCGTCAAGCCGATCACTTGGGTGTGCAAGTACTGGTGACGGTAATGCCGGCTGAGGCAGGGATCGGCTATGCGATTTGTGACCGGCTACGCCGCGCCGCCGGCCAGGGCGGTGATGGGCATGCCCGTACACAGCGAGTGCCCTGATGCCCGAAGTGACGCCTACCCCCGGAAACGGCGGGAAGTCTACGGAGAATCGGCTGGTCCTGACTCGGCCCGACGACTGGCATGTGCATCTGCGCGATGAGGAAATGCTGACGTCAGTGCTCCCCGATACGGCGAGGCGGTTTGCTCGTGGCATGATTATGCCTAATCTTGATCCGCCTGTGCATACGTTGGCTGAGGCCTGCGCCTACCGCAACCGTATTCTGGCAGCGGCACAGTCGAAGGGCCTATCCTTCGAGCCGCTAATGACCTTGTATCTCACCGACCACACCACACCCGAAGAAATCAGACGGGCAAAGAAGAGCGGATTCGTGTACGCGGTGGGAGAAGTTTTTCTCACCGGTGCGACGACAAATTCTGCCTTCGGTATCACCGGCTTCGCACGTTGTGAGCCGGTGTTCTCAGCCATGGAAGAGACTCGTTTGCCGTTGCTGCTGCACGGTGAGGTGACAGATCCAGAGGTGGATCTGTTCGACCGCGAGCGATTGTTCATCGAGCAGTACCTTACACCCATCGTTGAGCGCTTCCCGGGCCTGAAGATCGTCCTGGAACACATCACCACGCGGGAGGCGGTTGAATTCGTCTGTGGGGCACCGGACACCGTGGCGGCGACCATTACCGCGCATCATCTGCTGCTTAACCGCAATGCGATGTTCGTCGGTGGCCTGAGCCCACACCATTATTGCCTGCCGGTCCTGAAGCGTGAGCACCATCGCCAGGCGCTACTGGCTGCGGCCATATCGGGCAATTCCAAGTTCTTCCTCGGCTCAGACAGCGCACCGCATCCGCGGCCCGCCAAGGAGTCCGCTTGCAGCTGCGCTGGCATATACACCGCACACGCGGCCATCGAACTTTATGCCGAGGCGTTCGATGAGGTGATGGCGCTTGATCGTCTGGAAGCCTTTGCAAGTTTTCACGGCCCCGATTTTTATGGGCTGCCGCGTAACAGCGACACCATCACTCTGGAGAAGCGAAGCTGGGTCGTGCCCGAGGAGATGCATTTGGAGAAAGCAACGATTGTACCACTGCGAGCTGGTGGCACAGTGGCATGGAGGCTCGTCGAATGAAGCCTCGCCTATGGGAAATACACCGCATGACGGCCACGCCACGCGACGTATACAGGCCTATGGGCCGCGCCGCTGCATCCGTAATCCTAACTCTCAATAAGTGATAAGTCATAATGACTGACAACCGTAGAAGCAAAATCGTCACCCAGGGCGTGCCGCGATCACCCAACCGCGCGCTGCTACGCGCCACGGGTTTCGGCGACGCGGATTTTGACAAGCCTATTGTCGGCGTGGCAAACGCGCACAGCACCATCACACCCTGCAATCTTGGCATCGGGGTGCTTGCGGCGCGCGCAGAGGTGGCCATGCGGGAGGCCGGCGCCATGCCGCAGACCTTTGGCACCATCACCATCTCGGACGGCATCGCTATGGGCACCGAAGGCATGAAGTACTCGCTGGTATCGCGCGAGGTGATAGCGGACGCAATCGAGACGGTATGCCAGGGCCAGAGCCTGGACGGTGTCCTCGCTACCGGCGGCTGCGACAAGAACATGCCAGGCGCGATGATCGCCATTGCACGCATGAACATCCCGGCGATCTTCGTCTACGGCGGCACCATCAAGCCGGGCCAATATCGAGGTCGCGACCTTACTATCGTGAGCGCCTTCGAGGCAGTAGGTGAATATATTGCGGGCAAGATTGGTGAAGTAGAACTGCTGGAGATCGAACGGCGAGCGTGCCCAGGTGCCGGCTCTTGCGGAGGTATGTACACTGCCAATACCATGGCCTCGCTGTTCGAGGCCATGGGTATGAGTTTGCCGTATTCCTCTACGATGACGGCGGAAAGCTCGGAGAAGGTCGATAGCGCCGAGCGTTCCGCCAGAGTATTGGTCGACGCAATCGAAAAACAAGTCCGGCCCCGCGACCTCCTCACTCGCGCCGCCTTCGAGAACGCGCTAGCCGTGCTGATGGCCCTCGGAGGTTCAACCAACGCTGTGCTGCATCTGCCGGCGATCGCACATGCTGCCGGAGTGAAGCTAACACTTGACGATTTCGATGCGTTCAGTCGGCGTGTACCGGTGCTCTGCGACCTGAAGCCTTCAGGTCAGTATGTCGCCACCGACCTCCATCGTGCGGGCGGGATTCCCCAAGTGATGAAACTCTTGCTCGTGCATGGCTTACTGCACGGCGATGCACTCACCGTAACCGGCCAGACTCTTGATGAGGTGCTTCGGGACGTGCCTGATGAGCCGTCCAG
Source organism: Acidihalobacter aeolianus (assembly GCF_001753165.1). GTDB lineage: Bacteria > Pseudomonadota > Gammaproteobacteria > DSM-5130 > Acidihalobacteraceae > Acidihalobacter > Acidihalobacter aeolianus. Next base: position 1,762,343 of record NZ_CP017448.1, read on the forward strand.
CGCCCAAGATGTGATCCGACCTTGGCCTGATCCGGTGTACCCGCATGGCCATCTGGCCATCCTCCGGGGCAATTTAGCCGAAGAGGGGGCACTCGCCAAGACCAGCGGCGTACGGGCCCCGAAGATCACTGGCCCGGCTCGTGTGTTTGACTCGGAAGAAGCATGCATGGAGGCAATCCTGGCGTGTAAGATCCATCCGGGCGACGTGGTGGTCATCCGCTACGAAGGCCCCAAGGGTGGCCCCGGCATGCGCGAAATGCTCTCGCCCACCGCTGCCCTTGTCGGCCAAGGACTGGGCGACAGCGTCGGGCTTGTCACTGATGGACGATTCTCCGGCGGCACCTACGGGATGGTGGTCGGTCACGTCGCGCCGGAAGCGGCAGTGGGTGGAGCCATCGCCTTGGTCAACGAGGGAGATTTGATCACTCTGGACGCGGAACGGCGCCTGCTTCATCTCGATATATCCAACGAAGAAATCGAGCGCCGACGCAAAATCTGGCAACAGCCCCCGCCGCGGTACACCCGTGGTGTACTGGCAAAATATGCGCGGCTAGTGTCGTCGGCAGCCAAGGGTGCGGTAACAGACTGAATCCTATGGCCCGACAGCCCCAAGCGCCAGGACCCGCGGAGAATCGGTTGTGCAACGACATGTAGATACTCTTGCGCGGCTAACGAAGCCATTCGAATGGGACGATGCACTCACTTTCGACCGCGCCCATATCTGGCACCCTTATAGTTCGATGATCGCCCCGCCGCCGGTCTACCCGGTCGTCTCGGCATCGGGGGTGCATCTTACGCTCGCGGACGGTCGTAAACTTATTGATGGCATGTCTTCGTGGTGGGCGGTGATTCACGGTTACAATCACCCACGGCTCAACCTCGCTCTGGAAAAGCAGATCAAGAGCATGGCGCATGTCATGTTCGGTGGCTTGACCCATACACCGGCGATCGATCTTGCACGCCGATTAGTTGCATTGACTCCTGATCCACTCGATAAGGTCTTTTTGTGCGATTCAGGCTCAGTATCAGTCGAAGTGGCCATCAAAATGGCGATTCAATACTGGCAGGCCCGAGGGCGCCCGCGCAAACATCGGCTGCTCGCACTCGCTGGCGGTTATCACGGTGACACTTTTGCCGCCATGTCGGTGTGCGACCCGGTCACCGGTATGCATCATTTGTTTAGAGGTGTGCTCCCTCAGCAATTCTTCGCGCCGCGGCCTGGTTGCCGTTTCGGAGAACCCTGGGACCCGGACGATGTTACCGAATTCGCCGGCCTTATCGGGGCACACTGCGACGAGATCGCTGCGGTAATTCTGGAACCCATCGTTCAAGGCGCAGGTGGCATGTGGTTCTACCATCCCGAGTACCTGCGGCAGGTGCGTGCCCTGTGCGATGCGCATGACGTATTGCTGATCACCGACGAGATTGCCACCGGTTTCGGACGCACAGGTACGCTCTTCGCCTGTGAGCATGCGGGTATCGTCCCGGACATTCTCTGTCTTGGCAAAGCGCTTACCAGTGGCTATTTGACCCTGGCAGCCACTCTGACTACCGCCAGTGTGGCGGAGACCCTCTCTTGCGGCGGTGCCGGTTGCCTCATGCAGGGTCCTACTTTCATGGCCAACCCGCTCGCTTGTGCGGTAGCCACTGCGAGTATCGATCTGTTGTGTGAGTCAGACTGGTGGCAGAGAAGTGTGCAGTCCATTGAGCAGCAGTTAAGGGATGAGCTTGCTGCGTGCATCGAGTTACCAAGTGTACGTGATGTGCGGGTGCTTGGGGCGATCGGTGTGATCGAGATGCAAGAATCAGTTGATGTGCGACGGCTGACACCGCGCTTCGTTGAGTCTGGAATCTGGTTGCGGCCTTTCGATCGCCAAATTTATATAATGCCGCCGTATGTAATCGAACCACAGGATTTATCTTGTATCACTGACGCTGTACGGCGTGTATTGGTAGAAAAGGGTTGTTAAACGATGCTATTTATGAGCATCCTCGCTGTATTCTTCCTGTCACAGATTCTGCTGACGAGCCAAAATTATTAAACCAAGCACGCCGGAAGGTCTTCAGTTAAGCGCGTCTCAGTATCTCGGGAAATACTCGAACTTGTTGGTCTTGGGCACGGATTTTCCCGGGTAAGGTAGATACTTCGAGTCTATAGTTGCGGATTAGTACGCCAAGCTAGCCGCTGGTTCACCAGTTAATATGGCTGTCGGGCCAGCGAGAAAAACGCTGTTACATAATCAATGTCAGTATCCGCTTCACGGGTGCCGAGAAATATCTCTTTCGAAATACCCTGATGGCCAATGCGTACGGGCGTTACCGGGATCCTTTCAGCGTATTCATCTACCAACCATCGAGGCAAAGCAGCCACGCCACGTCCGCTCGCAACCATCTGTAGCATGATATCGGTCGTTTCAATGACCTTGTGACGCTTGGGTCTGATGCCGGCCGGTAAAAGAAACTGGGTGTAGATGTCGAGGCGGTCTATTGCAACCGGATAGGTAATCAGAACCTCGTCGATAAGTTGGTGAGGTTCTATATGGCGAATTCCAGCTAATGGATGCTCGCGCGCCATCACAAGCACTTGCTCGTAAGCGAATACTGGTTCAAATGATAGGCCAGGGTGGCGCAATGGGTCCGGTGTCACAAGAAGATCAATCTCGTGAGCGAACAGAGCCCCTATGCCGCCGAACTGAAATTCCTGTTTTACATCAACATCCACGTCAGGCCATTCCCTCAGGTAGGGCGACACGATGTTGAGCAGCCATTGGTAGCAGGGATGGCATTCCATACCGATGCGCAAGGTACCACGTTCTCCTTCCGCATATTGGCGCATCCTGTCTTCGGCCTGTTCGAACTGAGGCAATAACCGGTTAGCAACGCCGAGCAGATGTTCCCCGGCCTGAGTGAGTCGCAGTCGGCGACCTTCCCGAGCCCATATTCGCGTACCCAAATTCTGTTCGAGCTTCTTCATCGCGTGACTCAAGGCTGATTGAGTCAGACAGAGCACTTCAGCGGCCCCTGTCAGGGAACCTTGTCGCGCCACTTCCCTCACGATGTTCAAATGCGTTTTCTCAATCATGATGCGAACTCTGGTATGAATAATACTCATTTAATCCTGAAAAAATAACATTTTAAATCATGCATCGTAAACCTTAACATGAGCGATCCCTTTCTATTGGAATCCATCAAGGCGCTGCTATGGTCACGACACACAATCTGGGTTTTCCGCGCATTGGCGCAAGACGTGAATTAAAATTCGCTCTTGAGGCGTACTGGAAAGGGGAGTCCTCGCGTGAGGAGCTGATTAAAATTGGCTCTAAGTTGCGCCAGCGTCATTGGGAACAACAAGCCGCCCTTGATCTGATTCCAGTTGGCGATTTCGCATTCTATGACCAAGTGCTCGACATGAGCTTCATCCTGGGCAACCTCCCAGAACGTGCACGTGGCTATCATGGTGATGCATTAGACAATTATTTTCGGGTCGCGCGGGGTCGCTCGGCCCCGGGTATCGAAGATCATGGGGCATGCTGTAGTGGAGTCCAGGCGGGTGAAATGACCAAATGGTTCGATACTAACTATCACTACATTGTGCCGGAATTCACTACCGAGACAGCGTTTTCCTTAGATGCCTCGCGCCTGTTGGACCAGATGAATCAAGCCGTCGAATTGGGGGTTAAAGTCAAACCAGTTCTCATCGGCCCGGTAACCTACCTTTGGCTTGGAAAGGCCAAAGACGATTCCGATAAGCTGGCCCTGCTGGAACGCCTCTTACCGGTTTACGCCCAGTTATTGGATGCCTTGGCCGTCGCGGGGGCTGAATGGATCCAAATTGACGAGCCCATTCTTGTCACCGAACTTGGCGATGACTGGCGTCATGCAATGAGCCTGACCTATCACAGACTCAGTGGCTGTCGCGCTAAGCTGCTGCTTGCCACTTACTTCGGCCAGTTGCAAGAAAATTTGCATCTCGCAAGCACCTTGCCCGTGGCAGGCTTGCATGTGGACGCTGTCAATGCTCAGGATGAAGTTGCAACGCTTGTTGATCTGTTGCCTGCCCACAAGGTGCTTTCACTTGGAGTCATTAACGGCCGCAACATCTGGAAAACCGATCTTGGGTCAGTGCTGGACTGGCTCGAACCCTTGCATGACCGGCTCGGAGATCGTTTGTGGCTCGCACCGTCGTGCTCGTTGTTGCACGTGCCAGTCGATCTTGCCAGTGAATCGAAGCTCGACCCCGAAATCCGATCCTGGCTAGCGTTCGCGGTGCAAAAACTGGACGAACTGAAGTGCCTGGCAAGCGCGCTAACTCAAGGACGGGAGGCGGTTCTTGATGAACTAAGCGACAATCGGGCTGCCATTATCTCCCGCCAATCATCTGTTCGTGTCAACAACCCAACAGTTAAGACAGCACTGACCGAACTCGATCCCAAGATGGGTACACGTAAGAGCCCCTTTAGGATACGCAAGGCTAGGCAATCCACGTTGTTGAATCTACCGGTCTTCCCAACAACCACGATTGGTTCTTTCCCCCAAACATCGGTGATTCGTCACGCCCGCCGTCAGTTTAAGGCCGGCGAACTCGATGGCGAAGGCTATAAAGACGCCATGCGCGCCGAAATCGTGCGCTGCGTACGCGAGCAGGAGGCGCTGGATCTGGATGTGCTGGTGCATGGCGAGGCCGAGCGTAACGACATGGTCGAGTACTTCGGCGAGCAGTTAGATGGCTACGCTTTCAGTCAGTTCGGGTGGGTGCAGAGTTATGGTTCACGCTGCGTCAAACCCCCCATCCTATTTGGTGACATCAGCCGCTCGCGGCCGATGACCATTGACTGGATCACCTATGCGCAGTCGCTCACCGACAAACCGATGAAGGGCATGCTGACCGGTCCGGTTACCATTCTCAATTGGTCCTTCGTGCGCGACGACCAGCCACGTTCAGTCACCTGCCGGCAACTCGCACTGGCCATCCGCGCGGAAGTCCTGGATCTGGAACAAGCCGGAGTGCATATCATCCAGATCGACGAGGCGGCGCTGCGAGAAGGGCTGCCGCTTCGCAAGTCGCAATGGAACGCCTATCTGAAATGGGCGGTCGAAGCCTTCCGCATCGCTGCTAACGGCGTGGCCGATGAAACGCAAATCCATACCCATATGTGCTACTCGGAATTCAACGACATCATGCCTGCTATCGCCGATATGGACGCTGACGTGATCACGATCGAAACCTCCCGTTCGGACATGGAACTGCTGGATGCGTTCGATGAGTTCCAGTATCCCAATGAGATAGGACCGGGCGTTTATGATATCCATTCACCCAACATTCCCAGTCAAGAGCACATCGTGCAGCTGATGAACAAGGCGGCCGAACGCATTCCGAAAGACCGCCTGTGGGTGAACCCTGACTGCGGTCTGAAAACAAGGCAGTGGGAAGAAGTCATTCCTGCCTTACGCAACATGGTGGCCGCCGCAAAGGTCTTGCGCGAAATGGCGACCTAATGGATGGTTGATTTTGGATCAGGGAGGCAGCCATCTTCCACAGTGCATCAACCACGTTCAGCGTGCGGTGTGGCCCGTTCTTACATACCGCGCGCTGCCAAATACTCGGTATGGCGTTATGTGTTATGACCGACTCTATTTTCGACAACGCCCTTTAAAAGGGCGTTTGATCGTCTAGCTGTCGGCCTGTGCTCCTTGGGCATACAGTCGTCGATCGATCTGCTCAATCACGCGATCCAAGGCCTCTCTAAAATGATCCCAGGCCTTTTCCAATCCCTCGACATCCCCGTGTGAAGAGGGATCTGACGACAATGCATTAATGATCGAACCGATCGATTCATGCAGATGATCGTGTGCTTGCTTGAGCGCAACGGTGTCATAGGGGATCGCATCGGTACTGGAAAGCCACTCCGTGATGGGGCAGGGGGCACGCCATGTCTTGACCAGGCCGTTGAGTGTGTCCGAAGACAAGGGGCTTTCTGTCATGGCCCCACGTAGTCTTGCAATGTATTGACTGTGGAAGGGTAGAGCCTGCAGCAAGGTGAGTACTTCGGGGGTCGATCGCCAGTGCGGGGTGGTGGCGAAGCGACGGTCCGGCGCGTATGCCGACAACCATGCGATCAGCTCGGATTCGGGCATCGGTTTGGCGCCCAGATACCCTTGGATCACCCGTCCGCCCAACCGCTGCCATAGACGGGCGATACGTTCCGTCTCCACCCCCTCGGCAATCACCTCGGCCCCGTGCATCTCTGCCAGGGACAAGGCGGCATAGCCGACGGATAACGCCTCGGTGTCGTGTTCGAGGTTCTGAACGAACTGCAGATCGAGTTTGATCGTATCCAGAGGCAGTTCGCGTACATATTGAAGTGAGGCATAGCCGCTCCCAAAATCATCCAGATCGACATGCACACCCAAGGCACGTACTTCACTCAGCATGCGTGCGCTTTTGTCGAGATCGGCGAGCGCTTGGGTTTCTGTCAGCTCGATCGACAGATGTTCGGCAACGACCGGATACCGCAACAGAACACTGCTCAGATCTTCGAGAAAACCCGAATGCTGCAGGTGCCTGGCGCAGATATTCACGCTCAAGCGCCCGAAGGCGAGGCCGTCAGATAGCCACCGCGTGATCGCCATCGCAGCAGCATTGAGGCAATAACAACCCAAGGAGCGCGAGAGGCCCGTATCGGCTTCGACCACAGGCATGAACGCCTTGGGCATCCACATGCCACTCACAGGATCCTGCCAGCGGATTAGGGCCTCGATCCCAATGATTTCCCCGGTTTGAAGATTGATTTGAGGTTGGAAGTAGAAAATCAAGCGATTTTCCAATAATGCAGCAGGCATGCGTTGGTGTATGAGGTATTCCTGCTTGGCAAGACTCGCCATGTCGCGGTGAAAGAGTTGCCAGCGATGTCGGCCGCTACCTTTGACGGCATACAAGGCTGCATCCGCGTGGCGTAGAAGATCGGCTGGCGTACCTCCGTCAAAGGGATACAGGGTCAACCCCAGGCTGGCATCGGTTTTCAGTGCGGCCTCGATCCCTTCAATACATATAGGCTTGCGCACGGCAGCGAGCAAACGGCTGGCAATATGATCCAGCTCTTCGGCGTCCGCGATGCCTTCCAGCAGGATGCCAAACTCATCACCACCGAGTCTCGCGACCGTATCGCCCTGGCGAACTGCTTGATTGAGTTCCGTAGCCAGATGCGTGATGACCATATCTCCGATATGGTGTCCCAAGCTGTCGTTGATCTGCTTGAAGTAGTCCAGATCGAGGATGCCGATGCCCGTCAATCGATCTGCTCGGTCAGTGCGGCCGATGGCTTGCTTGAGTGCGCGCATGAAGTAAGCACGGTTCGGCAGGCCGGTCAGCGGGTCCTGTTGGCTCAGGCGGGTGATCGCTTGTAGGTGATCGAACTGATTGACCCCGAGTGCGACGTCGCCGGCCAATTCCTCCATCAGTTGAATCAGCGGCGCGGAGAAATAATCAGCTTGCTGCGCATAGGCGGCCAACACGCCGGGGTCGCCTGCTTCCGTGGTAAAAGGCACAGCGACCAAGCTACGCAGTCCATAATGCGCCGCTCTTTGCTGCCAGAGGATGAAGCTGCCGTCGCGTTGCAAATCGGCAATCACAATCGTATTGGCATGATGCACGGCCTGGCCTACGGGCCCTTGAGCGGTGGGCGACCCTTCGGCCATATCGAGTTCCAGACCGTCGACGTAGCCCCGCGCAGTACCCGATACCGCCCGGACACGCATGTGCGTTCCCTGCTGAATCCCGATCCAGGCCAGCGGTAAATCGGCGCCTTCGACAAGTCTGGCGCATGTCATCCGGTAGAGTTTTTCCGGCTCGGGGTTATGCAGTAATGTCCGATTGATACCTCTTAGTGCCCCGTAATACCGGCGCAAAAGTGACTCTTCTCGTGCGAGCCTAGCGAACCGCCAGGCACTCATACCCAGGGCAGTAGCCAGCAGGAGCGTCAAAACAAACCCTTCGCCGGCTCCCCCATGACTTAGCCAGTCATGCCAAATGGCAGAAGTGGGTAGGCTTGTCACAACCCGGAGCGGGTAGTGCGCTACCTTAGCCCAGGCAGTGATCTGCCCAGGATGTATGGGAGCGCCATTGGCGCCATAGGTATTCGTAAACCATCGGGAGATCCAGCTGGGGTTCTCAGTCGGAGGGCTGGGATCAGTTTGGCCGGACGTATCCGGGGAGGTCTTCGCGAACGACTGGGCGCCATGACTTAAACCGGCCCAGGTAAGGGTGCAGTCCAGTCTATGCCCCGCGACTCGATCATCAGCAGCGTTAATCGTTCGTGGATGGGACACCCAAGGCAGCAAGGCAATCACATCGAGCATGGCGTCACCGCTGGCATCCCGGATGCTAATGCACGCGGGTACTACGCGATGTAGCGGGGCCGATGCCTGTGCGGGTCCAGGCATCGGGGCACCGAGCGTAAGCCGTTTGCCAGCATTGCCGGGGCAGATCGTACGCCCCACGCGCAGATAGGGGCTTTGCAATGCGGGAAGTGCGATAGGCGACGAGCCCATCAGGTGATGATTTTGCGCCTCGACAATCAGGATGGGCAGGAAGGTTTCGGGGTAGGAGGATTGAAACAAGGCGATCCGTGTATCAACCCCTGCGGCAGACGGTGTGTCATCGAGCACGACAAGATTGCCGAGGGCACGCAAGGCGAATGCCCAGTGGTCCAAGGCTGTGGATTCTTGTTTTGCGAACCGTTGCGCCCGCTGGCTGAGTTCATGCGCGATACGCTGCTGCGTACTGTGCCAGGTACTGACGCCAAAGCCGATCACCGCTAAAAGTAGTGCAGTAATACCTAGGGCACGTAATATCGTAACTACTCACCCCCCCTGCGATAAATAAATAGCAAAAAGTTACGATATTTAAAGAAACCGCCAAACTGTGCACAAAAGTACGGGAACCCTTAGGGCCCGTTCACATTAATTTTGATATAATTGCTGCATGGAAATTACCTTGCAGCAGTACAAAATCATCGAGCCCTTGTTGCCGCTTCCGCGAGGCAATATAAAAATATCCAACCTACAGGTGCTTAACGCGATCCTGTACGTGGCCGAGCATGGCTGCAAGTGGCGTGGCTTACCGGTCCGTTTCGGTCGCTGGCACAGCATCTATATGCGCGCCAATCGCTGGGCCAAACAGGGCGTGCTGGATCGAGTCTTCCTGGCGCTGCAGGAAAACGACGTGATTAATATCCAAGTCGATCATGTCTCGCTCGATTCCACAGCCGTCAAGGTTCATCCAGACGGAACCGGTGCTTTAAAAAAAACGGTCCTCAATCTATCGGCAAATCCCGCGCCGGATGGACAACCAAGATTCATCTGGTCGCCGCCGGAGCCAATCGAGCCGTAGCCTTTCGACTTTCCCCGGGACAGGCCGGAGATGCACCAGAAGGCAGAAAACTGCTCAAAAGCCTGGAGCACTGCGGCTGGGAAGGCACCTCGGTCATCATGGACCGCGCCTATGAGGGTGACGAGACGCGCCAGCTCGCGCTGGATCTGGGTATGACCCCAGTGGTGCCGCCCAAGCGCAATCGGCTCACGCCTTGGGAATACGATCTTGAACTTTACAAGAAGCGCAATGAAGTCGAGCGACTATTCCGAAGACTCAAAGGATTTCGGCGCATCTTCTCACGCTTCGATAAGCTCGATGTCGTCTTCACCTTCTTCATCCACTTCGCTCTCATCGTCGATACACTTATTAGTGTGAACAGGCCCTAGGAACTCCTCGGTATTGGGATTGAAGGTGCGCCGGCGCCGTGCGCTGCATGCAATTCGCCGACACAAACTCTGTCACAACCAGGAGGAGATTTCTTACAGAAAATTCGGATGCCTGTTCGAATCGACGCGCAATCGGGCGGATTCGCTCGCTGGAAAGGCCTGCTTCGGTTCAGTCCGAGCAGCGCAGGCACTGGATATCGTAACGCTCGATCCACGCTCTGAGCGCGGCCATCGCCTCGGGTCCAGTGTGCAGGCCGGTCAACGCCGCCTCGATGCCGTCCTGTGGCTGCAACCGAGCGACCCAAGCGTCCCGGTAGGGGTCGATATTGAGCAGATGGCCATCATCGACCACAGCCTCGTTCCGCTCGATGACCTGAGCAGCGAAGGGGATGGGAACGCCGCCCGCCCATTTGCCGCTTTCCAGAGTAGCCACGTGACGTCCGGGCTGGATCAAGGTTCCCGGCTTCTTGATGCGCGCGCGGAGGATTCGCCCGGCAAAGGTCTGCGCGGGATCGGTGATTCCCACCGTCGCCGTGCCATCGGCCTCGGCACGCAGCCAGACATAATCGAGATCGTAATAGAGCTCTTCGGGAAGCTCGCAGCCACGGTACGTAGTCATACGGCGCCCTCCAGCTCACTCGCGGCGCGCTCTCCGACAGCCTGCAACCGAGACTCTGGCTCGAAAAGAGGGAACACGTCGCGTTCCTCGGTGGCATGGTGATCGGCAACGATACGCAGCAACGTTTGCAGAGTGTCCTGCACGTCTTGGTGATCGTGCGCAGCAACCGCATCCGCCAGTTCATCGAAGAAGACCGGAAGTTCCTGGTGACGTTTGCGCAGGAAGGCGAGGGTGCGTCGACCTTCGTCGTCGGCCACCGTCTCGAACGCGGGGTAAACGATGCGTTCCTCGACGTCGATGTGGTGGACCAGATGCGCCTTTTGTCGCGCCACGATTTCAGCCGCCTTGTCCCAATGACCACCCCCGGCGAGTTCTTCCAGACCCTCGAGACGCGCCTCCATCTCGCGATGCTCACCCAAAAACGCCTGATCGAAGTGATTCATCGTACTCACCTCATGGTTGCCTGAGATGCATACAGATGACTGCGATCGGCGCGGGATTGCCTTGACCCACATCAAGGCGTCTTGGCCGCTTCCTGTCGGAGAATCACCCGTGTCCGGTCCGTTTGATCGCATCAACGCGGGGGAATGGCATGAAAGTCCAACTACTGGTTTCGCAATGGTGTCCGAGCTGCCCCCAGGCAGAACGCGTGTGGGGGCAATTGGCTGAAGAGCGACATGACTTCGAATACGAGGTGCTCGATGTGGGCGTGAGGCCCGGGCGCGACATCGTTTCCAATCTGATGATACGCAGCATCCCAGCCACCGTGATCGATGGGAAACTGTATGCCGTAGGCGTGCCGAGCAAGACAGAGGCCCAAGAGTTCATCACCCAGGCCAGCGGAGCGGTTACTCGCCAGCATGACACCCAGCCATTACATGTACATGCGCCAACTGCCTGATTACTTGAACTACTTAGGCAGACACGGGCGTTATCCAATCGGGAAACACCCGTAAAAACGGGAACAGCTTCAGGCGATGGGATGCGGGCTGATCTCGTCCGCAAAGCACGCCACGGGTGGGCCGGCGTCACCACTCTCGGTGCTAAAACTGACCAGATAAAGCTCGGTATCCGGCTCCAGTTCCACATGCCCCGTGTTGATCAGCATGCCCATGGTACCGGGTAGCGCGAACACCTGATTCGGCTCGCACCCCGGCACGGAACCGTCGTTGACGATGGTCGTGGTTGCATAGACGGCATCGCCGTTTTGAAGTTCGCTGAGCTGCATGATCGTCACCCTCCGACTGACTGCTGTCGTCGACAAAGGGCGCCTTAGACGGCGCCCCAAGCCTCGCGCTTCACATCGGTTACGGCCTCGAGCAACTCATCCAGGCTCCTTACCGAACCCTTCGCCTGATAGCTCTTCATCTCCTGGTAAAGCGTCTTGATCTTGTCTCCCGGGGACTGGCCCTTGAAATCGCTTTTTTCCAGAGCCAGCTCGTCAATGGCCTCGTTCCAGCACACGCCTTGAACCAGAGGAATGATGGCCGCCTTGGTATTGCCGATTTCGTAAATCGCCCGATCCTTGGCATTCACCACAAACAGCATCATGCATAGGTCGCTGGCAAAATCCTTTTCAAATCGATCCAACAACCGCGGCATCATGTCAATTCGATCAAGGCTACCCACCAACAGATGAAGTTTGTCGTCGGCCAGGAGTATCGCACCGCGCAGAATCTCCTGAGGGGGGTTAGGGTGACCTTTGTCATCCAGCCCTCCGTCGACGATGACCAGATCGCCTCGGTATGCACTCAACCCAGGAGTTGATGTCTCTTCCAGAAAATTGGAATTGAAGAGCAGATTGTCGTTTTTGTAGTCGTTCAGAACCACGAGCCATCTCCATTGATCACATGACGTCCAATGGATACGGGCAATCTTTGTGCCGGTCGACAGTCTCCGAGGATTCATACAAAGAAACAAACAGTTAGTAAAATCAGCCCCCGTAACAGGGGACCCAAGGTTGGTAGCATTTGCCACAAACACGACAATCCTTCTTGGAAAGGAAGCAGAACACGGGACCAGGCAGGATCAAATACGTCCGGATGTTATTTAACATAATATCCATTATGCGAACCTCCACAGAGACCGCTGTGAAGGTGCCTGCCCAAAGCCCCGTGTCTTGTAACACGGGGCTTTAGTCCGACGGATCGGAATCCTGACGGTCTTTTGGCTACCTTCGGCATCCTGACTGCACCCTTCCAATCTAGGGCTTTTGGGTGCAATTCCGGCTGCATTGTTTTCGGACAGCATTGTCAGTTTGTCTTCGTGGTTGGTCATCGCGGTAGAAATTCGGACAGATTGACCGAGTGTAATTGACAGCTTGTCGCTTTGCCTCAATGTCACCCTGATGCGGGCTGATTCGGTCGGATTTATGTTGGCTGGGCCTTGCGTGCGGCGACAGGCGCAAGCGCTAGCGCGCCTGCCGCCGCCTCTCGTACGCCCACCATCCTTGTATTCCTCAAACGCCATGGGTTGATTCATTTCGCTTATCCTTTCGGTTTTCTGGTTTTAATCGTGCCGATTGATCGCGGCGAGATTTTCTCGCCGTGAGCGATTGGCGTTTTTAGGTCTTGTTTTCCTCCATGCTGGGTGGTGGGTCGAACTCGATGTACGGGAACAGTTCGTCAGGCCCACATTCCGGGCATCCGGCTTCCCACACTTCGTACCTGCCCTCGGCCTCGATGTTGATCCACCATCCACCGGTGCAGCCGTAACCGTGCCAGCTGATCGCTTCGATCAGTCCGCGTTTGCCTACTGGCCAGTAGTCGCTGATCTGTTTGCTGCATCCTTTCTCGTCCAATTCGTCGCAACACAGCAGTTGGCCCCAGTGCGTTTTCTCGATCGTTTGCTTGAGCGTGAAGCGTTTGCCGACGTAGACCTTGAGTTCCTCGAAGCTCCGGTTGAAGCCTTTCGGGATCAGTTCGCTGGGCGGTGTTAGCGTGTTGCTGATGGCTTGTTCCATGGGGTTGTCCTCAGTGCGTGCCTTCGGCCGCGGCTTGGATCACACCTGCGGCCGTTAGGATTTTCAGGTGGTTTGCCCAAGTGCTTTCGTTGCGGAAGAACTGGTGTGCCTCTTCGAGGCCCATGAGTTGGATCAGCAGATAGCACTTGTAGCTGGCTCGGCCTTGCTGCTGGCTCGGCGCGTTGTTCAGGATCTGAGTACGGATCTGTGCTTCGTTCATGGCGCACCTCACAGTCCGTAGTGGCTATGCAGGAACCAGAGCACGACCGTGGCGCACATCACCACGGTATCTCCGCCTGTGTGCACCATCGTGAGCGCGCTCATGCGGTCACCATCGCTTGCTGGTGCTGGACCCGCTGCACGCCGGCGATGAGCTTGCGCAGTCCCTCCTCGACCTGCTCGCGTTCTTCGCTCTCCGGGATTTTTAGGTTGTCGCTGTAGATGAGTGCCAGCATCAGTCCGACCAGGTCGAGCTTGCCGATGAGTTTCAGGTGATCTGCCACGCGTTCGTCCACGCCGAGTAGCAGGTCTGAGGGTTTGAAGTGATGACTGCCGGTTTTTCCGCGACTGAGCTGTTGCAGGATCGTTAGGGAACGGATTTCACCTGGTGAGAAGCTGTCTTGCTCGGGCGACCACAATTTGCCGTCCTTAAATCCCCAGCCTTCCCAGTTTTGCGCGTAGGGAATGCCGTCTGTGACCGTCCTGAACCATTTCCACGCGGCCGGCGGCATTTTTCCGGTTCCGCTTTCCCAGCGCCTCCAGGTGCGTGCTGAGACGTCGACAATTTTGGCGGCCTTTTCGACGGTCAGCCTCCCTACTCCAAACCGCTGCCGTCTAATTTCGTTCGCATTTGGTGATTTATCCATTATGCGAACCATCGGATTCGCAGGGGTCAGGGCTTGCCGCCGCTAAGCGGCTGATATTGAAGCCCGCTAATCTACCATCATGGCTAGCGGTGTGTTCAGATTGACTCTCCCCCGCCGATTCAAGCTAAATTGAAGCATGACTCAGACAATTACCGATCTTGTTGATTTTTCGCTCTACCCGCTCGATGACGAGTCATTTGCCAATGACTGTGCTGAGCGGCTTACCGCCAACGGGGTGCTCACACTTCCAGGTTTTCTGCGCAGCAGTGTTGTTGGAACTCTGGCGGCGGAAGCTGAGGCGCAGAAGCACGAGGCCTATTACACCTCGAATACGCATAATGTTTATCTGACAGACCTGCGTCCTGAACTAGGCACCGATCACATCTACAACCGGCAGGTCCAATCGTCAAAGGGCTGCATTACGACAGATCAAGTGTCTGATCTTTCGGGATTGAAGACCATTTATTTTTCGGACGAATTCCGTCGATGCGTTGCGGGTATCGTTGGTAAGGCAGCACTGTACGAGTATGCAGATCCGCTGTCCTCCATCAATGTCCATTACGCCAGCGACGGCCAGGAACTTGGCTGGCACTTCGACAATTCGGAATTCGCAATCACCCTGCTTCTACAGTCACCGGAAAGCGGTGGACAGTTTGAATATGTCAGGGATTTGCGGGATGCGGATCATGGCGAGTTGAATTTCGGTGGCGTTGCCAAGGTACTCGACCATGAAACCGGGGTCGAGCAACTCGATATCACGCCGGGTACGCTGGTCCTGTTCCGCGGTCGCAATTCCATGCATCGGGTGACCCCCGTCATTGGCGGGAAGACACGTATTCTGGTGGTGCTTGCCTATAATTCCGAGCCCGAGATCGCGCTCTCGGAGCCGGCACGGATGACCTTTTTCGGCCGCCTTGGCTGATCCCTGGGAATGCGCCTCAACGCACGCCGCACCCGTAGGATTGATTAACTGATGACCTTCTCCTTAAAGCGCACGTTCTGCTGCCCTATCAAGGTCAATTGGACGCCTAAATCACTGAAGGCGGCACGGTAAATCTTGTAGGCGTCTTCGGGGTCCTTCTGTTTGAGTTCGGCAATCTCGCTCAGCAGACGCGGCAGTTTCTTGTAGACGGTGTCGATGCACATGGCCAGCCAATAATCATTGGTGATCCATTTATCGGTCAGTTCCGCCAATCGCGTGAAGGTCCGCTTCAGCAACGGGAATCCTGTTTTAGCCTCGCGCATGCACACTAGATGGACATAGTCCTCATAGGCATCGTCGGCATACGCCCGTGCCTTGCTGATCTCCAGCAGATAACGCTCGCTGTACCATGACACCAGGGCATCGAAGCGCGCATTGAAGTCGTCCTCGGTATCCAGGTCTACGAAAGGCTGCAGATTGGCGGTGACCACCTCGTACGTCTGCGTCATCTTGCCCATCATGGTGTTGAACAGTTCGCTGAACTTCCCGGGGCCGATCTCGGCGTTGATGATTCCCGTGATGGTGGCGAACTCCGTGACAGTGATCCCAATGCTGGCCAGTTCCTTCTCGAGAACGAATTCGATTCCCATCGCTACGACTCTTTGAGGTTATAAGGATCACGCAAGTCCGCGTGTCACTGCAGCCATCAGGCGGCCAGATCCACGATTTCGGCGACGCAGGCATTGTCCTTGACCGTGTGCAGCGCATTGTCGAAGTGCATGGTGTTGCTGTAGAGCACGCTCTTGACGAGGATTTGCCCGGTGCCGTCCTTGATCACGAAGAAGAACTCTCCGGCCGGCACCTTGCCTGCCGCGATCTGTTCGGACACGAGTGAGCCTACGCGCACATCCTTGATGGCCTGCTCAGCTTCACCCTTGTCGGCATATTC
Organism: Acidihalobacter aeolianus; assembly: GCF_001753165.1. GTDB lineage: Bacteria > Pseudomonadota > Gammaproteobacteria > DSM-5130 > Acidihalobacteraceae > Acidihalobacter > Acidihalobacter aeolianus. Next base: position 1,778,417 of record NZ_CP017448.1, read on the forward strand.
GCTGCTCATCAGGATCAGGTCGCCCTCGCCGTTGACGAAATGGAAGTAGTACTGTTGCTCGTCGTTTTTCCTGAGCTCGAAGGTGGCTGGCATACGATTCTCCCCGTGTGAGACGGTCCGTGTAATGAATGAGGTATCTAAGCCGCAGGCGCTTGCTTGCCGGTTCCCAACGCTGCAAACGGCATACCAGCCGCGCAAAGCCCGTATATCGCTTTTCCAGGGCATCCGCGGCGAATCTTTTGTCGTATCCGCGACATTCGCGAACGCCGGCTTGTGGCAATTCGTACCCTTTGTGCGCGTAGACGCGGGCGCATGCGGCGAGATGCCATGGAGGACATTGATCTGCCTCGCCGAACCGGCCATCGCTATCCCATGGCAGAAATTCTGCATTCATGGACGCGTTCGTAGGCAATTACGGGTGGCGGAAGTGGCAAAGATTCAAATCTTGGTCGGCAGCGTCAACGGCATGGCCCTGCAGTCGGCCATGGCTGTGGCGCATGTACTCAATCGTCAGGGGCATGAAGTACGTGTAAACGAGGAACCCAGGTACGCTGATTTGCTGCAGGACGGCGAAGAGGTGCTATTGGTTTGCTGTTCGACCACCGGCGACGGCGAACTGCCGCGCAATATCTACCCGCTGTTTCTGGCACTGGACGACGGTGCCATCGAACTGCATGGCCGTTATTACGGCGTGATCGCGCTCGGTGACAGTGGATAGTGGATATCGCCAATTCGCCCAAGCGGGCTTCATGCTGGAAAGCGCACTCTATATGGCCGGTGCCAAGCGCCTGGGTGATGTTTGCACACTGGATGCAAGGAAAACTCCCAACCACCCGCTGGCAGCAGCGCAATGGGCCAATGCGTGGGTGGAAGGCATACCCGCATGAGCGAATCGCATGACCCCGCTCGCCCTTGCCCGTACCCCCTTGCCTGTATCATGGAGCTTGATCGATGGAAGATCAGATCGGCGGTTCATCACTTCACGTCATATACCGGTGTGACGCTACCGTTGAAATTGGTCAACCCGCTCGACGACTCGGCGTTGGATAACCGCAATACCTATTTTCGCGGGTATTTCGACGGCGACGACCGGCTGATCCTGTGCCAGAAGGTGGTTTATGGCGAGGTGGAACTGGAACATCGCTATGAATATCACCCCAACGGGCAGCTTCAACGCGCAGGAATCAAGATATTCGACGAAGACAGCGAATCGGTCATGTTGTTCGATGAGGACGGAACCCGGATTGACAGTTGAACGCGTCCGCGAAAGGCCTGCGAGGCATCGTGATGGGTTGGTAGGCTGGCATCATGCGCCCCACCCTACGTAAAATCTCCATCGCCTCACCTGCCCCGCTTTGCCAAGGGCGAACACCTCCACATGCTCGATTACTACGCTAGGCGCGCCGCCGAGTACGAACGGATCTACGACAAACCGGAGCGTCAGCGCGATCTGAGGTTGCTGAGGAACGTATTGTCCACGACCTTCGCGGGCGAACACCTGCTGGAAGTCGCCTGCGGCACCGGCTACTGGAGCGCCGTCACGGCACAATCGGCGGCCAGTATCCTGGTTACCGACGCCAACAGCGAGGTACTCGATCTCGCTCGCCGTAAGGACTATGCCCCCTGCACCGTCGAGTTCCGGCAAGACGACGCGTATGCACTTGAGAGCGTTACCGGCGCGTATACGGCGGGATTTCACGGTTTCTGGTGGTCACACATTCCCCAGAGCAGGAAGAAGGCATTTCTGCAGACCTTTCATGCCAGGCTCGCCCCTGGAGCCAGGGTCGTCATGCTGGACAATGCCTTCGTCACAGGCAGCAACACGCCGATCTCAAGGCGCGACGAGGAAGGCAACACGTATCAAATCAGGCGACTCGAAGACGGTTCCGAGTACGAAGTCCTGAAGAATTTCCCGACGGACGAAGAACTGCGCAGTGATCTCTTTCCCCATGCAAGCGGAATCGAGATCACAAGGCACGAGTATTACTGGATGGCGCAGTACCGCCTGGCCTGATTCCTGTCGTCCGGATCAACCGCTCAGAAGAGCGGCCCACTATTGCTGCCGTTTTGCGTCGCGTTGCTGCCAAGCGGCCCATTGCCTGAAGCTGACGGGTTCTGCAGCGGCGCGTTGCCGAATTGCTGCAGGAAATTCCCGCTGCCGTTGCCCGGCGGCATGGGGGTTTGGGACGCACCCGGCAGCGACGTGGCAGACGCACCCAGCATCGGGAATGCCGGCATGCTGGCCGGTGGCAGGAACCCGGACAAGAAGTCGAACACCTCACCGCCATTCGACTCGAGGGTGCCGGTCTTCGGGTTCACGCTGGCCTGGGTGACGTCTTCGGGCTGGAAGAACGGGTAATCGCCTTCGCCCGCCAGAGCCGCTTTCATGTAATGAATCCAGATCGGCAGCGCCTCGCGCGCGCCCGCGGCCCAATGCCCCATGGGTTGATTGTTATCGAAACCGACCCAGGTAGCGGCGATATAGTGGCGACCATAGCCAACGAACCAGGCATTCTTCTCATCGTTCGTGGTCCCCGTCTTGCCGGCAAGGTGATGACCCAGCGGCCGGGCAGCAACACCGGTGCCGTCACGGATCACCCGCTGCAGCATCCGCGTCATGAGGTAGGCAACCCCGGGCGTGATGGCCGGCTTATCGGGCGGCTGAGCCACACAAAGTGCGCAATTCTTGAGCGGCAGATCGTCGCCGTTCGCATTGACCACCTTGGTGATTAGGTAGGGCTTGACCAGGAATCCCCCGTTGGAGAAAACGGCGTAGGCCCGCGCCATCTGCAGAGGGGTCACGTCGGCCGCACCCAGCACCAGCGACGGCACCGGGGGCAGCTGCGAGGACTTGAAACCGAACTGTTTGGCGTAGTTGATCGCATACGGGATACCCACGTGCATGAGGATGCGTACGCTGGGGACGTTGATCGAATCTGCGAGATCCTTCCACAGGGGAATGGGCGTCTTGGAAAAGGTTTTCTCGTAATTGATCGGCTTATAGTAGGTGCCGTTCGGCAGCTTGACCTTGAGCGGCGTATCTTCCACCAGCGAGACCGGTGTCAAATAATCCGAGCGGCCATGCGCAAGCAGCTCTGGACCGTCGAGCGCAGCGGCGTAGACGAACGGCTTGAATGAGGATCCCGGCTGGCGGTAGGCATATAGCGCGCGGTTGAAATGGCTGAGCGCATAGCTGAATCCGCCCACGACCGAAACGATCGCGCCGGTGGAATTGTCCATGCCGACGAGGGCGCCCTGCACGTCCGGTATCTGCGTAAGCTGCCATCCGGCCTCGCCGGGGGCAGGTGTCTTCCATACCGCCGTACGCCAGTATTCGCCATTTTGGGGCCAGCCAGGATCTACGTAATGACGTAACCAGACAAGGTCGCCTCGCTTGAGCAGTTTGGCGATATCCACCGGCTTCGTTGGCGTCCCGCCGCCGGACGGCTCGTTGATCCAGGCGACGCCCCGTTCACCCAGGATGATGGTTTCCTGACCTTCCAGGGAGATACGAGCCTTCCGCTTGGAAGCGGACAACACCACGCCCCAATGCAGGTTGGCCGGGTCCTGCGGCGGCAGAACGGCGGGGCGAACCCCATTGAGCGCCTGGGTGATCTGCGTCTCGCTGAGCTGCGCGATCGGTCCCCGGTAATGTTTCGGATCCAGGCTATCCAGACCCATCGAGTAGTTTTCCAGCCCGATGGCCACGGCCTTGTTCGCCACCGCCTGCAGCCTCGGAACGATGGTGGTATAGACCTGTAGCCCAGTGCGATAGGTCATGTCAGCGCCGTATTGCGAGACCAGCCACTTTTCGATCCATTGCGTGGCATAGCGTGCGAGATTGCGCCCCTGGTTGTGGTATTGCGCACTCAACGGCGACGCCTCCGCCTCGCTCGCCTGTCGCGGCGAAATATAGCCGTGCGCGAGCATTCGTCCGAGAACATAGTTGCGGCGCGTCCGCGCGGCCTTGGGATTGGCCAGGGGATTGAAATATTCAGGGGCCGCAGGCAGCCCGGCCAGCATGGCCATCTGCGGCAGTGACAGTTCGTCGACCGGCTTGCCGTAGTAGATCTGAGCAGCCGCGCCTACGCCGTATGCGCCATTGCCGAGATAGATCTTGTTCAGATAAAGATCGAGGATCTCGCGGTGCGAGAAGTGGCGCGCAAGCTTGTAGGCCAGCAGGATTTCCCGCACCTTGCGCGTAATCGTCTTTTCAGGCGACAGGTAGAAGTTGCGCGCCACTTGTTCGGGGATGGTGCTCGCTCCCTGCACCGGCGCGAAATGGATCAGGTCGATCCAGGCTGCGCGCAGTATCCCGGGAAAGCTCACCGGATAGTAAAGCGGGTTATGGCTCCAGAAATGACCGTTTTCGGCAGAAACGAAGGCGTTACGCAGTTGATCGGGTATTTGCTGGGACTGCAGTGTGTCGCGCAGACGCGGGCCGTCGACCGACAGCAACTGGCCGTTGGCGGCATAGATGCGCAACGGTGTCGCTGGCTTCCAGTGTTTGAGTTCCGCCACCGATGGCAGCGTGTGCCAGAGGTAGGTGAGCCAGCCGCCAATGCCCAGAGACCCGAAAACGACCAGCAACAGGACTACTTGGCCCGTGATCCGCCAGAACCTGCCTGGTTCGCGCGGATCGCGGCGTTGATCACGTCTCATGCCTCCCTGCCTTCCCACCTTGGTGCTTCACTCTTTGCGTGCAGTCATTGGACACGATAATCGCCTCGTGGTTCAGTCGTCGGACCGCTCGACCCGCTCGAGCCCAACGCGACACCGAAATTCTGGCGCTCGATTAACCCCTAAAATAATCAAGTGATTGAAGTATATACCTTAGAAACTGGACGAGTATGCGCCGAGCGCGTCTGGTACTTATGAGGGAGGAGCTGTTTGTCGCTCGGCCAGCAACGCGGCGACTAGATGGAGATCCTCGGGGGTGTCCACGCCATGCCCCGGAACCGCCACGGCCTCGGCCACGTGGATTCGGGCGCCGTGCCAAAGCACGCGCAGTTGTTCGAGCTTTTCGATGCTTTCCAGTTCGCACGCGGGCAGCTCGACATAGCGACGCAGGAATCCCGCGCGGTAGGCATACAGGCCGATATGGCGCCAGCCGATGGGCGTTTCGCGCGACTCGGCGCCTATGACGTCCCGTTCCCAGGGTATGGGGGCCCTGCTGAAGTACAGCGCATAGCCGGCTGCATCACGCACGACCTTGACCGTGTGCGGATCATTGAGCTGTGACGCGGAGTGTATCGGTGCACACAGGGTGGCCACGCTGGCGTCAGCGAAGTTCAGCAGATCCTCCGCAACCTGACTGATGATCGACGGCGGAGTCAGGGGTTCGTCGCCCTGCAGGTTGACCACTACATCGTAGTCACCCCAGCCGTGCATGGTTGCCACCTCCGCCAACCGCTCGCTGCCCGAGCGATGATCCGACGAGGTCATCACCGCGACCGCACCAAAATCAGCGCAGGCCTGGGCAATCCTGGAATCGTCCGTCGCAACCAACACCTCGTCCGCACCCGCAGCCAGTGCGCAATCGTGCACGTGCGCCAACAGCGGCCGTCCCGCCAACGGCAACAGGGGTTTCCCCGGCAGCCGGGTTGACGCATAACGCGCGGGAATGACAATACGGAAACCCATTCAGGCGACTCCAGTTTGCAGTGCCGGACTAGAGCGACTCGACCTCTTCCTGGGTCAGGGTGCGCGCTTCTTCCTCAAGCATCACGGGGATACCGTCGCGGATCGGATAGGCAAGTCGTGCCGACCTGGAAATCAGTTCGTTCTTTTTCTTGTCATAGATCAGCGGCCCCTTGGTGACCGGGCACACGAGAATATCAAGCAGTTTCTTGTCCATTGAGCACACTCCTCAGACGCTCACCGAAGGCGCCTATCCAATTTCGCTCGGGCATGGCCTCGATCGGTACATACCAGATGTCGGGCGATGCAAACGCCGTGCATTTTACGGCATCCTTCTCCGTCATGAGCACGACATGGCCATCGCCAAAGGCGATATCGCTCGGGGCAACCGGGTGGTGGTCTGGCAAGGAATGTCGGATTACTCTTAGCCCAACCCGTTCCAACGCAACGAAAAACCGCTCGGGATTGCCGATGCCGGCAACGGCGTGCACCGGCTTTCCCGCGAAAGCCGTCAGCGGGCGCAGTTCATCCAGGGAGCCGATTCGCCTGGCCTCGCCCATGACGATATTCACGCTGAACTCTCCCGGCGCGGGGCTTCCCTCTGTGATGAGCACGAAATCCACTTCGTCGAGTCGGTCGGCCGGTTCGCGCAGCGGCCCCGACGGCAGGCAACGCCCGTTGCCCAGACGCCTGCGACCGTCGAGCATGGCAATTTCGATGTCACGCCACAGCCGGTAGTGCTGCAACCCATCGTCGCTGACGACGATGTCGCAGCCATGCCCCTCTATCAGCATCTCGACGGCGGCCGGACGACGACGGCAGATCGCCACGGGCACACGGGTACGCCGGGCAATCAACAGCGGCTCATCGCCGACCGCAACCGCATTGTCGTCGGCAGACACCAAATGCGGCATTTCGCCACCTGTACTGGCGCGATAGCCCCGGCTGACCACACCCGGCTTCCAGCCCTGAGCACGCAGCCAATCGACCAACCAGATGACCATGGGCGTCTTTCCCGTCCCGCCGACCATGATATTGCCTACCACCACGACGGGTACAGGCCAGCGTGCAGGCGGCTCATCCAGATAGCGACGCCTACGCCGGCGGGCAGTCTGTTCGCACAGGACGGAGAGTGGGCGAAGTGCCCGAGCAAGCGGGCCATCCGTGTACCACTGAGCTTGAAGTATGTTACCTAGTCCCATGTTTATATATATTTACCAATCGAATACACGGGTGAGAAAATCATCGATAGCACCCTGTACCCGTCTGCGCTCCTCCCAGAAAAAACGTCGGCCGGCGTCACCGCGTCGGCGCGCATTCAGGGGATCTTCTTGCAGGGTGGCCCAGTCTCGCCAAACGGCGTCGCTGGATTCGGCCGAGGTGAGCGGTAACCGAGGGCACAATGCGCGGGTCGCTTCGCCCGCGAGCAACGCACAGCCACCTGCCAATGCCTGCCACAGGGTCGAGCGTTCATGCGTATCGAGGTAGCCGCCGGCGGCGGCGCTGGCAACGGCCGCGTACCAGCGTGGATCGTCGACCACGACCACCTGCCCGGCAGGCAACGGTGCACGGTCCCAGGCACTGATGTTCAGCGCTTCGCGGGCAATGCCATGCTCGACCCGACCGGATACGAAGAACACACCGGCCTGCGTGAGCGCAGAGTGGCGCCAGTACGCGATCGCATCGGCGATCGTGGCGCCGGCATCGTCGTGCCACCACCAGAGATTCAACCCATCGCGCCCGGCACCTGCGAGGCTGCGCAAAGTGGTATCGACCTGCGCCTCGGCGAACAAGGCCAGAGGATCGGCCGCATCGGCCAATGCCGCGGCCCTGCCGCCCGTACGCCAAGCCTCGGCCTGCGCGGCATCACGCGGATACGCCGCTTCCAGCGCAACTGGCGCAGGGGCGGTATTGAAGGCGATCACATGGGTGCCGGCGGCCTGCGCCGCCTGGAGCAGATTGGCGTGCGGCACCGTATCGACCAGGATCAGCCCCAGAGGATTCAGGCGCGACATCACGCGACGGACCGCGACAGGACGATCGCTCGGTCCGTAGCCCAGGCCGATCTTGCGCAAGCCCTTCACGCGCGGCTCGATGATGTCGGCATAGTCGTGTTCGAAGGTCAGCGCGATGCGTATGTCGAGCCGGCGCTCGCGTAGCGCACCCAGCAGTTCGCAGGCGAGGCGCACCGAGTCGCGGCTGCGTCCGGCCTTGATCCAGACCACCTTTCCCTCGCCCTGCGGCGGCCGCAGGTAACCCTTGCGTGCCAGCGCGGAGGCGCGCAGTCCGTTGCGCCGGTCGCGCCAGTTGGCACGCCAGACCGGCCACCAGGCGGCACCATAGTCCCCTGGCGCTCGCGCCGAACCGCTCAACCGCCCTCCTCGGCCGGCACCTGCGGCGCGGCTTCCTCGCGGAACTGCATGCGGTGCAGGCGCGCGTATATCCCGTCCAGCGCGATGAGTTCGCGATGGGCGCCGATCTCGACGATCTCACCCCGCTGCATCACCACGATGCGGTCCGCGTTCTCGATCGTGGACAGACGGTGTGCGATGACGAGGGTGGTCCGTCCCTTCACCAGTTCGTCCAGGGCCGCCTGGATGTGACGCTCGGATTCCGTATCCAGGGCCGAGGTGGCCTCGTCCAGAATCAGGATCGGCGCGTCCTTGAGCAGAGCGCGTGCGATGGCCAGCCGCTGACGCTGGCCGCCGGAGAGCAGCACACCGTTCTCGCCGACCAGCGTGTCCAGCCCCTGGGGCAACTGTTCGATGAATTCCCAGGCATGCGCGGCACGCGCCGCCCCGATGATGCGCTCGCGCGGGGCGCCACCCTGGGCGCCGTAGGCGATGTTTGCGGCGATGGTGTCGTTGAACAGGATGACCTGCTGGCCGACATAGGTCATCTGCGCGCGGAGGTTGTCGAGCAGCAGTTCGCCGACCGGTATCCCGTCGAGCAGAATCTGGCCGCGCTCGAGTTCGTAGAAGCGCGGCAGCAGATTGACCAGGGTGCTCTTGCCACTGCCCGATCGGCCGACCAGGGCCACGGTCTCGCCCGGTGCGATGTTCAGGTCGATATGCCGCAGCACGTCGCCCTTGTCCTTGTCGTAGGCGAAGCACACGTCGCGATATTCGATGTGCCCGCGGGCGCGCTCGATCATCTGACGTCCGGTATCGCGCTCGGGCGCGGCATCCAGCAGCGCGAAGATGGTCTCGCCCGCGGCGATCCCCTTCTGCAGCGTGGGATTGATCTGCGCCAGGCGACGCAGGGGCTCCATCAGCATGAGTACGGCGGTGACGAAGGACACGAAGCTGCCGACGTTCATCGACTCAAACAGGGTGCCCGAAGTCGCGAGGTAGACGATGAAGGCGATACCGATCGCGGCGATGAACTCCATGACCGGGAGGCTTGCCGCCTGAGCGGCCGTGGAACGCAGCTGGAGCCAGCGGCTACGCTGATTGACCTCGGCGAAACGGCGCGTCTCATAATCGACGCCGCCGAACAGCTTGATCACCCGCTGACCCTCGATCATCTCCTCGGAAACGTGGGTCACCTCGCCGACGACGTCCTGAATGCCGTGGCTCAAGCGCCTGAAGACCTTGGATACGGATTTGACGATAAGGGCAATGATCGGGATCAGGACCAGGAACACCAGACTGAGCTTCCAGCTCAGGTAGACCACCCAGATCATCAGCCCCAGCGCGGTAATGGTGTCGCGCACCAGAATGGTGAAGCTGCTCGTCGAGGCCCCCGCCACCTGCTCCACGTTGTAGGTCAGCTTGGCGAGCAGTTCGCCGGACGATGCATTGTCGAAAAACACCACCGGCATATGCAGCAGGCGGTCAAACATGCGCCCGCGCAGATCCATGACGACGCGCGTCCCGACGAAGGCCATGAAATAGGCCGCGATGTAACTGGCCACGCCGCGTACGAAATACAGCCCGACCAGCGCCAATGGAATCCACGTGATGGTATGCATATCCCGCTCGACGAAGCCGCCGTTGAGCAACGGTTTCATCAGCGCCGCCATGGCGGGTTGCGTAGCGGCAGTCAGGGTCATGCCGACGACCGCCAGCAACAAATGGGGCCAATGCTGCAGGGATTCGTGTAACAGGCGTCGGTAGACCTGGGCGCCTGTAGCCGCCGATGCGCTAGCCATCTCAGCGGCCGTTGCGTGGCGCGACTTTGTCCGTGGCGATGGACAGGCGGGAAAGTCCGAGCTGGCTGGCCACGTCCATCGCGGTCACCACCGCCTGATAAGGCGTCTTGACGTCGGCACGAATGATCAGCGGCGTCTTGTCCCCGGCGGTCGACTTGGCCTGGGCGAGTGCGCGGTAAAGAGTCTCGAAACGATTGTTCACCAGTTCCCGGCCGTCTAGGTAATAGTGCCCCTTGGCGTCGATCCCCAGCACCAGCGGGCTCTGCTTGTTAGTGATGACCGCACTCTCCGCCTTCGGCAGCTGGATCTTGAGTTCGGACTGGCGGCTGAATGTGGTGGTGACCATGAAGAAGATCAGCAGGGTCAGCACCGTGTCGACCATCGGCGTCATGTCGATGCCGGAACCCTCGGGCTGACGGTTGTGTCGGCCGTGGCGGCTGAAATTCATGTACCGGTTCTCGTCTTGCGCACCGTCGCCGTCGTACTGGACAGGTTGTGCAGACTGTCGACGAGCTGGATCGACTGGTCCTCCATCTCCACGGTCAGAGCATCCACGTACCCGCGAAAATAACGGAAGAAGATGTGGGCAGGAATCGCGACCAGCAGCCCGGCGGCCGTCGTGATCAGGGCCTTGGCGATGCCGCCGGCGAGAATGTGCGGATTGCCCACCCCCACCGAGGTAATCACACCGAAGACCTGAATCATGCCGAATACCGTACCCAGCAATCCCATCAGCGGCGAGATGGTCGCGATCGTACCCAAGGTATTCAGAAAGCGCTCCAAGTCGTGCACCACCTGGCGTCCGGTCTCCTCGATTCGCTCCTTGATCATCTCATGCGGCTGGCGTCGATTCGCGAGACCTACGGCCAAGATGCGGCCCAGCGGCGATCCGGTGGCGATGGCCTGGATGCGCTCGGCAGGCAATTCGCCGCGCCGTAACTCACCGACCACGGTTTCAAGCAGTCCGCGCGGCATGATGCGGGTGCGCCTCAGCGACCAGAAACGTTCCAGGATAATGGCCAGCGCAAGAATGGATGCGCCGATAATCGGCGCCATGACCCAACCGCCTGCCTTGACGATCTCGAACACGTGTCAATGCCTCGCTTTTTAGGATTGCCCGCAGAAACGATGCCGAATCATACACGGTACGCCCAAGTCAGGTTAAGCACGCAGCTCCGCACCCTACCCCGCACCACCGATCCACGAAAGCCCGCCGAAAAGTCCGAGACATGAGGTCAGCACGATCACGCTGCCGACGATCCAGGCATATAGCCCACGTAAGCGGTACGGTTCAGGCAAGGCACGCCGCCCCAGCATGAACAGAAAACCCAGCACCAGCGGCAGCAACAGGGCATTCATCACCTCAACCGCGACGCTCAGGGCAACCAGGTCATTTACCAGCCCCACGACCACCGCACCGGCCCCGACCACCAGGGAATAGACCGCGTAGAACCAGGGCGCACGCTGCGGACTGTCCTGCAGGGAACGTCGGTAACCGGCCACCTCGCCAAGCCCCCAGGCGGCAGCAAGCGAAACGACGATGGCAGCTACCATGCCCGCACCCAGAATGCCGATCGAGAACACCAAGCGACCGGGCCCTTCTCCGAGGTAGGGTGTGATCGCCTCGGAGATTTCCTCGACCGTATCCAGTGGCGCGCCTCCCGGATGCGTACCCAGGGTGGCGGCGGCCGCGACCAGCACGGCCGCCATGATGAGCTGGGTGATCACCGCACCCACCGCCGTGTCGATGCGCGCGTAGCGCAGCGCGTTCGCACGCAGACCTTTGTCGGCAATCGCGGACTGCTGATAGAACACCATCCACGGCATGATGACGGCGCCGATATTCGCCGCCACGAGGTAGAGGTAACCCGAATTGCCGAGCGGGAGGTTGGAAAAGCCCGCCAGCGCGGCATCCGGATTCGGATGTGCGCGCAGGGCGACCCAGAAAAAGGCCAGCTCGAAGGCCCCCATCAGCATCGCCACCCGCTCAACCCGCCGATAGCTACCGGTCCATACCACGACGATCAGGAAACCGGCTGCCAGAGTCAGGCTGAACGCGGCAGGCACGCCGTACAGGCGCCCAACGCTGACCATACCCGAGAACTCGGTGAGCAGCGCGCCCACGCAGGCCACTACCAGGGTCGACACCGAAAGCCATGCCCACCCCTGCCCGAATGTATCGCGGATCAGTTCGCCGTGGCCGCGCCCGGTGATCAGCCCCAGTCGTACGGTCAGTTCCTGGACAATGTATAGGATCGGAATCAACAGCAACTGCAACGGCAACAGATGATAGGACCACTGAGCTCCACTCTGCGCAGCAGTGATGATGCTGCCGACGTCGGTATCCGCCAGCATCACGACCAGACCTGGGCCGAATACGCTGACCATCAGCTTCCATCGCGTTGCGAATATCCTGCGCTCGCCGGGATGCAACGGCGGAGCCCCCATTGGTTTATTCATGAGCCCTCGTTAATGATGATGCTAATCATTCTCGTTATTACCTATAGAGCGCATTGTCGGACAAAGGTTCAATCCATGACTCGATATTTCATCACGGCCTGCCGAGTAACCATATCGGGAATGGATATATAGTGCCAAAAACTCGCATGACTCAGTCGATAACTGACCACATGCACATTGCGGGCTGCCATTGCCGGGAAGTCGACGCTGATCGCACCCAAGTCAGCAGTGTCGTAAATATCCGCACCAACCGCTCGATAGCGCTGCAGGACATTCGGGTCCGGGAAACCATAACGGTTGCCGAATCCGCTGCTGACCAATGCAATACGAGGTGATATCGCAGCAACCAGCTCCATCGAGGATGAGGTGCGACTGCCATGATGCGGAACCAGCGCCACGTCGGCCGCGAGTTGGCCCGGAGCGTGGGCGAGGAGGCTCTGCTCCCCGTTTTTCTCGACATCCGACAGCAGTAACGCGCTGCCGCCCGCCCCACTAATCCTGAGCACGCAACTGCGGTCGTTGCGCTTGCCGCCGGTGGTGTCGTCGGGGCTCAGAAAAGTGAACACGACCCCGTCCCAGCGCCAGCTCTGACCGGCTCGGCAGGCATTCGGACCCTGTGGGCCGGTCGTTTCAGACACAAGAAACGCCGCACGCAACGATGCCACCCCGCCGCGGTGATCCATATCCGCATGGGATACGACAAGACGATCGATTCGCGTGATGCCCTGTGCGCGCAAAAACGGGCCGACGATGGCTTCGCCCGCATCGAAACGCGGTCCATAACGCGGGCCAGCATCGTACACAAGCACATGATCCGCCGTCTGGACCGTGAGCGCGAGTCCCTGCCCAACGTCGAGTGCCGTGAGTCGCCAGGCACCCGGCTCGGGGGCAGCCCTTGCCGGGAGCAGCAGAGGAGCGATCAGAATCCAACCCACCCAGCGCGCCGGCCAGGCACGCGGCGCGAGCACGACGATTGCACCGAGCAGCGCGCTCGGCAGCACCCAGAACGCACCAAGCCCGAGCCTCCAGTGCGCACCTGGAAGCCCGGACAGCCATTCCAGAGCTGGCCACATGAAACCCAGCAGCCATGCACTCAAATGCAATAACGACGAAGCGGCGGAAGGCCAGACGGCCAGACCCAGCGTACCGATCAGAGCCAACGGCAAGACCAGCATGGCGATCCAGGGCACCGCCAGTAAATTGGCCAGCGGCGCCACCGGCGCCGCGCGCTGGAACAGAGCAATACTAAGCGGCAACAGCCCTACGGCGAGCGCCCATTGAACCCGTCCCCACTCCCTCCAGGCAAATGGACTCGCCACATGACGTCGACCGACAACTGCATAGAGGATGAAACCCACCGCTGCAAAAGATAGCCAGAACCCTGCGTTGTGCACGGCGAAAGGGTCGAAGATCAGCACCGCCAGCAGCGCCAGTGCCAGGGACTGGAATGGTCTGACCCGCCGCTTGAGCAGAACGCCGCCCATGACGACGAGCAACATTACCATCGCCCGTTGGGTCGGAATCGAGAAACCAGCTAGTAGCGCGTACCCTGCAGCGGCAAGCAGAGCTACCGCCGCAGCGCCCTGTGGTGCGCTCACGCGCAGTACCAAGGCGGGAACCGCTCCCCAGATGCGCCGCATCAGGGCGAATATCAAACCCGCAATCAAACCGATATGCAGCCCGGAAATGGCGATCAGATGGTTGGTGCCCGTCTGCAGCAATATGTCCCAGCGTTGTTCGGGAATGTCGCCGCGCAGCCCCAGTACCAGCGCGGCGATCACCCCGGCATTGTCGTCATCGCCAAGCGCTGCGTGCAGCCTTCGATTCAGCCATTGACGCGTGCGATCGACCCACACCTTTGCGCCAGCAACCTCGCCCAGCCGAATAGCTGCATGGGACGTGCGAACATAACCCGTCGCCCTGATCCCTCTCGAGAACAGCCATTCCTCGTAATCGAAACCGCCCGGGTTCATATAGCCATGTGGCGGTTTCAGCCGCACGGTCAACCGCCAGCGCTCTCCTGGATGTAGCAGAGGGCGAGGTCCAAACCAACTCAGACGCACGTACCCGGGCGGATGTTCAACCCGGCGGCCATCGAGCTCAGCAGAATCAACGGCAAACTCGAAACGAGTCGAACGGTTGTTTCGCTCGGGAACCCCGGCGACAACACCCGTAAGCACCACGTCCCGATGCATATCCTGGGCGGGCCATGCTCCACCGAGCAAACCGTCCGCACGCAACAAGGCCCAACCGAAACCGAGGACGCACCAAACCACGAAGCTTCTCGGCACACGCCATCGCACCCCTATACGGATGCCCGCGAGGATAATGGCAGAAACGGCAAAATAGACCGCCCATGAAGGCAGATCCGACATCCAGCCAAGCGCCAGAACGCCCGACAAAAACGCCAGCGCATATAGCGGCGTCACTAATTCCCCCCTTGCCCGCCATCGATACGACACGTATCTGTCATGCAAATGGACAAGCAGCCTAGCCCCAAACGCGGCATAATTAGCGAATATTTACGCCGCACTCCGCCGGTCGCGCCAGATGGCCAAACGCATCATCCAACGTCTGTTTCCGAATCATCAAGCCGTCAAGGAACATAAGGCCCTGCGCTTTCTCGGGCGCTGGCTGCACGACCCCAGCCTATGGCACCTGAACCGGCGCTCTGTTGCCGGGGCCTTCGCCGTCGGGCTGTTCATGGCGTTCGTGCCCTTCCCGGCCCAGATGGTCGGAGCCGCCCTGCTCGCCATCGTATTCCGGGTCAATCTCGCCATTTCGGTCGCACTGGTCTGGCTGACCAATCCCCTGACCATCCCGCCCATGTTTTACTTCGCCTATCTGGTGGGAACCTGGATTCTCGGATCGCCGGCACCCCACGACGGCAACTTTCATCTCACGGCAGCCTGGTTTCAAGCCGAGTTTAGCCACATCTGGCGTCCCTTGCTGCTCGGCAGTTTCGTGGTGGGCAGTACGCTCGCGGCAAGCGGCTATTTCGCCATCCGTATGCTGTGGCGAATACATGTGGTACACCGCTGGCGCCAGCGCCTGCGGCGTCAGCATCCGGACAACCTGTCCTGAGAGATCTGCTGGCAACCGCCAGGCAGTCGTTTACGACCCGCCGATCAGCACGCCGTCATCGAGTCGCAATACGCGGTCCATGCGCCGGGTCAGCAGGGCATCGTGGGTTACGATGACGAGCGCCGTTTCCAGCTCCTGATTGAGCCGCAGCAGCAATTGATAGATCTGGTCGGCATTCTTGCGATCCAGATTGCCCGTCGGTTCGTCCGCAAGCACGGCGCGCGGCTCGGTGATCACTGCGCGGGCGATGGCGGCCCGCTGACGTTCGCCGCCTGACAGTTCGCCCGGTTTGTGCTGGAGACGCCCCAGCATCCCGACGCGCTCGAGCAGCATACGCGCCCGCTGCGAGGCCTGCGTCGGGTGTGCACCACGGATCAACAGCGGCATGGCGACGTTTTCCAACGCCGTAAATTCCGGCAGCAGATGGTGAAACTGGTATACGAAGCCAAGCGCCTCGTTGCGCAGGCGTCCACGCGCGACGTCGGGCAGATGCCCCATGTCCTGTCCACACACATGCACCTCACCCTCGCTCGGCGTCTCCAATCCACCCAGCAGGTGCAGGAGGGTGCTCTTGCCGCTGCCCGAACTGCCCACGATAGCGAGTTTTTCCCCGGGCATGACCGTCAGATCGATACCGCGCAGCACCTCTACCTGGAGACCGTTCTCGCGAAACGTCTTCTTGAGACCACGGCACTGCAGCACAGGATCGCCGGATTGCAGGGTATTCAGCACGAAGCGGCCCCGTCGTCAGTCATAGCGCAATGCCTCCGCCGGCTGAGTGCGCGCTGCGCGCCAGGCCGGATACACGGTCGCCAGCACCGACAGCACGAAGGCGATTACGCCGATATGCAGCACGTCGCGCCACTCCAGATGGGAAGGCAACTGGCTGATGTAGTAAACCTGGGGCGAGAGAAACTGCACATGGAAAAGGTGCTCTATGGCCGGAACGATGGTCTCCACGTTGAGCGAAAGCAACACACCGCCCAGCACGCCAAGCAGTACGCCGATGAAGCCGATCAGCGTGCCTTGCACCATGAAGATACGCATCACCCGGCCGGGCGAAAGCCCCAGGGTGCGCAGGATGGCGATATCGGATTGCTTGTCCGTGACTACCATGACCAGGGTGGACACGATGTTGAACACTCCCACGGCCACGATGAGAAACAGAATCACGAACATCACCGTCTTTTCCGTTTTCACCGCGTGGAAGAAATTGGCGTTTTCCTCGGTCCAGTCGCTCACCCAATAGCGCGGACCGAGCGTATGACCGATACCCGCGGCGACCTGCGGAGCCGCCATCACGTTTTCGAGTTTGAGACGCAGACCGGTGACCCGGTCGTCGAGCCGGAACAGCCTGGATGCGTCCTGTATGTCGATGAAGGCCATGCTGCGGTCGTACTGGTACATCCCGACCGAAAAGACACCGACCACAGTGAACCGCCGAAAGCGTGGTAGGATACCGGCCGGCGTCACGGTGGTATCCGGCGTGATGACCGTTACATGATCGCCCGGCCCCACGCCGAGATAGGCGGCAAGCTCCTTCCCCAGCACGATCCCGAACTCGCCCGGCCGCAGGTTGGAGAGTTTGCCCGCCACCATGTGTCGACCGACATCCGAGACGGCACCCTGCTGTGAGGGCATGATGCCCTGGATCAGCACACCGCTGACCGCGCGTCCGGCCGTCACCATCGCCTCTCCCTGCACGTAGGGTGCAACCCCGGTCACCCCAGGTGTCCCTGCAATGCGTTTCTCCAGGGACTGCCAGTCGCCCACGCCATTTCCGTACTCGGTGATCGTCACATCGGACGCCATACCAAGTATGCGCTGTTGCAGCTCACGCTCGAAACCGTTCATCACCGACAGTACCGTGATCAGCGCGGTCACCCCTAGGGCGATGCCGAGCATAGAAATCAGGGTGATGAAGGAAATGAAATGGTTCCTGCGCTTTGCGCGGGTGTAGCGCAGCCCGATGAAAAGTTCGAGGGGATGAAACATGGCGGGATTAAACCATACCCGCCGTTTCCAGTGGAACGGGCGAAGCTTCTCGGAGCCGCTGGACGAGTGCTATAGTCGCAATCGTCGATTCATGCAGGAGACCGCCATGCTCATCCGCTCGCTGCTTGCGCTAAGCCTGCTGCTGGCCGGCGGTATCGCTCCCCTGGCCCAGGCCGAAGTCCTGATCATGCCCAACGGACACCCGCACGCCGCACGCCTGCAGGATCAGCCTCACCGCGGCATGACCATGCATCAGGTGCTCAAGCGTTTCGGGAAGCCAACGCAGCGTATCGCTCCCGTGGACAACCCGCCGATCACCCGCTGGGTCTACCCGCACTACACGGTGTACTTCGAGGACCGGTACGTCATTCACACCGTCGTGCACCCCGGTACCAGGCTCACCCCCTGACCGATCTCACCTGCGCTGCCCATAGAACAATCCGCATGACCTCTCAGATCACAAGACGGCTACCTGCCGAATGGGAGCCGCAGGATGGCGTCATGCTCACCTGGCCTCACGCCGGTACCGCATGGGCACCGCAACTCGCCGCCGTCGAGCGTGTCTACCGAGACCTTGCCGAGGCGATCACCCAACGGGAAACCGCATTCATCGTCTGCCGCGACGAAGCCCATCGCGAGGTAGTCGCCGCGCAGCTTGCCCATTTGGACCGCACCCGCATTCGCTACGCGCTCGCCCCCAGCAACGACACCTGGGCGCGCGACCACGGCCCCATCGCCATCTGCGACGGCGGCAAACCCCGTCTTTTGGACTTCGTGTTCAATGGCTGGGGCGGCAAGCATGCGCATGATCTCGACAATGCCATCAACCGCCACCTCGCCGAGTCCGCCGGATTCGCCTCGTCCATGACGCAGACCGACTTCGTGCTCGAGGGCGGCGCCATCGACACCGACGGCGCAGGCACGTTGCTGACCACGCGCCACTGCCTGCTGACGCCGACACGCAACCCCGAACTGAACGAAACAGCGATCGAGGACCGACTGCGACGCGAACTCGGCGTCACCCGCGTGCTCTGGCTCGATCATGGCGAACTTGCCGGCGACGACACCGATGGCCACATCGATACACTCGCCCGCTTCTGCGACCCGGCGACCATCGCCTACGCCAGCTGCGACGACCCGGCCGACGAACACTATGCCGAGCTCCTGGCCATGCGCGGCGAACTGGAAGCGCTGCGCCAGCGCGACGGCAATCCCTATCGGCTGATACCGCTGCCCCTGCCGCATGCATGCTACGACGATGAGCAACGACTGCCGGCAACCTATGCCAATTTCCTGATCATCAACGACGTCGTATTGGTCCCTACCTACGGCGACCCGACGGCGGACAAACACGCCCTGCGGGCGCTGGCCGACGCCTTCCCGGGACGGGAAGTGATCGGCATCGACTGTCTCCCGTTGATCCGTCAATACGGCAGCCTACACTGCGTCACCATGCAACTTCCGGCCGGTGCGCTCGCCACGCCGCCAGCCGACATGCCACCCCCCTGCACCTGAGCCGTGGAATGATCTATCTTCTGTGTGCCCGGGATTCCCGCATGAGGCATCCGGACATCACACGGAGGAGATCACCATGAACGCTAACGTTGGTACCCTGGACCGGATCGTCCGCATCATCATCGGCCTGGCCCTCATTTCGCAGGTATTCGTCGGCCTGCACACCCTTTGGGGCTGGATCGGCATACTGCCCCTCGCCACCGGCCTGATGGGCTGGTGCGGCCTTTATACCGTGCTCGGCATCCGTACCTGCCCCCTGCGCAAGGAATCCTGACCACCCCGCCGCCGCGATCCGCGCTGCAGATCGCGGCGAGCTGTGGGAGAATGGCGCGCCCTGTATCAGCCCTGCATCACCATGCCCGAATCGCTTTCCGCCAAACCACTTCCCACCAGCGCGGTCGATCCGCTGCGCCCGTCGCACCCCAGGGGGCGCAATGACAGCACGGCGCTGTACAACCTCAAGGGCGCCGCACTGGCGATAGCCGCTGCCGCAGCTGCGGACGCACACGCAGGCCCGACGCTGCTCATCACGGGCGACACCCAGGCCGCCTGGCATCTGGAACAATCCCTACGCTTTTTCCTCCCCCAGGGCGTCGAAGTCCTGCATCTGGAAGATTGGGAAACGCTTCCCTACGACGTCTTCTCTCCGCACGACGACATCGTTTCGCAGCGGCTGGCCGTGCTTAACCGTCTACCCACACTGCAACGCGGCGTCATCGTCGTGCCGATGCAGACGCTGATGCAGCGCCTGGCACCTCCTGTTTACATCCACGGTCACGCCCTGAACTTCCGCACCGGCGAGCGCCTCGACGTCGACACCTTTCGTAGAAGGCTCGAGGCAGGCGGCTACCGCGCTGTCAATCAGGTCATGGCGCACGGCGAATTTGCCGTACGCGGCGAGATCCTCGATCTCTATCCGATGGGTTGTCCGCAGCCCTATCGTCTGGACCTGTTCGACGACGAAATCGAAAGCATCCGAGCCTTCGATCCGGAATCCCAGCGCTCCGGGGATCAGGTCGAGAGCATCGAACTCATGCCGGGACATGAGTTCCCGCTCAACGACGAAGGCATCAAGACCTTTCGTCGGCGCTATCGAGAGCGTTTCGAGGGCGATCCGCAAAACAGCGCGGTCTATCGCGGAGTCAGTCAGGGCACCCCGCCTGGCGGTATCGAATACTACCTGCCGCTGTTCTTCGAACGCACCGCGACCCTGTTCGACTATCTTCCGCAAAACGCCCTGGTCCTGCTCGCAGGCGACGTATGGACCGCTGCTGAACGGCAGTTCGCGCTAATTGAAGAACGCCACGAACAACGCCGTCACGATATCGAGCGACCGCTGCTCAAACCGGCAGAACTGTTTCTGGACCTGCACGACCTGCAATCTGCGGTTGCCGGGCATCCGCGTCTCGCCTTGTCCTCTACACCCGGCCCAGAGACAGCGATGGATTCCGAGCAGGCTGAAACCGCGGCCCTCCCTCCGCTGCGCCTGGAACCCCGTGCCAGCGAGCCGGCCGGCGCACTGAGGCGCTTCCTGCACGAAACCTCCTGCCGCGTCTTGTTCACGGCCGAATCGGCCGGGCGCCGCGAAGCCCTGGCCGAACTCCTGCACGGCCACGGCCTGCAGCCCAAAACCGTGGAAAGCTGGAGCGAGTTCCTTGCCAGCGACATACCGCTCGCCTTGAGCGTGGCACCCGTCGAGGCCGGCGTCATGCTGCCGGGACGCGGCATTGCCATCGTCGATGAGCAGTCGCTCTTCGGACAGCGTGCCCAGCAGCACCGCCGCAACCGGCGCCAGACGCGCGACGCCGACGCGGTGATCCGCAACCTGACCGATCTCAATCCGGGCGCGCCCGTAGTCCACGAGGAACATGGCGTCGGCCGTTACCAGGGACTCAGCCGCCTGAATATCGGCGAGATCGAGGCCGAATTCCTGGTACTCGAATACGCCGGCGGGGACCGCCTGTACGTGCCGGTCGTCTCGCTGCACCTCATCAGCCGCTACACCGGCGCCAGCCCCGACGAAGCGCCGCTGCACAAGCTCGGCGGCGACCAATGGCAACGTCTGCGCAAGCGCGCAGCGGAAAAGGCCTCCGATGCGGCCGCCGAGCTGCTTGAGATCAATGCCCGCCGCGCGGCCAGGCAAGGCCAGTCCTTTATCGTTGACGGCGACGAATACGCCGCCTTCGCAAGTGCCTTTCCCTTCGAGGAAACGCCGGACCAACAGACCGCGATCAAGGCGGTGCTGGCGGACCTCGCAGCCCCGCACCCGATGGACCGCGTCGTCTGCGGCGACGTTGGCTTCGGCAAGACGGAAGTGGCCATGCGCGCAGCGTTTGCCGTGGCCCAGAGCGGGTGGCAGGTCGCCATCCTGGTACCCACCACTCTGCTCGCCGAACAGCACCTGAACAACTTCCGCGACCGCTTTGCCGAATGGCCGTTCCGCATCGAATCGCTGTCCCGCTTCCGCAGCAAGAAGGAGCAGGATGGCGTGCTCAAGGCGCTGGTCGAAGGTACCGTCGACATCGTCATTGGCACCCACAAACTGCTCTCGCCCGAGGTGCGCTTCAAGCGCCTGGGACTCGCCATCGTCGACGAGGAACACCGTTTCGGCGTACGCCACAAGGAACGCCTGAAGCAACTGCGCGCCGAGGTGGATCTGCTCACCCTGACCGCCACGCCGATACCGCGCACGCTCAACATGTCGCTCTCCGGCCTGCGCGACCTGTCGATCATCGCCACTCCGCCACCGCGCAGACACACCATCAAGACCTTCGTGCACGAATGGAGCGACACGCTGATCACCGAGGCCTGCGCACGCGAGCTGAGCCGCGGCGGACAGATCTACTTCCTGCACAACGAGGTCAAGACCATCGAACGCTCGGTGGCCCAGTTGCGCGCGCTGATGCCCCATGCTCGCATCGGCATGGCCCACGGCCAAATGCGAGAGCGCGAACTCGAACAGGTGATGCTCGACTTCTATCACCGCCGCTACGACATGTTGGTCGCCACCACCATCATCGAGAGCGGGATCGACGTGCCCAACGCCAATACCATCATCATCGATCGCGCGGATCGCCTCGGCCTGGCCCAGCTGCATCAGCTCCGCGGACGCGTGGGGCGGTCGCACCACCGCGCCTATGCGTATCTCATCACCCCGCCGCGCAAGGCGCTGACCCCGGATGCGGTCAAACGCATCGAGGCCATCGAAACCCTCGGCGACCTCGGCGTCGGTTTCAGCCTCGCCACGCACGATCTCGAGATCCGCGGTGCCGGCGAGCTTCTCGGAGAGGATCAGAGCGGACAGATCCAGGAGATCGGCTTCACGCTATACAACGAACTGCTCGAACGCGCTGTGGACGCGCTCAAGGCCGGCAAGCTGCCGGAACTGGAACGCCCCCTGGACCATGGAGCCGAGGTCGATCTGGCGATGCCCGCGCTGCTGCCCGACGATTATGTAAGCGACGTACACAGCCGACTGATTCTGTACAAGCGCATCGCCAGCGCGGCAACGGAAGAGGATTTGCGCGAGCTTCAGGTGGAACTGATCGACCGTTTCGGACTGTTGCCCGACCCGACCAAACACCTCTTCGAAATGACGCGGCTCAAGCTGCGTCTGGCGCCGCTCGGCGTTCGCAAGCTGGAGGCCGGTCCGCAAGGGCTGCGTATCGTCTTTTCCGAACTGACCTCAGTCGATCCGGCACGCCTCATCGCCCTGCTCCAGTCGGACCCGCAGTGCTATCGTCTGGATGGCCAGTACAAACTGCGCGTGACTCGACCGCTGGACGCAGTCGAAGATCGCCTGGACGCGATCGAGGCCCTGATCGCCAAACTCACGCCTGCCGCCTAGTGGGAGTCAGCATGCCAGGAATTCAGACCCACCCCCTGATCGCCTTGCTTGCGGCAGCCTGCAGCTGCCTTGCTTCCGGCGTAGTCGCGGCCGCTGCGCCGCCGGCTGTCGAAAACAGCTACCGGGTCGAGATGATCCTGTTCGCATTCAACGATCCCGACAACTTCAACCAGGAAATGTGGCCGCAGAACCCGCCGCCACCGGTCGCCACTAATGCCCTCGACCTCTTCAATGGCCAGCAGGCACCGGGATTCAAGGTGCTGCCGCCCAGCGAATATGCTCTGACCGGTGCCGCACGCAGGCTCCAGGCCAGCGGCCGCTACACGGTTCTGGCGCACGTCGCCTGGGAGCAGCCCGGCCTTTCCATCGACCAGGCCGTGCCCATCGAGATCGATGCTGGACGCGATTACGCACCGTTGTACCCGGCACTGATGGCGCCCCGTTACGTGAACCAGAATGGGCAGACCGTGGAAATACCGGCCCCGCAGCACCTCTATCGGCTGTCGGGCACAGTCAAGGTGGTACTCAGCCGCTACCTGCACGTCTACACCGACCTCGTACTGAATGTTCCCACCCAAAACCTCCCGGGTCCGAACAATCAGAACCAGCTGATCGAGGACACCGCGGTGATCGACAACCCTCAGGCGCAACCCGCGCCGGGTGGAACCTTGACCGAGGTCCACATCGTCGAACACCGTCGTACGCGCAGTCGCAAACTGAACTACATGGACAACCCAATGTTAGGCATCCTGTTCGAGATATGGCCGGTCGGCGACAGCCGGTAAAAAGATAGAAATGACTTTAGGAAAAATACATTATTTATTGTTTTTATTTTACTTACTACCTCGCGCATCACGATCCCGCGCACGCAATGCCGCCAAACGCTCCTTGATCTTCGCCTCCAGCCCGCGGTCGCTCGGATCGTAGTAACGCTCCTCCGGCATGTCATCGGGGAAATACCGCTCGCCGGCCGCATAGGCGTCGGCTTCGTCGTGCGCGTAGCGATAATCCTTGCCGTAATCCAGCGAGCGCATCAAGGCGGCCGGCGCGTTGCGCAAGTGCAGCGGCACGTCCAGGGTGCCATGGCTGCGCACCGAAGCCATGGCCGCATGGTAGGCGACATACACCGCATTGCTCTTGGGTACGACCGCGAGGTAAACCACCGCATGCGCGAGCGCCAGCTCGCCCTCAGGCGACCCCAAACGTTCATAGGTATCCCAGGCGTTCAGGGCGAGTTCCAGGGCACGCGGGTCGGCATTGCCGATATCCTCGCTGGCCATGCGCACAAGACGGCGCGCGACGTAGAGCGGGTCGCAGCCGCCGTCGAGCATGCGGCAAAGCCAATACAGGGCGGCATCCGGGCTCGAACCGCGCACCGACTTGTGCAAGGCCGATATCTGGTCGTAGAAATACTCGCCGCCCTTGTCGAAACGGCGCAGAGACTGCGTCGCCACATCGACGATGACCGCCGAGTCGATCCTGCCGGCATGCTCGGGGGTATCGGCCAGGTCCGCGGCCAGCTCGAGCAGATTGAGGGCGCGCCGCGCATCCCCATCTGCCGCAGCCACGAGCTGCGACATCGCCTGTTCGTCGATCTCAAGCCCGAGACCGCCCAGCCCGCGCGTCTCGTCCGTCAGTGCCTGGGCGATGACCGCATGGATATCATCCTCGCCCAGCCCCTTGAGCACATAGGTACGCACGCGCGAGAGCAAGGCGTTGTTCAGTTCGAAGGAGGGATTTTCCGTCGTGGCACCGACGAAAAAGACTGTGCCGTCCTCGACATGGGGCAGGAAGGCATCCTGCTGGGCTTTGTTGAAGCGATGCACCTCATCCACGAACAGCACTGTCGGGCGATGTTCGGTTTCGCGCGCCAGGCGGGCCTGGGCCACGGCCTCGCGAATGTCCTTGACCCCGGACAGGACGGCGGACAGGCTCAGGAACTGGGCCGCCCCCTGCTGTGCCAGCAGACGGGCCAGTGTCGTCTTGCCGGTGCCGGGCGGTCCCCACAGAACCATGGAATGCAGACGACCCTCGGCGATGGCACGCCACAGCGGTTTGCCCGGTGCCAGGAGGTGGCCCTGACCAATGAAATCATCGAGCCGGCACGGCCGCATGCGGTCGGCCAGCGGCCGATACCCTTCGGCGCTATGCTCGTCCTTGCCCATGCCGCGCCAACCCGGTCACATCCCGTTGACCACATCCACGCCGGGAGGCGCGGAAAACACGAAATCGGTGGCGGGCAGGCTGCTGTTCTGTACCAGATGATCCAGTTCGATGACCGTGCGGTGCCCGAACTGGTCGTACAGCACCATCTCTCGGACCAGCCCCTGCTGCAACCCAAGCCGGATACGCTCGAATTGGGCATCGTGCAATTGCTTCGGCATCAACTGGACCCACGACATACCGTTGCTCTGGCCCTCGTCGCTGAGCGTGAAACTCTTGCTCAGCGGCGTACCGCCGCCGAGCAGCATGATCGGCGCCTGCCCCAGGCGCTTGGCCACGGGGCTGACCGTGACCTGTGCGAGATCCCTATCGTAGACCCACATCTTCTTGCCGTCGGACACGATCTGCTGTTCATGCGGCTTGAGATAAGACCAGTTGAAGCGATCCGGCCGCGCCAATTCGAAACTGCCGGTTGTGGTACGCAGCAAGGAGGAACCCTGGGTTTCGTAGACGCGTTGCGTGAAATCGCCCTTGAGGGTGTGGGTTTGATTGAAAAACTGCTCCAGCTCGGCAATCGCATCGGCATGCGCCGGGAATACGCACAGCAAGCCGACGAACAACAGCAAGGGCCGCAACAACCTGAACGACATGGGAGTACTCCGGGGAGTGGCGTGGACGAAAAGAAGGATCTAGCGGTGGCGCCAATGCAGGAGCATCTTAGCACCCGCCTGGAGATCGCGGCAGGTTAGGCCTCAGGTGGAGCAGCCGCAAGAACTTCGCGATTCCCGTTGGCCTGCACCGGGCTCACGATGCCGGCAGCCTCCATATCCTCGATCATCCGTGCGGCGCGGTTGTAACCGATCTTGAGGCGGCGCTGGACGTAGGATATGGAGGCCTTGCGCGATTCGGTGACGATGGCAACCGCCTGGTCGTAGAGGGCATCGGTCTCGCGCTCGTCCCCTCCCTGCTCCAGCCCGGGAATGCCGTCACCCGGCAGGGGTTCGTTGACAATAGCCTCGATGTAATTGGGACGCCCGCTGCGTTTGAGCGCCTTCACCACGCGGTGCACCTCCTGATCGGCCACGAAAGCACCATGCACACGGTCCGGCAGCGCCCTGCCGGGCGGCAGGTACAGCATGTCGCCATAACCCAGCAACTGCTCTGCGCCCATCTGGTCGAGGATGGTGCGCGAATCGATGCGTGAGGATACCTGGAACGCGATGCGCGTCGGGATGTTGGCCTTGATCAACCCGGTGATGACGTCGACGGACGGCCTTTGCGTGGCGAGGATCAGGTGGATGCCCGCCGCACGCGCCTTCTGCGCCAGGCGCGCGATCAGCTCCTCGACCTTCTTGCCGACCACCATCATCATGTCGGCGAACTCATCCACCACCACCACGATGAACGGCAGCGGTTCGAGCGTCGGCGCCGGCGCTTCGGGATCGAATGCGGCAGCGGCGTTGTACAGCGGGTCCGCGATCGGCTGTCCCTGCTCCTTGGCTTCCTGCAGCTTGCGGTTGAAGCCCGCCAGGTTGCGCACCCCGAGCATGGACATGAGCTTGTAGCGGCGTTCCATTTCGGCCACACACCAACGCAGGGCGTTGGCGGCGTCCTTCATATCCGTCACCACCGGCGTCAGCAGGTGCGGGATGTCGTCGTAGACGCTGAGTTCCAACATCTTCGGATCGATCAGGATCAGCCGCACTTCATCCGGAAGCGCCTTGTACAGCAGGCTCAGCAGCATCGCGTTGACCGCAACCGACTTGCCGGATCCGGTGGTGCCCGCCACCAGCAGATGCGGCATGCGGGCCAGGTCCGCAACCACCGGTATACCCGCGATATCCTTGCCGAGCGCCAGGGTCAGGGCCGACTTGGATTCGTCGTAGGCCTTGGAGCGCAGCATCTCGGACAGCGCCACCACCTCGCGGTGCTCGTTCGGTATTTCAAGGCCGATGACGGACTTGCCTGGAATGACCTCGACGATGCGCACGCTGACCACGGCGAGCGCGCGCGCGAGATCCTTGGCGAGATTGGTGATACGGCTGACCTTGATGCCTGCCGCAGGCTGCAGCTCGAAACGGGTGATGACCGGGCCCGGATGCACTGCGACCACGGTCACCTCGATCCCGAAGTCGGCCAGCTTGAGCTCTACGAGGCGCGACATTGCCGCCAGGGCCTCCTCGGAATAGCCTCCCTCCGTGATCTGCGGGGGATCGAGCAATGCGAGCGAGGGCAAACCACCTGCCCCGGGCTCGCCCTCGAACAGCTGGATCTGGCGTTCCCGCTCCACCCTGGCGCTGATCTGGGGCTTGGTCAGCTTGGGTTCGATCTTGGGTTTCGGCTGCTGCGCACGACGGTCGGTCTTCACCTTGACCGCTGCCTCGCGCGTCTGGCGCACCTGATTCGATTCTCGACGCTCGCGCAGGGCGCCGAGCAGGTGTGCCGTAAAACGGGCACAGGCCACGGAGAAGCGACCGGTCAGGTCCATCAACCTGAGCCAAGACAAGCCGGTCGCCAGGGTGACCCCGGCGAGAAACACGCCAAGCAGCATGAGCGTGGCGCCCAGGCGGCCGACTAACGGTGTCAACCGGTTCGAGACCAGATCGCCCAGAACACCACCTGCGTCCAGCGGCAGATACCCGGCGGAAAAGTGCATGGTGGCAAGTCCACAGCCGGAAATCAGGGTAACCGCAAACCCGAGCCAACGTAGGCCGAAGGCCGCCGGATCGAACTCGCCGTCGGTGGAACGACCGCGGAAGATCAGGTAGCCGCTGTAGATCACCATCAGCGGCGCGAGATAGGCCAGATAGCCGATGAAGTAGAGAAAGAAGTCGGCAAACCAAGCCCCGGCGCGTCCCGCAAGATTGGCGACCGGCCGCCCGCTACCCGTCTGCGACCAGCCGGGATCGCCGGCGTGGTAACTGACCAGGGCTAGCAGCAGGTACAGACCTGCCGCGCCGAAGACGAACAGCGCCCCTTCACGCAGACCGCGCGTGCGACTGACATTGAGTGCCTGCAGCCAGCCGCGTCTTGGTGTGGTCGTTTCGCCCAAAATACTTCACACTCCCAATGAAATAAACTGGCTATCAGTTTGATAGAACAAGCATTTCATTGCAATTCAGACTTGCAATCGGGTGTTCGTGCGATCAGATCGCACAAGATCAGCACGCTTTGCCGGCATAGACGGTTTCACGCTAACATCCGCGCAGCTTGAAAGCCGAACGCGCAGCCCCAAGCTTGCTTGTTCGACGGCATGCCACGCACATACGACGACGCAAGGGATTATACATGAGCGCTCCCCGCCACAGCCGCCTGCTGATCCTCGGATCGGGGCCGGCCGGATACACTGCCGCGGTCTACGCCGCGCGCGCCAACCTCAAACCCCTGCTCATCACCGGGCTCGAACAGGGCGGTCAGCTGATGACCACAACCGATGTCGACAACTGGCCGGGCGACTATGACGGCGTACAAGGTCCCGACCTGATGGACCGCATGCGCAAACATGCCGAACGATTCGGTACGGAAATGCTGTTCGACCACATCCACACGGCGCAACTGGACGAGAAGCCCTACACCCTGATCGGCGACTCCGGCACCTACACCTGCGATGCCCTGATCATCGCCACCGGCGCCTCCGCCAAGTACCTGGGCCTGCCCACCGAGGAATCCTTCAAGGGCAAGGGTGTTTCCGCCTGCGCCACCTGCGACGGTTTTTTTTACCGCGGGCAGAAGGTCGCCGTCGTCGGCGGCGGCAACACCGCCGTCGAGGAAGCCCTGTACCTGTCCAATATCGCCTCGGAAGTGGTCCTGATCCACCGGCGCGACACCCTGCGCGCGGAAAAGATCATGCAGGATCACCTGTTCGAGAAGGCACGTAGCGGCAACGTCCGCCTGCTGTGGCACCGCGAAGTCTCCGAAGTCCTTGGCGACGTGAGCGGCGTCACCGGCCTGCGCCTCAAGAACACCGAGGACGGATCCTCGGAAGACATCGACACCATGGGCGTGTTCATTGCCATCGGACATCAGCCGAACACGGCCCTGTTCGAGGGCCAGCTCGAAATGCGCGGTGGATACATCACGGTCAAGTCCGGCCTGGACGGCGAGGCGACAGCGACCAGCGTGCCCGGCGTGTTCGCGGCAGGCGACGTCATGGATCACGTCTACCGTCAGGCGATCACCTCGGCAGGTACCGGCTGCATGGCGGCACTGGACGCGGAACGCTATCTGGACAGGCTGGCCCACCTCAAGGCCTGACCCGGTCCTGACCGGCACGGCCCGCGGAGGATCGCGTGGCGCTCGAAATCAGCATTCAGCAAGGACTGGGTGACGTTGATGCGGACGCCTGGGATGCGCTGGGCGGCGACCGCAACCCGTTTCTCAGCCACGCCTTTCTGCACGCGCTTGAAACCACCGATTGCCTGCAGCCTTATGGCTGGCACCCCTATCACCTGCTGGTTCGCGATACCGATGACGGCGGTCGCCTGCTGGCTGCCACACCGCTCTATGCCAAGACCAATTCCTACGGCGAATTCGTGTTCGACTGGGCCTGGGCTGGCGCCTACGAGCGCAACGGCAAGAATTACTACCCGAAGCTCGTTTCGTCCATTCCGTACACCCCGGCCACCGGCAGCCGTCTGCTGGTCCGGCTAGACGCACCGAACCCGGATGCACTGGCGGACTTGATGATTGCGCAGACGATCGAATTCGCGCGCAACAACCACCTGTCCGGCATGCACTGGCTGTTCACGCCGGAAACCGAAACCGAACGTCTGGGATCGCACGGACTGATGCGCCGTCTCGGCTGTCAGTATCACTGGGAGAACCGCGGCTACGCCGACTTTGCCGACTTTCTCGCGGCCTTCAGCTCGCGCAAACGCAAGAAGGTGCAGCGCGAGCGAAGACGCGTAGCCGAACAGGGTGTCAGCCTGCACGTGCTGCATGGCGACGAACTCGATGACGACATCATCGAAGCGTTTCACGGCTTCTATCTGAACACCTTCGAGCGGCATATGGGCGTGCCCACCCTCGGCCTCGATTTCTTCCGCACGGTGGCACGCGCGCTGGGACCGCGCTTTGTCCTGGTGATGGCGCGCCGCGATGGCGAATGGCTGGCCGGCGCGGTGAACTTCCGCGGCGCCGACACGCTATACGGGCGCTACTGGGGCTGTCGGGAAACCGTCGAGGACCTGCATTTCGAGGCGTGCTACTACCAGGGAATCGATTATTGCATCGCCGAAGGCCTGAGCCGCTTCGAACCGGGTGCCCAGGGCGAGCACAAGATCGCGCGCGGCTTCCTGCCGACCCGGACCTGGTCGGCGCACTGGATCGCAGACCCGGAATTCCGCGTGCAGCTGGAACGCTTCTGTCGCCACGAGCAGAGTCTGATGGAACGCGAGTGCACCGAACTGATGGCGCACTCCCCGTACCGCGACACCCCTGAGGCCGGGGAGTGAAGCCACTGGCCTGGCTCGACCCGGGCACCCCGGATCAACCCTTCCCGCCCGTCGGCAACGCTCTTGAGGAACCCGACGGCCTCCTCGCCGCGGGCGGCGATTTGTCGCCCGCTCGCCTGCTCAACGCCTATCGTCATGGCATCTTTCCATGGTACGAAGCCGGTCAACCGATCCTGTGGTGGTCGCCGGACCCGCGTGCCGTGCTTTTCCCTCGCGAGTTCAGGCTGCACCGCAGCCTGCGCAAGACCCTGCGGCAGGGACACTTCACCTATACCGTCGACGAGGACTTCGACAGCGTCATCGCGCAGTGTGCGGCGCCACGACATGGGGCGCCCGGAACCTGGATCACCCCTGAAATGCAGCTCGCCTACCGACGGCTGCACCGTCTGGGTCATGCCCATTCGGTCGAAATCCGGGATGCCCAAGGTCGCTTGGTGGGCGGGCTCTACGGCATCGCACTCGGCCGCGTGTTCTTCGGCGAGTCCATGTTCAGCCGAGAGACCGACGCCTCCAAAGCGGCCCTGGCCGTCCTGGCCGCACAATTGGAGGCTTGGGATTTCGCGATGATCGACTGTCAGCAGGACACGCCACACCTGCGCTCGCTCGGCGCACGTCCGCTTGCGCGCAACGACTTCGTTACCCTGCTATCGAAGCATTGCGCACGCGAAGGCGTTCCCGGTCCCTGGAAAATCGACGCGGAACTGCATCCTGAGATCTGGCACCCCGGGCATCCCCGCACCGGAGAAACGCACAGCGACAATTCAGGGTTTGCAAGCCGCTAGAGCAGCGGCATCAGAGCCTCGAGCATGCGCGCCACGTCGCTCATGCCCGCATCCAGGTTGCGGCCGACCTCTTCCATGGTGATCGTCGCATCGGGACCGCGGCCAGCCGCCCAGTTGGCAACGACGGCACAGGTGGCGTAGGCGAGTTCCAACTCGCGCGCCAGCCCCGCTTCAGGCATGCCAGTCATTCCGACCAGATCGCAACCGTCGCGCGACATGCGGTCGATTTCGGCACGCGATTCGAGTCTCGGCCCCTGCGTCGCGCCGTAAGTCCCGTTGTTCATCTGTCCAAGCTTGGCCGAATCGCAGGCCGCGATCATCGCGCTGCGCAGCGCTCTATCGTAGGGCTCGGTGAAATCGACATGGGTCACCTGGCTGAGACTACCCTCGAAATAGGTATGTGCCCGCGACCAGGTGTAGTCAATGATCTGATCTGGAATCGCCAGCCGGGCAGGTTTCATTTCCGGGGTAATCCCGCCTACCGCCGCAACGGCGATGACCCGGGTGATGCCGATGTGCTGCAACGCCCACAGGTTGGCCCGGTAGTTCACCTGATGCGGCGGGATCGTGTGTCCGGGGCCGTGACGAGGAATGAAGGCGATCTCACGTCCGAAAAGATGTCCGTGGGTCACCGGCCCCGAAGGTTCTCCGTAAGGGGTGTGGATGACCTCGCGATGGATGATTTCGAGCCCACTCAGGCGCGTCAGGCCGGTTCCGCCGATAATTGCAACGTTCGTCATGCGTCTTCCGCGAGCAAACTGTCCGGAACCGCGTAGATGCCAGGCGCGTTGCGCAGATATTCGTGATAGTCGAGGCCATAACCGAACACGTATCGATCCTCGACGTCGAGTCCGGAGAAGTCGGCCTTGATACCCTGGTACTTGCGGTCATGCAGCTTCTCGACCAATACCGCCGTCTTGACGCTGGCGGCACCTGCATCACGGCAACTACCGAGCACCGCATGGAGCGTATGACCTTCGTCGAGAATGTCATCGATCACCAGCACGTGGCGATCCTGCAGTGAGATTTTAGGCGCAACGCGCCATTCGACCTCGTGTCCACGGGTGCCGCTGCGATAGCGGGTGGCATGAAGATAGTCGACCTGCAGAGGAAAATTCAGCCGCGTCAGCAGCTGCCCCGCAAATACGAAACCGCCGGTCATGACGACTAGCAACAGAGGGTTAATATCCCCGTAAGCCTGGGTTATCGAACCGGCGAGGGAATCGAGCGCGCCGGCCACGGCTGCGGCATCGTAGATGCAGTCGGACTCGCGCAGAACACGGGCCGCGTCCTCGGGACCCGGCCCCGTGGACGGCACGGTCCGATTGTCGGGTGCTGTGCCGCCCATGGTCGTCTCCTTAGTAGGTGAAGGTGACGGTGTCGTCGTCCATCGCCTCGCTGATCACGTAGGCGCCGCCAACGGTTTCCTCGATCTCGGGAATCAGATCGTTGCCCCACAGATCCAGGGTCGGGGTGCAGACCTTGAAGGACACGCCCGCTTCGTGGGCGTCCTTGATGAAATCGTAGACCGACTTGTCGCTGCCTTCCTGCACGAACAGCTTCTCGGCCACGCCGGTCTTGGCCAGCTCGCCGGCACGGGCGGTCAGGATCACTTCGACTTCATACTCCATCGCCGCGGCTACGGTGGCCTGGAAGAACGGCGCGCCCAGTTCCGACGGGTTCGAGGGGTCGGTGTTCACCATCACGATCAACAGCTTGTCAGCCATGGGGTCACTCCATAAGTGGATCACAAAGGAGGCGGCATTATAGGCATGCCCACAGGGCTTTGCCACCTTTAGCGTTCACTAATATTTACGTGCGTCAAGCGTCCGGCAAATGCTCGTTCAGACCGAGTCCGGCCAGTCCGTCGAGTTCGGCCAGGCTGCGCTCGACCTCCTCCCGACCGGCCTCGATGGCCTCCTTCGCCCGATGGAATTCCATCAGTCCGATATGCGCGAGCCTGGGCGAGAGGAGCACATCGGGTGGATCGCCAGCCATCCGGCTGCGCGTGATGCGTATCGACATGATGTTGAGACTGCGGGCCACCACCTCCAGGATCGACGGCCATTCGATATCGCGTTTTTTGCCGCCCTGACGACTCAACAGACGCGTCAGCTGGCGCAACCAAAGCCCACCGCCTTCCTCTTCTTCATCGGACGGACTCACATCTCTCTCGACAGGCGACAGCGGATCCGGAATCGCATGCCGCCGCAGCAGGTCGGAATTGAGATCGACGGCAATGACCACCTCCGCGCCCAGCGCCCGGCACAGAGAAACCGGCACCGGATTGACCAACCCCCCATCGACCAGCCAACGGCCGTCGCGCTCGGCAGGCGCGAACAGGCCGGGCAAGGCGATCGAAGCGCGAACCGCGGCAAGGATGGAGCCTTCGCGCAGCCATATTTCGTTGCCGCTGGCGAGGTCGGTCGACACTGCGCCATAGGGCACGCCGCAATCCTCGATGCTCCGCTCCGGGATCATCGACTCTAGCGCATCCAGCAGACGCTCGCCGTTGATCAGGCCGCCGTTGAAACGCACGTCCAGCATGCCCACCACTTCGCGCCACGTCAGCCGCTCGACCCAATCCCCAAAGGGCTCCAGGG
This sequence comes from Acidihalobacter aeolianus, assembly GCF_001753165.1. Lineage (GTDB taxonomy): Bacteria > Pseudomonadota > Gammaproteobacteria > DSM-5130 > Acidihalobacteraceae > Acidihalobacter > Acidihalobacter aeolianus. The sequence goes on from NZ_CP017448.1 coordinate 1,812,112, forward strand.
CATCGGTGACCATGGCCGCACCGACCAGGGCCCCGATCGAGGTACCTGCGACGACATCGGGCTCGATGCCATGCGCCCTGAGCGCGCGGATCACGCCGATATGCGCCCAGCCACGTGCGGAACCGCTGCCGAGAGCAAGTCCGATGCGTGGACGTTTCATGCCCCCTCCCCCGCCTGCATCGCGACGGGGCCGGCAATATGCAGCGTGCGTGTGGGGAAGGCGATCTCGGCACCGTACCGTTCGACGATCTCGGCGATCTCCAGCATCACCGCCTGGCGGACGGCCAGGTATTCGGCCCACTGCGTGGTGCGCGTGAAGCAATAGATCATGAAATCGCACGAGGAATCGCGGAATCCGTTGAAATACACCATCAGCGTCTGCTCGGTGTCGATATCCTGGCGTGCGCGCAGCATCGTTTCCACCGCCTGGACGATGCGGCCAAGCACGGCGAGGTCGTCGTAGCGAATACCCACGGTTTCGTAGATTCGCCGGTGCGTCATGCGCGAAGGATTGACCACCGCCATGCTTGCGAACATCGAGTTGGGAACGTACACGGGGCGTTTGTCGAAACGGCGGATGCGCGTGAGCCGCCATCCGATGTCCTCGACCGTGCCTTCGATGTCGCGGTCCGGCGAACTGATCCAGTCGCCGACGGCGAACGGCCGGTCGAGATACAGCATCAGCCCGCCGAAGAAATTCGCCAGGATGTCCTTTGCGGCAAAGCCGATCGCGATACCACCGATGCCGCCGAAGGCAAGCACCCCGGAAATGCTGAATCCCAGGCTCTGCAAAGCGATCAGCGAACCGGTAATCAGCACCGAAACGCGCAACAGCCGCGCCAGGGCCTTGGCCGTCGTGAGATCGATGGACTCCCCGCGCGCCTGTCGCTCTGCGACCAGGCTCGTTTCCAGTTCGCTGATCAGGCGCACGACGAACCAGACGAGCGCGCCGATCACGCCCAGTGTGCGCAGGGCCGGCACCGCGGAAAACAGCGCAGCGCCGGTATCGTGACGAATGATCTCGCCGGCAAAACCGATGCCGACCACCCAGATCAGCAATCGCAGCGGCCGACGGGCGGCTTCGATCAACGCATCGTCCCAGACGTTGCGCGTTCTCGCGGTCTGCCTGCCCAGGCGCTCCAGGATTCTTGCGAGCACCATATTGGCTGCTGCGGCCGCACAGACGACGAGAAACACCTCGAGCATCCAGCCCGTCATCTCGTGACGCTGGAGAAACCCGTAGACACGCTGAAAAGCCGCCGTCCAATCCATGCCCTAACCCGTCCGTTCAGTCGGCTGCCCGTCGTGGCGTTCGTTCAAACATTCAATTCGGCATCGGGAAATTCGGCCAGACCGCGTAGGGCATCCACGGCCGCTTTCCACGCCGGCAGCTGCTGCACACCGGCCAGTCCGTCGACATGCCCCTGCCCGCGCATCCGCGCCAGTCGGACCTGGGCCACGGGATCGGTCTCCGCGGCCTCCAACTCGGCAAGCACCTCCGCTGCGCCTTCCGGATGATTGCACACCAGGAGCATGTCGCAGCCGGCTGCGAGTGCGGCACGCGCACGCTGAGGGTAATCGCCTACGAATTCCGCCCCGGCCATGCCGAGGTCATCGCTGAAAATCGCCCCCGAGAATCTCAGACGCCGGCGAAGTATCTCCTGGAGCCAGAAGCGTGAAAAACCGGCAGGCAGTTCGTCCACCTGGGTGTATACGACGTGCGCAGGCATGATCCCGGCCAGTGTATCCGCCAACATGGCGAAAGGACGCAGGTCGTGGGCTTCTATTTCGGCCATTTCACGCCCGTCGACCGGCAGGGTCAGGTGGGAATCCTCACGTACGGCTCCGTGACCCGGAAAATGCTTGCCGACAGCCTGCATGCCCGCACGTCGCATGCCCCGGACATAGGCCTGGGCCAAGGCTGCAACGGATTCCGGGCGCCGGTGGAAGGCACGGTCGCCAATCACGCCGCTTACGCCATGCGCTAGATCCAGCACCGGGGCGAAACTGAAGTCGACGCCGACCGCGCGCAGCTCCGCAGCCATCAGCCAGCCTGCCTGTTCCGCCAGATCGATCCCGCACTGATGATCTGCGTCGTAAGCGCGTCCCAGCGAGGCCGCCGGCGGCAAGCGGGTAAACCCATCGCGAAAGCGCTGAACCCGCCCACCCTCGTGGTCCACGGCGATCAGTAGGCGCGGATCGCGCAGAGCGTGTATTTGCGCAGTCAGCGCCTGCAGCTGCGCTATCGATTCGAAATTGCGGGTGAACAGGATGACGCCACCGGTGCGCGGATGTGCCAGCCGTTCCCGCGCCTCTGGCGTGAGCGATGTGCCTTCGATATCCAGCATGACCGGTCCTAGACCCATCAGACACCCCCATGGCAAGGATCGACCAAGCGAACCGTTCGAACGATGGTGCCCGGAGCCGGAATCGAACCGGCAAGGCCAGAGCCGGGGGATTTTAAGTCCCCTGCGTTTACCAGTTTCGCCATCCGGGCCGGTATTGAACGGTGTTGCAGAATTTTTGGAGGCTGGGGTCGGAATCGAACCGGCGTACACGGCTTTGCAGGCCGCTGCATAACCACTCTGCCACCCAGCCTTGGGTTGCGCCGGATGATAGCATCATCGGCGCTGACACGAAAAACCCCGGCGGAGCCGGGGTTTTCAGGAAATCTGGAGCGGGAAACGAGACTCGAACTCGCGACCCCAACCTTGGCAAGGTTGTGCTCTACCAACTGAGCTATTCCCGCGGAGGGCGACAATCCTATCCACCCGATTTTTTTATGTCAACCACGTTTCGGAAACCGTCTGGAAAGACTGCTCCATGGCGATTTCACGTTCGGGGGGCGCATTTATAGGGCATTACCTCAAAGCCGTCAACGGGTGCACATGAACTCGGCGAGCACATTTGCTGCACGGCTTCATGCACGCAAGGCGGCGGCAAGATACTTGAACATCGATGCCAGAGTGAAGAATGCTGCCACATAGAGCAATCCCAAGCCTATCCAGCGCAGATCCACGCCGAGCAAGGGCCATTTATAAAGCAGCAGGACCAAGGCCGCCATCTGCGTCGCGGTCTTCAGTTTGCCGATAAAGGCAACCGCCACCTTGCTGCGCTCGCCTACCTCGGCCATCCATTCGCGCAAGGCGGAAACCGTGATCTCACGCCCGATGATAACGATGGCAGGCACCGTCAACCACGCCGTCGAATATTGTTCGACCAGCATGACCAGGGCTGCGGTCACAATCAGCTTGTCTGCCACCGGGTCGAGAAAGGCACCGAACCTCGAGGTCTGATTCCAGCGCCGGGCGAGATAACCGTCAGCCCAGTCGGTGATGCCGGCGAGCAGGAATATCAGCGCACTGACCGGAGGCCCCCAGTGCCAGGGCAAGTAGAATATGAGAATGAACACCGGGATCAAGGCGATCCGCAGCAGTGTCAGCATGATGGGAATATTGAAGGTCATCCTGCATCGCCATGAAAGTGTTCATATATCTGTTCGGCGAGATGCCGACTAACACCCGGCACTTTGGCCAGTTCCTCGACCCCCGCCCTGGCAACCCCGCGCTGTCCACCAAAATGCTTGAGCAGCGATTGGCGACGCTTGGGCCCCAATCCCGGGATAGTCTGCAATGGCGATGTCGTGCGTGATTTGGTGCGGCGCTGGCGATGCCCGCTGACCGCAAAACGATGTGCCTCGTCCCTGATCTGCTGCACCAGATGCAGCGCCAAATGGTGCGAAGGCAGTCTAACGGGGGCCTGCCGACGACTCAAGGTCAGCGTATCAAGTTCCGGCTTACGCCCCTCCCCCTTGGTGATGCCGACGACCGCGACGTCGCTGATCTGCAGTTCCTCCAGAACACGCTCGGCTTCGTGCACCTGACCGCGGCCGCCATCGATCAACAGGATATCGGGCAATTGCGCGTCCTCAGACTTCAGCCGGGTGTAACGGCGCGTCAGTGCCTGGTGCATGGCCGCGTAGTCGTCTCCCGGCGTGATGCCCTCGATATTGAAACGCCGGTAATCGGATTTGATCGCACCCTCGCTGCCGAACACGACGCAGGACGCGACCGTGGATTCGCCCCGGGTGTGGCTGATGTCGAAGCATTCGATGCGCCCGGGCGTCTGGGCGAGTTCCAGAACCTCCTGCAGGGCCTCCAGGCGACGCTCGGTGGTAAGACGGTTTGCCTCGCGCGCCTGCAGGGCCTGTGTGGCGTTCTGCATGGCCATGGCCAGCCACCGCGCACGCTGACCTCGCACCGTGCTGCTGACGGCCACCTTGCGCGTTGCCTGCTGGGTAAGCACCTGGGCGAGCACTTCCGGATCGCAGGGTGCGGGCGTGGCGATGATTTCCGCCGGAGTTTCTCGATCGAGGTAATACTGCTCGAGGAAGGCCTGCATCGCCTCGTCCGCCTCCATGTCGGACGGAATTCGTGGATACAGGGCCTTGTTGCCTAGATTATGCCCGCCGCGGATGCTGAACACCTGCGCGCAGGCATGATTGCCTGATCGCGCCAGCGCAACCAGATCGATATCCCCCGCGCCATCGGTCGTGACGTACTGGCGCTCGCTGATCTGGCGCAACGTGTCGATCTGATCGCGATAGCGTGCTGCACGCTCGAAGGCCAGTTCAGCCGACGCGCGTTCCATGTCGGCCACCAGTTCCGCGATCAGATCGTCGGAATGCCCTTCCAGAAAGCGGATTGCGCGGGCGATATCCTCACCGTATTCGCGCGCTTCGATATAGCCCACGCAAGGTGCGGTACAGCGCTTGATCTGATACTGCAAACAGGGGCGAGAACGATTGGCGAAAAAACTGTCCTCGCACTGTCGCACCCGGAACAGGCGCTGCAGCGTACTCAGCGTGTCGCGTACGGCCTGGGCGGAGGGATAGGGCCCGAAATAGCGCCCCATGGCCTTGCGCGGACCGCGATGAAAGCCGATCTTCGGATAATCTTCACCTTGTGAAACAAAGATATACGGATAACTCTTGTCATCGCGCAACAACACATTATAGCGGGGGCGATGGGCCTTGATGAGGCTGTTTTCCAGCAGCAGCGCCTCGGCCTCGGTATGCGTGACCGTGACCTCCATGGTCACGATCTGCGCCACCATCGCGCGAATCCGCGGGCTGGGCAGACGACTGCGAAAGTAGCTGGATACCCGCTTCTTGAGATCCTTCGCCTTGCCGACGTAGAGCAGCTCCTGCCCTGTACCGAGCATGCGGTACACGCCCGGACGGTGAGTCAGGTTCTTGAGGAAACCTGCGGCGTCGAAACTGGTGGATTCACCCTTGTCCATCGAGATATGCGCGGGCACGCCCCACGATCGCATCGAACATCGCTTCCGTCAGGCGCCCCGTTTGCGTGTTGTAACGGCTGCAGTGATAGGAAGACAGCATCTGCAGATTTCCCGGCAGAGCATACTCGACGCCATGGGCGAAGGGATATCCGCTTTGCTTCAGTCCGAGCGCGCGCAACACGGCCTTGTGCGCGATTCCGCCCAGGGCCAGCACCATCGCCCCAGACGCGAGGCTACTCAGCTCGGCACCCAGATAGGCATTGCAGGCGACGATCTCGGCGGTCACCGGCTTGTTCTCGGGCGGCAGGCATTTCACGGCATTGGTGATCCGGCAATCGGTCAACCACAGACCGTCGTCCGCGCCACTGACCTCGGCAAGATTCGAAAAACCGTACCGTTCCAGCATCCGATACAGCAGGATGCCGGCGTAATCCCCGGTAAACGGCCTGCCCGTCGCGTTGGCACCGTGCATGCCCGGCGCGAGACCCACGATCAACAAACGTGCCGCCGCATCGCCGAAAGGCGCGACCGGAGCATTGTGATACTCGGGGTGGCGCACGCTTACCCGATCCAGGAAATCCGCCAGCCGTGGGCAGCGGCGGCAGGCGGAATCGTATATCCGCGCGCTCACGACCGCGACAAGGGCGGGTTCGCCCAGGCTTTGAACGGATGTTCGACGAGGCTCACGTTGTAGTACCGGATATCGTCGGAAACCTCATCACCCACCCAGTCGGGCCGGGCGAAGGCTGCATCCGGGGACTCGAGTTCGATCTCCGCCACGATCAGGCCCGCGTTATCGCCCTCGAAGACGTCGACCTCCCAACGATGTCCGGCATGGTCCACGAAATAGCGGGTCTTTTCGATCAGCGGCTTGCGGCAGAGGCAGTCCAGTATTTCATGGGCCTCGGCCAGCGGTATCGGATACTCGTATTCGAGCCGGCTCACGCCTAGGGTGGCGCCCTTGATGTTCAGATAGGCATCGTGATCCGACACGCGCACACGCACCGAACTCGTTTCCACACCGCCCAGGTATCCTTGTCTGTAGCGCTTGCTGCCCGCGGCCTGCGCCCGCCAGGCATCAGAAACGACCAGGAACTTCCGTTCGATTTCCATCGGCACCGGATTGCCCTCGAAAAGTTTGCTGAATGCTGCCGGAGGAGCGGCATCATCCCTAGAAACGAAGAACGGCCGATCCCCAGGTGAAACCGCCACCGAAGGCTTCCATCAGCACCAGTTCGTCGCGTCGAATGCGTCCGTCGCGAACGGCAACATCGAAGGCCAGAGGCACCGAGGCCGCCGAAGTATTCCCATGCTGATCGACCGTGACCACGACCCGGTCCATGGGCATGCTCAGCTTGCGTGCCGTCGCGTTGATGATGCGGATGTTTGCCTGGTGCGGCACCAGCCAGTCGATATCCGACTTGTCCAGTCCATTGGCGGTCAGGCTTTCGTCGACGATGCGCCCCAATGTGTTGACCGCGATCTTGAACACCTCGCTGCCGCGCATCCTCACCTTGCCCTCGCCGGCGATCAGTCGATCCTGCCCCTCGGAAATGCCGTAGGGTACGTTGAGCAGGGACTCGTAGCGGCCATCCGCATGCAGGTGGGTCGACAGAATACCCGCCTCGTAGTCGGCTTCCAGGACCACGGCACCGGCACCGTCCCCGAACAGCACGCAAGTCGTGCGATCGGTCCAGTCAAGGATGCGCGAAAAGGTCTCTGCACCGATCACCAGCGCACAACGTGCACTGCCGGTACGGATGAACTTGTCGGCTACACCCAAGGCATAAACAAATCCGGTGCAAACCGCCTGGATGTCGAAGGCAGGTGCCCCGGTGTTCGCACCTAGCCGAGCCTGCAGCAGGCAGGCGGTGCTGGGAAAGATACGGTCCGGGGTGGTGGTCGCTACGATGATCAAATCGACTTCGTCTGGACGCCGCCCGGCCATCTCGAGCGCACGCCGTGCCGCAGCCTCCGCGAGATCGCAAGTGGATTCGTCAGGCTCGGCGATATGCCGTTTCTTGATACCGGTGCGCTCGGTGATCCATTCGTCCGTGGTATCGACCATGCGCTCGAGGTCGTGATTGCTCAGCACGCGTGTCGGCAGATAGCCGCCCGTGCCCGTGATGCGGGCGTAGGGCGTCATGCGGTGGCGCGCCTGGCGAGGAGTGCTTCAAGCTGGCTGTCAATGCGTGCGGGCACGGCCTTTTCGACTTCGAGGCGGGCCACTTCGATCGCGGTCTGCAGGGCGACGGCATCCGAAGAACCATGGCTCTTCACCACGATGCCACCGAGCCCGAGAAAGCTGGCGCCGTTGTATTTGCGCGGATCGATACGCCGCTTGAGCGCATTGAGCACCGGCATGGCGAACAATCCCGACAACCGGGTGAGCCAGGAACGATGAAACTCCTCGCGGAGAAAGTGGGCGATGGTTTTCGAGGCGCCTTCCATCGTCTTCAAAGCGACGTTTCCGGCAAATCCGTCGCACACGACCACATCCACATCGCCGAGGAAGATATCCGTCCCTTCGACGAACCCGATGTAGTTGAGATCGCTGGCCTCGATCAACTGTGCCGCACCGCGCACCTGATCGTTGCCCTTGATGTCTTCCTGACCGATGTTGAGCAGACCCACGCGCGGCCGCGGCCGATTATCCACTGCCCCAACCAGTACCGAGCCCATCACGGCGAACTGATAGAGCTGTTCGGCCGAGCAGTCGACATTGGCGCCCAGGTCCAGCACGTAGGTATGCCCCTTGACCGCAGGAATGGTTGTGCAGATCGCCGGTCGATCGATGCCCGGCAAGGTCTTGAGCACGTATTTGGCAGTGGCCATCAGGGCACCGGTATTGCCTGCACTGACACAGGCCTGAGCCCCACCGTCCTTGACCAGATTGATGGCCACGCGCATGGAAGAGTCCTTCTTGCCGCGCAAGGCCTGCGCAGGTGGCTCGTCCATGCCTACGGTTTGAGTCGTATGCAGAATGCGCACGCGCTCGCCCTCCGTAGCGCCCGCCTGCGCAAGCTCTGCGCGAAGAGTCTGTTCATCGCCAACGAGAATCAGGGCCAAGTCGTCATGCCGGGCCACCGTCTCGACGGCAGCCGGCACTGTCACCGAGGGCCCAATGTCGCCGCCCATGGCGTCAAGGGCGATCGTGATCATGCGCGTCATGCAGGGCCTCCGGGGCGCCGCATGCATTGCGACGCCACGTCACTCCGGTAAAAACGGCGGTAAGGCAATTATTCTTCGGGCACCGCTTCGGGCTTGATGACCTGGCGACCGCGGTAAAAACCGTCCGGCGTGATGTGATGGCGCCGATGCGTCTCACCCGTCGTCGGATCGACCGAAAGCGCCGGGGACTTGAGTGCGTCATGCGAACGGCGCATGCCGCGACGCGAGGGGGTGGTACGTCCTTGCTGAACAGCCATCGTAATATCTCCAAAAAGATCTAGTCTTTGTCTTTCAATGTTCGCAATACGCCGAAAGGTCCTGAGGCACTATCCGCCTGCAAACCTTCCGACTTCTCATTCCCATCTTTCACAAGCCAGGCTGCAGCATCCGGATCACACGCCTCAATCGTGGCATGACGCGGGATCAACGGTAGCGCGAGCAGGATTTCATCCTCGATCAAATCCCGCATGAACAATCCGTCTTCGCCTACCGAAACCACATCCTCGTCTGCGTCCTTGATCCCAAAACGCGCATCGGCCAGAGGCATACGCTGATGCAGAGCTATTTCGCGTCGAAATGCCCCGAGGCAGCGTTCGCAGCGCAGATTCACCGCCCCCCGGCAATCCAGAACCACAAAGGCGCGTCCTGCATTATCACGCTCGAACTCGAAAGAGGCGTCTATCTCGCCAAGCTTGTCCGCAAGCGCCTCGCACAGACGATGCAGCTGGTCGACCGGCACGCGCCCCTGCAAAACCCGCCCTTGATCAGCGGCCTTGAAGGGGTCTATGCGCTGAGCCAGCCTATCGGACATAAGCCGGCAATTTTACTGAATTTCCGAGCACGGTGTCAAAGTACGGCATGGACGTACTCGCAGCATCAAGCAGTGCCCTTGGCAAACCTATCCAGCCGCCACCCCGAACTCCATGTACATATTCCCGCGCAGAGCCGTACCGAGTCACGAGTCTAGCCCAAATCACACCACGCCTACCCGATTCGCGGCAATCATGGATCGCACTTGGCGCACGATCACAGCACCTTTGTTGCCCGCCACCCTGCTTGCTGGGATACTACAAAGACATCCGCCGCGCAGGGCGGCACCCACATTCCGCATTCGCGACGTGCTGCCATGATCAGAAAAATCCTCATTGCCAATCGTGGCGAAATCGCCGTGCGCATCATTCGTGCGTGCGCCGAACTCGGCGTTACCTCGGTGGCGGTGTATACCGATGCCGATCGCCACGGACTCCACGTCAAGAAGGCGGACGAGGCTTATTACATCGGCCCCGACAGCCAATCCGGGTATCTGAGCGTCCATCGCATGGTGAACCTGGCGCGCGCCGCCGGCTGCGATGCGATCCACCCGGGCTACGGCTTCCTGTCGGAGAATGCGGATTTCGCACGTCAGTGCGCGGCCAGCGGCATCGTCTTCATCGGCCCGGATGCCGACGTCATCGAACGCATGGGCGACAAGCTGGCGGCCAGGGCGGCCATGATCGCGGCCGGCGTACCCGTGGTTCCCGGCAGCGAAGGCAATCTCGGCAGCATCGACGAAGCGCTCGCTCTAGCCGACGACATCGGCTATCCCATCATGCTCAAGGCCACCAACGGTGGCGGTGGTCGCGGCATCCGCCGCTGCGACAATTCCAGCGACCTGCGACGCCACTACGATCGGGTCCTGTCCGAAGCCACCAAGGCCTTCGGTTCGGCGCAGATTTTCATGGAGAAGGCCGTCGTCGACCCCCGGCATATCGAGGTGCAGATACTCGGCGACAGGCACGGCCATGTGGTCCACCTGTTCGAACGAGACTGCTCCATCCAGCGCCGCCACCAGAAACTCCTGGAGATCGCGCCATCCCCACAGCTCGACGAAGCACAACGCGCATACGTCGGCGACTTGGCCGTGCGCGCCGCACAGGCTGTCGGCTACAGCAATGCCGGCACGGTGGAATTCCTGCTTGACCACGACGGCAGCTTCTACTTCATGGAGATGAACACCCGCCTGCAGGTCGAACATCCGGTGACGGAAATGATCACCGGCATCGATCTCGTGCAAGCCCAGATCGGCGTCGCCAATGGCCAGCCCCTGCCCTTCAAGCAGAGCGAGATTCGCCGCAACGGCTTTGCCATCGAATTCCGTATCAATGCGGAAGACCCGCAGAACGACTTTCTGCCCAGCTTCGGCCGCATCACCCGGTATTTCGCCCCCGGCGGCCCGGGCGTGCGCACGGACGGCGCGATCTACACGGGCTACTACATACCGCCGCATTACGATTCGATGCTCGCGAAACTGGTGATCTGGGCACAGGACTGGGACGCACTACTGCGACGCGGGCGGCGCGCGCTCAACGACATCGGCGTCTATGGCGTGAAAACCACGATCCCCTATCATCTGCAGATACTGGGAACGTCCGCTTTCCAGCGGGGCAGTTTCGACACCGGCTTCGTGGAGGCGCACCCCGAGTTGACGGACTATTCCCTCAAACGCTCCACGCGGGAAATGGCCGCCGCCATCGCCGCCGCCATCGCCGCCCAGCGCGGCCTTTAACCGGGCACAGGAAGGCTCATGACGCAGGTACACATCACCGAAACCGTGCTGCGCGACGGGCATCAAAGCCTGATCGCCACACGTATGCGCACCCAGGACATGCTCCCGGCCTGCGAACGCCTCGACAAAGCCGGATTCTGGTCGCTCGAGGTATGGGGCGGGGCCACTTTCGATGCCTGCCTGCGCTACCTCAAGGAAGATCCCTGGGAACGCCTGCGGCTGCTACGCGATGCGCTCCCGAACACGCGCCTGCAGATGCTGCTGCGCGGACAGAACCTGCTGGGCTACCGCCATTATTCGGATGATGTGGTACGCGCCTTCGTGGCCAGCGCCGCAGGCAACGGCATCGATGTGTTCCGGGTGTTCGACGCGCTCAACGATCTACGCAACCTGCAGATTTCGATCGAGGCCGTCAAACATGCCGGCAAGCACGCTCAGGGCACGATTTCCTACACCCGGAGCCCGGTACACACCGTCGATCAGTTCGTGCGCCAGGCCAAGCAACTCCAGGCGATGGGCTGCGACAGCATCGCGGTCAAGGACATGGCCGGGCTGCTCACGCCGTTTCGGACCGCCGAGCTATTCGCCGCACTGACGGCGGCCGTCAGTGTCCCCGTGCACCTGCACACCCATGCCACCTCGGGCCAGGCGGAAATGTGTCATCTGAAGGCGATCGAGAACGGGTGCCGTCACATCGACACAGCCATCTCCGCTTTCGCTGGCGGCACCAGTCATGCACCGACCGAGGCCATGGTCGCCGCATTGGCGGGCACACCCTTCGACACCGGGCTCGACCTCGCCCTGCTGCAGGACATCGGGCTCTATTTCCACGAGATACGCAAGAAGTACCACCAGTTCGAAAGCGAATACACCGGTGTCGACACCCGCGTGCTCACCAGCCAGCTTCCGGGCGGCATGATCTCGAATCTGGTCAACCAGCTGCGCGAACAGGGCGCCATCGACCGTTTCGCCGAGGTCCTGGCCGAGATCCCCCGCGTGCGCGAGGACCTCGGCTATCCCCCGCTGGTCACGCCAAGCTCACAGATCGTGGGTACCCAGGCGGTACTCAACGTTCTCACCGGCAAGCGCTACAAGACCATCACCAACGAGGTAAAGATGTATTTCCAGGGGCGCTACGGCCGCGCGCCCGGCCGGGTCAACCCGGTGGTGCGCAGGCAGGCGATCGGCAACCAGGAAACCATCACCCAGCGCCCCGCCGATCTGCTACCGGTGGAAATGGATCGCCTGCGCCAGGAGGCGGGCGAGTTCGCGAGCAGCGAGGAAGACGTCCTCACGGTGGCCATGTTCCCCGAAATCGGAGCTGAGTTCCTGCGCCAACGCGCGGAAAACGCGCTGCAGCCGGAGCCCCTGCTGCCGATCGCCAAATCGGTGGGCGAGGCATCCGCCCAAACCGCGCCGCTGGAATTCAATGCCACGCTGCATGGCGAGACCTACCACATCAAGGTTACCGGCAGCGGCCACCGCCGCGATGCCATCCGCCCTTTCTATGTCACCGTGGACGGCATTCCCGAGGAAATCATGCTCGAGGTGTTGGACGAAATCGTTCTGGACAGCGACACTGCCGGCGCCGCTCCCAAGCCGCGTACGGGAGGCAGCCGCCGCCCGAGGGCGACCCGCCCAGGCCAGGTCTCGACCACGATGCCGGGCACGGTGATCGACGTGCTGGTCACCCAGGGACAAACCGTCAAGGCCGGCGACCCCGTACTGGTAATCGAGGCCATGAAGATGGAAACCGAGATTCAGGCGGCCGTCGGCGGCACGGTCAGCGCCATTCACGTCGCCAAGGGCGACAGCGTCAATCCCGACGAAACCCTGATCGAAATCTCAGCATGACGCGACAACTCGTCCTCGCCTCCTCTTCCCGTTATCGGCGCGCACTGCTGGAGCGGCTGCGTCTGCCGTTCACGGCTGCCTCTCCCGACGTCGACGAAACCCCGGCAGCGGCCGAGTCGCCGCGTGCGATGGTCGAAAGGCTGTCGCAGGCCAAGGCCGCCGCACTGAGCACCCGCTTCTCAGAGGCACTGATCATCGGTTCCGATCAATGCGTGGTTCAGGGCGACAGGATCATCGGCAAGCCCGGAACCCACGCCGCGGCGCGCGAACAGCTCAAGGCCGCCTCGGGCCAGCGCGTCGAAGTACTGACCGGACTCTGTCTGCTCGACGCCGCGACGCAAGCGACATGGCTCGACGTGGTGACCTACGAGGTGGAATTCCGCACGCTCGACGATGCCGAGATCGAACGCTACCTCCTGGCCGAACAACCCTACGACTGCGCCGGCAGCATCCAGTCGGAAGGTCTCGGGATCGCCCTGCTGCGTCACATGCGCGGCGACGACCCTAGCGCTTTGGTCGGCCTGCCATTGATCAGGCTGTGCGAGATGCTGCGCGCCGCCGGGGTATCCGTGCCGCCATAAGCCCAGGAGCGAAAATCAACTTCCTCAGCCTGACTGCTAGCGGCTTTCCGCGCGCCCCTGCGTAGCGGAAGCTCGGCCGCCCGCATCGCTGCCCAGCCACACCGGCAGGTCGGTGATCGCATGCAATATCGTGAGCGGTTCACAGCCCAGAAGGTGCTCGACCGGGTGTACGCCATAGCTGACGCCGACCGCTGACGCACCGGCATTACGCGCCATGTCGAGATCGAAGGTGGTGTCGCCGATCATCAAGGTCTCGCGCGGCGAAACCCCGCATCGCTCCATCAACTCCTCCAGCATCGCGGGATGCGGCTTGGAACGACTCTCGTCGGCACAGCGCGTGGCGTGAAAGCGTGCGCCAAGACCGCTCTCGTGCAAACTGCGATCCAGACCAGAACGCCCCTTGCCGGTGGCGACCGCGAGCAGGTAACCGGCGCCATCAAGTTCGCCCAGCACATACTCCACACCAGGAAACAGGGCCTGAGGAACCGAAGACGCTTCCATGAAAGCCACCCGGTAGGCGTCGGCAAAGTGCGAGATGAAACCCGCATCGGCCTGCGGATACAGGGCTCGCACCGCCTCTCCGATTCCCAGGCCGATGATCCGGCGTATCGATCCGGCGCCTATCGGATCCAGATCGAGTGCGCGCATCGCTTCCTGCATGCAGGCCACGATGCGTGCCTCCGAATCCATCAGGGTGCCGTCCCAGTCGAAGACCAGGAGCGAGAATCTGCGCGTCATGTCTTTTCCAACCTTTCGAGGACGGTGCGCAGGTCTTCGGGCAGTTCGCTTTTGAAGTGGTAGCGACGCCCGCTGCCTGCCATCTGGAATTTCAGTTCGGCCGCGTGCAGAAACTGCCGTTTCAACCCCACCCCGCGCAGTATCCGGTCAGCGGCGAAATCCCCGTAGCGCGCATCGCCGGCCACGGGATGCCCGAGATGTGCGGCATGCACGCGGATCTGGTGCGTACGGCCGGTGTCTATCGCGACCTCCATGAGCGTATGCGCCGGCAATCGCCGCAGCGGCTTGAAACGGCTGCGCGCGCGATCGCCGTCCTCGTCCACCGACACGTTGCGCATTCGCCCACGTCCGGCCTCGCGCGATAACGGCAGGTCTATCTGGCGGCCCTCTCCCTGCCAGCGCCCGTGCAGCAATGTGAGATAGCGCTTCTCAACCTTACCGGTTCGCCACAGATCGTGCAGACGCGTCAAGGCGTCGCGCGAGCGGGCAATCAGCAGCAAACCGCTGGTTTCGCGATCGAGACGGTGCACCAGTTCCAGAAAAGGGGCATGCGGCCGCGCCGCGCGCACCGCTTCGATCAGTCCATAGCGCAAACCGGTGCCCCCGTGCACGGCCAGCCCCGGAGGTTTGTCGAGGACCAGCAGATCCGCGTCCTCATGCACCACCGCATCCTCCACGCGCTCGAGCAGCGCGGGGGGGAGCGATTCCGGGTCACCGCCCTGGACCAACCGTTCGATCGGCGGCACCCGAATCGTATCCCCGGCGGCAAGTCGTTGCGCGGGCTTGGCGCGGCCCCCATTGATGCGGACCTCGCCTCGCCTGACGATGCGATACACGAGACTGCGCGATACGCCTTTGAGCTCGCGCAACAGGAAGTTGTCGAGGCGCTGACCAGCGTACTCCTGGCCGACCGGCAGGTGCCGGACGCGCGATTCCGCGAACTCAGGTACGTTCGTTTTCATAAATGTATGATATCAACATACAATTGACTTTGATGCGCTCACGCAAGCTTGCTATATTTGCGGGGGGGGCCGTCATATATGCAACACAACCGGCCCCTATACAAGCAGTGATTTCCCGTGATCGGGTGTAGCCGGATCACGATCTCCAGGGATCACACCCTCCCAGCGGATGTGCCCCGACTTTTTAAGGTACCGTTTGCCCTTGTTCATGGATGGCCAAAGTACGCAGCAGTTCCACGGCGACGCCGCATCGTTCGCCGCGAATCCGCACGTCAACCGGCCTTCGTCAATACACCATGCAAGGCGCCACTACGGCATGACAAAACCCAGAGCCCCGCGCCGCGCCGACTGGGCGGCCCTGATGCATCGTTTGCTTCGCGACTGGCTGAGCCTGTATCTCGGCAGCCTGCTCGACGCATCCCATCGAATGGGCCAGCCCTGGCGGCCGGCCGAATGCGGGCTCACCAGAAGAGACACCTCAATCCATGAAACGCATTCTGATCAATGCCACCCAGCCGGAGGAGCTGCGCGTGGCCATGGTCGATGGCCAACGGCTATACGATCTCGACATCGAAGTCCCCTCCAGAGAACAGAAGAAAGCCAACGTCTACACGGGCGTCATCACCCGGGTTGAACCCAGCCTCGAAGCTGCCTTCGTCAATTTCGGCAGCGAACGCCACGGCTTCCTGCCATTCAAGGAAGTTGCGCGCGAATTCTATGCCGAAAGCGTGCGCGATCCGGCTGCCCGGCCCACGATCAAGGAAGCCCTGCGCGAAGGACAGACGGTACTCGTCCAGGTCGAAAAGGAAGAACGAGGCACCAAGGGCGCCGCACTGACCACCTTTATCAGCCTGGCCGGACGCTACCTCGTCCTGATGCCCAACAACCCGCGCGCAGGCGGCGTTTCGCGTCGCATCGAAGGCGACGACCGTAGCGAACTGCGTGACGCCATGAGTCAACTGGAAGCGCCCGAAGGCATGGGGCTGATCGCGCGCACCGCCGGCGTCGGCCGCACCGCCGAAGAACTGCAATGGGACCTCGACTACCTGTTGGTCCTCTGGGAAGCCATTCGCACTGCGGCAGCCGAACGCAAGCCCCCCTGCCTTATCTATCAGGAAAGCAACGTCATCATCCGGGCGCTGCGCGATCACTTCCGCAATGACATTTCCGAAGTCATCATCGACGACGCCAAGGTCTACGAGCAGGCGCTCGACTTCGTACGCCAGGTCATGCCGCAAAGCGCACGTAAGCTCAAGTTGTACGAGGATCGCGTTCCGCTGTTCAACCGCTACCAGATCGAACATCAGATCGAGAGCGCCTTCGAGCGAGAGGTTCGTCTCCCTTCGGGCGGCGCGATCGTGGTCGATCACACCGAAGCCCTGATCTCGATTGACGTCAACTCGGCCCGTGCGACCAAGGGCGGGGACATCGAGGAAACCGCACTGAACACCAATCTCGAGGCAGCCGACGAAATCGCACGTCAGCTGCGCCTGCGCGATCTGGGCGGTCTCGTCGTGATCGATTTCATCGATATGGCTCCAAGCAAGCATCAGCGCGAGGTCGAAAACCGCCTGCGCGACGCCCTCAAGCTGGATCGGGCACGCGTGCAGGTTGGCCGGATATCACGTTTTGGCCTGCTCGAGATGTCGCGCCAGAGGCTGCGTCCCTCACTGGGCGAGTCGAGCAACATCGTCTGCCCCCGCTGCAGTGGCCATGGCACGATTCGCGATGTCGAATCGCTGGCCCTTGCGGTGATCCGTCTGATCGAAGAAGAGGCCATCAAGGACAAAACCGCGCAGATCGTCACCAAGGTTCCCGTTGAAGTGGGCACTTTCCTCCTCAACGAAAAGCGCGCAACCATTGGTGATATCGAACAACGGCACGGAGTCAGCGTGATCGTCATACCGACACCTGCGCTGGAAACGCCGCATTTCGAGCTGGAGCGGGTACGAGACGATGGCCGCACCAAGGATGATACCTCCTCACCCGCCGCTTCGTTGAGCTACAAACTGGTGGAAGTACCGGCAGACCCCGCACTTCCGCATGCAAAAGCCCAACATCCTGCGCCGCAGGCTCCTGCGGTATCCATGGTTTCACCACCCGTCCCCGCCATGCCACCGGCGGCGATGTCAGAAACCGTATATACCCCAGCGAATGAAACCGAAAGCAAGCCCGGCCTGATCACTCGCATCTGGCACAGTCTGTTCGCCCCAATGCCTGAACAAGCGACAGAATCCGCTTCCGCTGCGCCACAAGCACCGCGGGTTCGTCCACAGGCGCGTATCGCACCAACAACGCATTCAACCAGCGATTCAGACCGCAAGCAGGATGGCGGGCGTCGGCGTGGCAAACCCCAGCGCGAGCGCACAGCGGAAGACGGGGCACGCACGGAAAACCGACACAAACCACAGGCAGAGAATCGCAGCAAGCCTGCTGAAGCGGAAGCCCCCAGGAAACAAGCCAGCGGCGAGGCCCGCAAAACCCGAGCAAGCGACGAAAATCGCAACGCCTCGGAAGACGGTGATACTGCACCGCGTTCACGTTCGAGCCGCCGACGCTCCAACCGACGTCGGGCGCGTAATCGTGAAGCCGTCGAGCGCGACGATTTGTCGACAGACAGCAGTACTGCCGAGCCGACACAAGAATCAACTGCTGCGGCACCGTCCGAGTTGCCCGCCTCCGGCGAACAGGCAACTACAGATAATGCGGAAAACGCGGCCAGCGACGATAACGCAAACACGAATGGACCGCGCCGACGTCGCAGACGTGGCGGGCAAAAACGGGCAACGGGTTCGGCAGAAAATATCCGAACCGAGGATGGCGACGCCATCCAAACCGGGGAACCGAAGCAACAACCCGCTCCGGCGACAGAGCAGGCAATCCGCTCGACCGCGCACACTGCGGAACCTACCGAAGCGACCACTGAAAGAAAGGTGAATGCCGTACCAGCCAGCGCTCAGCCATCCGCCGCTGAAACCCCGGTTCGAACTCAGCTGGTTAGCGAACCCAGTGAAGCGCCCGGAAAGCACTTAGCACAGGCACCGATGTCTACCGACGCGAGTTCACGCCAAGAAGCGGCTTCCGCTCCGGCAGCAGCACACCAAGCTCAGGTAGAAACCACGCGCGCGCAATCTGCGGCCAATCCCGTCCATGCGGACGGGCATGAGCCGCCGAAAGCTAAAACGGATAACCAAGCTTCAGCCGAACCACGCCCATCGACCGCAGCGTCGCCTGCTGAGGCCCCAGCGCGAGAAAGCGCACCGCAATCGCCGGCTGCGCCTCCGTCTGAGGCCCCTGGCAAGACAGCTGAAGGTTAGTACTCTGCCCAGCCGGCCCCTCCCCGGGGTCGGCTGAGGCTACGGAATCGATCGAGTCCTCAGGTGGATGTGGCTCTTTTGCCGATCTCCTCGATCAATCCGGCACAAGCCTCTTCGACAAGATCCAGCACGTGTTCGAAACCTTCTGACCCGCCGTAATAAGGGTCCGGAACTTCGATTACGCCTCTTTCCGGGGCGAAACTCATCAGCAAGTTCATGGAAGCCACTGATCCCGGATTTCCGACACGCTGACGCAACGCATCAAGGTTCGACTGATCCATAGCTAGGATGTAATCGAAACGTGTCGTATCGGCCGGTTCGAAGCGCCTCGCCCGCTGCGCAGACAGATCATAGCCTCGTCGCGCTGCGGCAGCCTGCATTCTTGCATCAGGAGGCTCGCCAACGTGGTAGGCATGAGTTCCCGCCGAATCCACTCGCACCGGGATACCCGATGCTGACTGTCGCCATAAAGCCTCGAACACCCCTTGAGCCGCGGGTGAACGACAGATATTGCCCATGCAGACGAATAAAACGCCAATCTCTTGCATATGGACCTCGTTATTCGTGCGTCGCCAGTTCAATCCCTTCGATTGCAATGCTACCCAGCGTATCGATCTGCTCTGGTGTGATCACATATGGCGGCATGAAGTACACAACATTGCCTAAAGGCCGCAGTAGGGCACCTTTGCTCAATGCGTGGTGATAGACACGCAATCCCCGCCTTTCCTGCCACGGGTAAGGGGTACGGCTAGGTTTATCAGCAACCATTTCTACGGCCAAAACCATCCCTGTCTGGCGAATCTCAGCCACGTGCGGATGATCTGCAAGCTCTGCTACAGCATCGTACATTCGAGCTGACAAATCTCGGTTGCGATGGACCACATTGTCAGTTGCAAAGATATCCAGCGTTGCGAGCGCCGCACTGCAGGCCAGCGGATTGCCGGTATATGAATGCGAATGCAGAAATGCCGTCATCCGCTCATAGTCGTCATAAAAAGCCCGGTATATCTCATCCGTGGTCAGGACCGCTGCCAAGGGCAGATACCCGGCAGTCAGACCTTTCGACAAGCACATAAAGTCAGGCGTGACAGCTGCCTGTTCGCAAGCGAAGAGCGTGCCGGTACGTCCGAAGCCAACGGCGATTTCGTCAGCGATAAGATGCACACCGAAGCGATTACAGGCATCTCGCAGCAGTCTCAGATACTCCGGGTCATACATTCGCATGTTGCCCGCACACTGGATCAACGGCTCGACAATAACCGCACAGACTTCATCTGCGTGCTGTCCAAGCGCCCGCTCCATATGTGCGAACTGCCTTCTGGCCACGTCGGCACAACTTTCCCCCTGTTCGCGCGCGTAACAATCAGGCCCCGGCACGACGATGGATTCCATGAGCAACGGCGCATAGGTCTCTTTGTAAAGCGCGACATCGCCGACCGATAAAGCCCCCAGCGTTTCTCCGTGATAGCTATTGGACAGGCAGATAAAGCGGGTTTTTTTATGCTGACCTCGGTTAAGCCAGTAGTGGAAGCTCATTTTGAGAGACACTTCCACTGCGGCAGATCCGTTGTCCGCATAGAAGCATCGAGAAAGTCCCGGTGGCGTTATTTCAACCAACCGCTCTGCCAGGGTTACCGCTGGCTCATGCGAGAAACCAGCCAAAATGACATGTTCCAGGGTATCCAACTGTTGTTTAACAGCCGCGTTGATACGAGGATTCGCATGACCGAATATATTCACCCACCAGGAACTCACCGCATCGATATAACGTCGTCCGTCGAAATCTTCCAGCCATACCCCCTCACCTCGTCGTATCGGAATTGGAGGATAGGCCTCATGATCCTTCATCTGCGTGCACGGATGCCACAGCACGGCTAGGTCACGGTTCTGCCATTTCGTATTTTCTTGCATGAGCACCATCCGGATAATTCAAATGAATATATGCACCGGTGCCATGGGCAACCGGCCGGACTGTATGCTGGAGGATGAGATGCCAGGACGCAACCGCAACTGGACTAAGGTTTGTCGACACTCAGGTATTGGATAATCCCTGGTAATTTATAGTGCCGCTTTGCGTAATCGGCCGTAAGTCTCGCACAGAGATCTGAGATCCTCGACTAAAGTCTCAGCGCACATTTCCCAGGTAAAACGCCATCGCCAATTTACTTCAGCACTGGTCCCAGGGGTATTCATCCTATGCTCACTCCCCAATCCGAGCAGGTCCTGCATGGGCACGACAGCCAAACTGGCAACTGATGCCATGGCAGTTCGAATCAAAGCAGCGGGCATTGGTTCGCCAGGATTCCCCAGATAATCGAGTATCCGCTTACGGGCGTCTAAAGTGCGCCCTTCGAACCAGCCCAGTGTAGTGTCATTATCGTGAGTCCCTGTATATACCACGCAGTTCTGAATAAAGTTATGCGGCAAATAGGGATTGTCTGCATCACTATCAAATGCAAATTGCAATATACGCATGCCTGGCAAATCGAAATCGTCACGCAAGGTCTCGACATCAGGAGTGATCACGCCAAGGTCTTCAGCAACGATGGGTATGTAACCAAAATGAGCGAATAGCTTTTCGAACAACTCCCGACCTGGCACATCGACCCAATGCCCATTCATTGCGGTGTCTTCGCCCATCGGCACGGACCAACAAGCGACAAAACCTCTGAAGTGGTCAACGCGTATAAAGTCGTATAACTCTAATTGAGTCTCAAAACGCCTGAGCCACCAAGCGAAGTCGTCTTCAAGCATTTTATCCCAACGGTAGAGAGGGTTTCCCCATAGCTGTCCCGTGGCAGAAAAATAATCGGGCGGCACCCCCGACCTTGAACGCGCGAATCCACGCTCATCAAGATCGAATAATTCGCGATTAACCCATACATCCGCACTGTCATGTGCAACAAATATCGGCATATCGCCAAATAGGCTGACGCCATTTCGATTCGCATAATCTCGCAAATTCTTCCACTGGCAGAAAAAAACAAACTGAGAAAACCGGCATCGGTTTATCTCTATGTATTGCTTCTCCTGCAGTTCTTCTAGCGCATCCTTGTGACGATCGCGGTATTCATCCGGCCATTCCCACCATGGACGATTCTGATATAGCAATCTCAGAGTCCGATACAGCGCATAGTCGTCCAGCCAGTAGGCATGCTGGCTTAAAAAAGCATGGAACTCTTCCTCTCGCCCTGGGGATACGTGAATTTTGGATAGTGCGAGATCAAGAAGTTGGTCCATATCGAATGGATCCAACTCCACACCATACTCTTCGGCAACCCAGGCTGGGTCGATCAGTCGTGTATCACCCGCATGTGCCGACTGACATTGATAGGGCGAACCCTCACCATGTGGTTCGTTAAGTGGAAGGAGTTGCCAAACGCCAATACCTGCTGCAGACAACAAATCTACAAACCGATAAGCGTCTTCTCCGAAAATACCGGTACTGTACGGCCCAGGCAGAGAGGTTGGATGCAACAAAATGCCAGCCGTACGCCTGTCCAATACGGATTTGGATTGCTGCAAAGCAGCCTTGTCCCTCACGTCAGTTCCTGTCCTCGACGCATGGTTCCACCTGTAGCAGGATCCCCCCCTCCATAGGTAAATGCGCGCTCAAGGTACTCCGGTGGTTGAACTCCCAGGTGACGGTACAATTCACCCAGGTGCATGCGGTACAGACGGTCAAAATCACTCACTGATCCACTCGGATTGTAATCCCCAAACCACCAGCACCAATCTGAACCTTCGCAAATAGCTAACTGATGGGTGGCACGATCACTTTCGCTACTGCTTAGGCCCTTACGACTTATCGCATCGTCATAGGCCTGCTTGGCCTCGATAAGCATATCCCAGCCGCGGTTCTTGTCTCGATCACCGATCCATGTAGAAAAGGTGCCATAAACCCAGCTTCCAGAAACCACGTTTTTAAGTACTGGCGATGCTCGACGATCTTTCCTTTTCGTCTCACTCGATTTTGCAGGTACCTGAGATGCAGCCCCATCAGGCCTATTGGTACTCGCCATATCAAGAATGTCCGAGAACGTCGTCATCTGAATTTTGGGGTGGCTGCTCAAAACTCTGTAGAGTTTCGAGAGGAAATAATACCCATTTGCTGGGTAGTACTCCCAAGCATTCTCACCGTCCAATATGACGGAAACAGTTATAGGTGCGGCATTTTCTTCTGCAAGTTCAGCCAGTGATTCCAGCTCATGCACGAAATTTGCCGCCGCATCATCTCCATGCCAAGTGGAATAAGTGAACCCAATGGCATCTGATATCTTGTCGTCACGGAAAAAACATCGAATGGGTGTTTTGCCATAACCATAGTGCTGATAAAGCCATTCCTTTCTATCCGCCAGATCACTACCCGACGACTTCAAGCTATTCGCCAAAACGGTTTCACCACTAGCGGTCCAACGGAACCCGTTCTCACCCAACAAGTCCAGTACAGGCCCACTAATACTGCCCTCGGAAGGCCAACAACCATTTGGGCGCATTTCGAAGACCCGCTCAAAGGTGGATATACCCTTCTCGAGATGCCAGATCACCCGAGTTTTGCCATCGGGGTAGGCTGTGGACCTCGTTGGCAAGACAACTTCAGGCCATGCCTCTCGAGCTGAATTCAGATCCACCAGCAAAGGCATGATTGGATGACCGTACGGTGTCATTGACAGCTCAATACGGCCTTGACGTGCAAGAATTTTGTAACGTTCCAATACTCGGGAAAGATTTTCTCCAATTACCTCAATAAGCAGATTTCTGTCATCGAATGAAAAATGAGTACCCTTATCCAGCAGGTGTTTGATGCGCATATCTCCTCGCCGAATGGTCTCACCCATCCAACTCAGGTGGTACCAAACGAGAAGATCGCTCAAGAATTGATCCGACACATAATCGATCGCCTGATTTTGGTCCTGAAGACGAGTCAGCATGTCGACCAAGCCCTTATAGACCGGCCAAGGATCAACCATCCGTGTTCTGTTCGCCTTGAGACACGATTGCGCTAGCCATAGTCTTTGCGAACTAGTTTGAGGCATGCTTTCCGTGGCGAGTGCGCCGAGTAGTGGATCCCGTATCGATTCACCATGTTGGAGCCACGCCTCGATTTGTGCTGAATAATCCTCTATCTGCTCGAGGAGTACCGGTGCGAAATTCACCACGGCTCTAGCTTCTGGTTCCATCTCCAAGTGCGCTGCCATATCGGTATAGTCTTTTAGCGCATGAAGATATGTCCAGGGTAGCTGGTACTGACCTGAATTCAAATCCCGGTATTCAGGCTGATGCATGTGCCAACACAGCACCAGTTGTACAGGTTTGATGTTATCTGGCACGGCGGCGCGGCGCTCCCAGCATATCGGAAGTGACTAGAACGACTCCGCCGGGAGAAACATGAAAACGTCTGGCGTCGTCTTCGAGATTTTGACCGATCACCATCCCATCGGGAATCTGACACCCCTTGTCTAGGATGGCACGCTTTATATGGCAGTTTTTCCCTACATGTGCGTCTGGCAAAACTACAGAGTCTTCGATCACAGTATATGAGTCGACTTCCACGTTGGAGAAAAGCAACGAGTGCTTGATCAACGCACCGGAAATAATGCAACCGCCGGACACCATGGAATCGACAGCCATCCCACGTCTATCGTCATCATCAAAAACGAATTTCGCGGGTGGCAGCTGTTCTTGATATGTCCAAATAGGCCAATCTTGGTCGTACAGATTAAGCTCCGGAGTTACACCAATGAGTTCCAGATTGGCCGCCCAATAAGCGTCGACAGTCCCGACATCGCGCCAGTAAGCCTGCGTATCGGTTTGCGTATCCCGATATGGGAATGCCATGACTCTGTAGCGTCCAATGATATGAGGAATAATGTCCTGACCGAAGTCATGATTCGATTTGGACATATCAGCATCGCGAACCAACTGCTCATAAAGGAATGAGGCATTGAAAACGTAAACGCCCATCGAAGCCAAAGCTATATCCGATTTCTCTGGCATCGGCGATGGGCGCGCTGGCTTTTCCTGAAATTCATACACCTGGCCTGTCTGGTCGCATGCCATTACGCCGAATGATTTAGCGGCCTCCAAGTCAACCTCTAGACACGCAACGGTCATATCCGCATTGCTATCTACGTGATAAGCAATCATCTCGCCGTAATCCATCTTATAGATGTGATCTCCGGCTAGGATCAATATGTATTCCGGATCGTGCTCTCTGATGATGTCCAGATTTTGATAAACGGCATCGGCCGTACCCGCATACCAGGACGTATCGACGCGTTGCTGCGCTGGCCATATTTCGACGAATTCGTTGAACTCGCCGCGTAAAAATCCCCAACCCTTCTGCACATGCTGAATCAAAGAATGAGCTTTGTATTGCGTCAAAACCGAAATTCGGCGAATCCCCGAATTGATGCAGTTTGCTAGAGGAAAATCGATGATGCGAAATTTCCCGCCAAAGGGTACCGCGGGCTTCGCTCGCCAGGCTGTCAAGTCCTTGAGGCGGGATCCACGACCACCAGCCAGGACCAATGCCAATGTATCTCGGGTCAGGCGACTAACGAAACGTTGTGACTGTACCTTCACGTTGCCGATTCCTGATCGCATATGTATGTGATGTGGCGCAACAGCCAAGCCGGTCGCTGAGAGCAAACATCATGCTAGACTGACTTACCTCTAAGCCTACGCAATCGAAGATCAGTAGGCAATCTGGCACGTTACTCAAGACATGGCAAGGATACGTCGGCATGACGAACGCGTTACCAGACGACATCACACGCATTTTGCGCGCAAGCCACCATAACCCGTTCATTTACCTCGGCCGTCACCAACAAGCAGCCGGCGAGATTGTGGTGCGCACCTATCTGCCGCATGCCATTTCAGCCTGGGTCGGCCCGCAACGGCACGTGCTCTCACCCATAGATGGGGCTCCGGGCCTGTATGAATGGCACGGTAGCCCGGACGAACTGCCGGCACACTACCAGATCCACTGGGAGGAATCCTCGGGCGCTTATTTCTCGCGGCACGACCCTTATGACTTTCCTC
Organism: Acidihalobacter aeolianus; assembly: GCF_001753165.1. Taxonomy (GTDB): domain Bacteria; phylum Pseudomonadota; class Gammaproteobacteria; order DSM-5130; family Acidihalobacteraceae; genus Acidihalobacter; species Acidihalobacter aeolianus. Next base: position 1,837,625 of record NZ_CP017448.1, read on the forward strand.
CCCAGATCAGCGAATTCGACATACAACTGATCAATACCGGGAAGCACTGGCATGCCTATCGCATTCTCGGAGCGCAGCCCTGGCAAGTCGATGGCATCGCCGGAGTGCGATTCGCGGTCTGGGCGCCCAATGCCGAGCGCGTCAGTGTGGTTGGAGACTTCAACCATTGGGATGGACGCAACCACCCTATGCGTGTTCGCGGTAGCAGTGGTATATGGGAGTTGTTTATCCCCGACTTAGGTCCCGGCTGTCTCTATAAGTTCGAACTGCGCAACCGCTCAACCGGTGACGTGCTGACCAAGACAGATCCTTACGCACGCCAATTCGAGGTCAGGCCTAATACGGCGGCCATCACCGTCGAGGATAAGTCCTACGAATGGCGCGATCATGCTTGGCTCACAACACGTAAGGAATCGGACTGGCAACACTCCCCCATGTCCATTTTCGAGGTGCATCTCGGCTCCTGGCAGAGGAATGAAGACGGTAGCTTTCTCGATTACAGAACCCTGGCCGACCGCCTTGTCAGTTACGTAAGTTCCTTGAGCTTCACCCATGTGGAGCTCTTACCCATCACAGAACATCCACTCGACGCATCATGGGGTTATCAAACCACCGGATATTTCGCTCCCACTAGTCGGTTTGGCTCTCCAGACGATTTTCGATATTTGATCGACAGCCTGCATGCCGCAGGGATTGGCGTACTACTTGACTGGGTGCCAGGCCACTTCCCTCGCGACGAACACGCTCTAGCGCGCTTCGATGGCACGCCTCTCTACGAACATGCCGACCCACGCCTTGGAGAACACCGCGATTGGGGCACTTATATTTTCAATTACAGCCGCAACGAAGTCAGAAATTTTCTCATTTCGAGCGCGATGTTCTGGATCGAGGAATTCCACATCGATGGGTTACGCGTCGATGCGGTCGCGTCAATGTTATACCTTGACTATTCACGGGAACCCAATGATTGGCTGCCAAACAAATTCGGCGGCAATGAAAATCTGGAAGCAATCGATTTTCTACGCGAACTCAACTCCACCGTGCAAGGGAATCATCCTGGCGTCCTGATTACAGCTGAAGAGTCCACCGCATGGCCACAGGTTACCCGCCCTCCTGACCTCGGCGGCCTGGGTTTCGCGATGAAATGGAACATGGGCTGGATGCACGATATCCTGGATTACTTCGGCAAGGACCCCATACATCGGCATTATCATCACGATCAACTCACCTTCGGCCTACTTTACGCATTCACTGAAAATTTCGTGCTGCCCTTTTCCCATGACGAGGTGGTACACGGCAAGAGATCGCTGCTCTACCGCATGCCTGGCGATGAATGGCAGCGCTTTGCCAATCTGCGGCTGCTTTACACCTTCATGTTCACTTATCCCGGGAAAAAGCTGCTGTTTATGGGTTGTGAATTCGGGCAGGGCAATGAATGGAATTTCGACGCAGCTCTAGATTGGTATGTTACCCAATATGACTTGCACCAAGGTGTAAAAACCCTTGTTGGGGATCTAAACCGCCTATACATGGAATATCCGGCCCTGTACCGACTGGATTTCGAGTGGCAGGGATTCGAATGGGTTGACTGCCACGACGCCGCTCAGTCCGTGATCAGCTTCATTCGCAAGGACGACAGCGGCCGCCATATTCTGATCATCTGCAATTTCACTCCAGTTCCACGCGAGAATTACCGCATCGGCGTACCCGGCCAGTGTGGGTACCGCGAACGACTAAATTCCGACTCCAGCTATTACGGCGGGTCGAACGCAGGCAACCCGCCGATCATCAATGCAGAGGAAACACCTTGGATGGGGCGAGAGTACTCACTCAAGCTACGTCTTCCACCCCTTGGGGCCTTAGTGCTTGAGCCATTGGATTGAGAGCTCACGCAATGCCAACCCGATGACGGCTGCGCGAACAAATGTCCTCAATCATGCATTGCTGATTAGACAGGTTAGCAAGATTCTTGCGCACAAAACCTGTGGTTTAGGGAAGAGACCTCGGCTAGGGAAACCCGGCCCAGGGCAAACGGATTTGCTGCATACCTCAGCAAAAAATAGCAGGATTGCTCAGAAAGAAAAAGCAAACCCCAGCAGGGGGGGTGAAGTGGCGGAGAGGGAGGGATTCCGCAATAAGTCTGAATATTAACTATAATTCAATGACTTAAAAAGACACCCCAAGCGACTAGTGTACCACCTTGGCGACCCAAAACAGCCGCTGAATATCATCAAATTCGATCTAGCTGTCAATTATCATGCTGAATAATGTGAGCAGAATTAATCAATCTCACTGAATATCCGCCTGATTCCATCCATAGCAGGACAATAAAAAAAGCCTCCCTTGGTCAGGAAGGCTTTTTTATTTCATCATCAGTTAATCATGCAAATCCCATTAAACGGGGAAGGTCCGTTCGGACGCTTCTAACTTCCAGTCTATTCACTGTAATTGATGTCTTAATCCCATTACACGGGGAAGGTCCGTTCGGACGTCGAAGAACTCGAATATACCGGCCCCAACCAGGGTCTTAATCCCATTACACGGGGAAGGTCCGTTCGGACAGACAAGGGACGGGGCTAACCACGCCGAAGTGGGTCTTAATCCCATTACACGGGGAAGGTCCGTTCGGACTACCAGCCTCCTCCGCAACCGCCTTCGCAGTGCCGTCTTAATCCCATTACACGGGGAAGGTCCGTTCGGACCCCGCAGGATTATCAACTCGAAGTGAGGACTTAAGTCTTAATCCCATTACACGGGGAAGGTCCGTTCGGACACGAATTTCGTAGTCGCATGGTGACCCGTTTCCTTTGTCTTAATCCCATTACACGGGGAAGGTCCGTTCGGACCACAAGGCCCAGGTGCAAGGCCAGCTCTGGGTGGGTCTTAATCCCATTACACGGGGAAGGTCCGTTCGGACGGTCGCGTTAAAGGTGGGCACACCAGCCTTTTGGTCTTAATCCCATTACACGGGGAAGGTCCGTTCGGACTCCTGTCATATTTCAGAAGCCTTACGGATCATAGACTTACGAGACCTTTTCTCTGCACCGTTTCGGTGCAAAAAAGTTAGCTTTTTCTCGGGGCCGATCCGGGCCGGTTGTCGGGTTGTCAAAGAGCGGTGCTGAGGGGCTTTGAACATCGCATGCAGTGGCGCAAAAATCAACCCCCTGCCCCGATTACGTAATGCGCGTTACCTAATGCCGATTACGTAATCGGGTCGGTGTTGGCGATGGACTGTTTTCGCAGCGACAACAAAAAGCCCGTCAGGCGGCGGGCAAGGTGCTTTTGTCTCTGTCGCGTGCGTGCTCAGGCCTGATCGTTCGATGGCCGTTTGCGCGCCGTGCTCTTTTCGTCCTGGGTCGCGTGCTGCGCCATGAACTGCTTCAAGGTCTCTGACTGATCCTGAATGACGGCTTGCAGGGCGTTGAGCTGTCTTGCCAGGCTCTCGTTCTCGCCCTGCAGTCTTGCCTGCGCCTGTTCCAGTACGCGGACCTCGGTGGACGATTGAGCGAGGGCTGATTGCGTCTGTTCCAGCTCCTCCAAGGTGCTATCCAAGCGCCTCAGCAGCTGATCCAGATCCTGCTCGGCGGTTTGCACGCGCGCATTGGCGGCGCGTCTTAGGGTTTCCACATCCTGCGCCGCTACGCTCTGCGCCTGCTGCCACAGCTGTCCTAAGGTGGCCGTGAGCGATGCCGCGATCTCCGCAGGCACCTCCACGGTCATCGGCGAGGTGCTCGCCGTACGCGCGCGCAGTGTCTGTAGGTGTTTGCCGATGGTGGAATAACCCCCGCTGCCCAGCTCGTTGCGTATCGCGTCATACGTCACCGCCTCGTTGCGGGCTTCTAGCGCGGAGACTGCGCTTTCTACCTGTTCCAGGGTAATACCGGATCTTCCCATTGTGATGATTCCTGACATAAAGGGTTCCAAGGCCAGGCGACAGGCCTGGCAACCCGTATAGGGAACGCCAGGGCAAAAAAGGACGGGCCACAAAAAAACCTCGAATGCAAAAAAACCGAGACCCGCGAGCACCCAGCAGAACGGATGCGGGTTGTCTGCACGCAGGCGTGGCGCAAGGCGCATCACGCGACGTGCGCAAGCGTGCGCGATGCGCGCACACGACTGAGCGCAGATCACTGCGCGAACCGGGGAGCCGCGTATGCGGGGCAAGGCGTTCAGCCGAAGCCCCTCAGAGGTGTGCGCCCCAGCGCACGGATCTGAGGCCGGGGGAGCCGCCACTGAATTTGCGCCCCAGCGCAAATAGCACCGCCCACGGTGCGCTCAGTGGTGGGGGCAGCGCCCCCGCCCCCAGAGTGCGGAGCACGGCGGGACACCAGGGCGGCGGTAGCGGTCCACCGGCGCAAGTGGCGAAGACACGCCGCGACGGTGGCAACCGATACCAGCTGCGCTGGTGTCCCGCCGTGCGAACCGTCGCCGATAGGCGGCGGCCGGAGCGTAGCGGAGGGCACGGAGGGGGCGGCTAAGAAAAGGAGGCGTAAGCCCGCCGTTCAGGCGGGCTAGCGAGCGTTTGCGCGTTCAGCGCATGGAGCTCGCGGTAGCCGATCCCGTCGCCGATCAGGCGACTCCTCACCGTATCCCCCGCAAGCCAGCGGGGGATACAAAGGGCCGATACGGTCATCGTCGTCGCTATACGTGTTGAACCCATTCAACACGGAGCTATCCATGAGAATCAAACTCGACAATCTGATTTATAACCGCCACCCCTCAAAATCAGCCAAGCAGGGTGTAGACAAAGGCAGCACGGAATCTCATGCGCCGACGCCACAAGCGCCCAAGACACCGCCTGAACACACCCCCGCCCTGCTCCCAGGGGAAGGGCTCAGCGTGCCTCCAGGGGTCGTCGTCGGACAGCAAAATGAAGCGCGCGTGCTGCGCGTACTGCATCGTTTTGGCTGGCTGACGGCACGGCAAGTCGGGCAGCTAGTATGGCCTGAGGGTTCTCAGTCCTTGCAGATGGGACGGCGCGTTTTACGTCGCCTTGCCGACAAGCGCGAAGTACTGGCGAGGCAGCTGCCCAACACGATGACACCCGCCTGGGTGCTCACTTCACGCGGTGCGGCGCGACTGCGTCAAGCCGGGATCTCGGATGCACAGCGCGGCACGGATCAGCTGCGCTCGTCGGATACCACATGGCGACATCGGTGGATCGTCAATCAGTATCTCATCGAGTACACACCGGATGATGCTCGCTCGTACTCAGAGTTTGAGATCCTCACCTACCGCAGTCCGTTGCCTAACCAGACAACAAGGCGAGGCGTTTTGCCGATGCGCAGTTGGCTCGGCAAGACTCCGGATGCGCTGTGGACGGAGCAGCACGGCACGTTGCGTCTGTTGACGTGGATCGAGGTCGAGCGCACACGCAAGCGCAGCTCGGACCTCGGTCAACTGTGCGAATTGATCGTCAGCGGCACCTTTAACCCCATCATCGCGCACAGCGAACTCGAGCTAGACGAGATTCATCTGGTCTACGTCTGGGATCGTCAGAAACCGAAGACGTTGGCTGAGATATTCCCGCTCATTCAAGCACTCGTGAATGGCGTGCGTAAGCGCATTGCCCAGCGCCTTGATCTGTATGAACGCGACGTCGCCGACGACTTCGCCAGCGATCAGCTCGGCAAGGTGCAGTTATCGGTGCTCGACATCGGACCCGGCCCTGTGCTGCGCGGGATAACCTATCAGTGGTCGCTGAATGAACTCATGAGCGCGCACGGGCTGAACGTCGTACGCAGCAGACTGGGTGCGGACAAGAAGTCGTAATGAAACGCGATGCGTCATGCCTGGCGCTTGAATTTCGGCCCAACCCTGTCTACTCAGGAACAATCGGCGTGATCACTAAGTCAGGATAGGCGACTTGCTGGATAGCTGCATGCAGACGTTTGAGGGTGAATCCTGAACCATAACGTCGACCCATCTTCTGACCGCCACTGTGCCCCATGAGGGCATCGGAGAGTTCTTCGTCAAGCCCTGCTTCTCGGCAAGCATCGCGGAAGGTATGGCGCAGGCTATGAAAGTCCTTTCTGCGGTCGGTGATGGCAAGCGTTTTGCGCAGATAGCTCATAAACGCCTTGGAGAAGCCAGAACTGTACCGACCATAGCGGTCAGGTTTGAGCGTGGGAAAGAGACGCTTTTCCCCTTGGCGTTTGAGTTGAGCATGATAGCGCAGCAAACCCGCCTCGATCAGTACCGGATGAATCGGCAGTCGCCTTCTGGAATCGGTGTTTTTGAGCCGCTTCTCGGGTGCGTCGGCGTTGTCGTTCAGGTCGGTGATGAGCAGGCACCAGATACCGTCGATTTTCTCGATGTCGTCGATGTGCAGCTGGGCCAGCTCTTCGACTCGGCAACCCTGGTAGAGCGCCATCAGCGGCAGCCAGACGCCAGCCTCAGCGGTGCTACGGCCGAGGCGCTTGCCTTGGGTATAGAGGGGCGAACCGAACAGGCGTTTGAGGTCGTCGGTGTCGAGCGGCACGCGCCCTGCGCCCTTGGATTTAGGGATCGGCACACGCGCAGCCGGGTTGTAGCTGAGCTTGCCGTTGTTGATGGCGACGTTGTAGAGCGCGCAGATAAATGAAAGCTTCTTGTCCAGGGTCTTGGGTTGCCGTCCTTTCTCGCTCAGGCTGTCGCGGTAGCGGATGACGTCGATCCGCTGTGCCTGTTCGAGGGTGCGGTAGCCTGTGAGAGCGCGGAATTCGCGGATCGCCAGGGCAACATCATCCACGGTGCGCTTTGGCCGGTTGGGATCGAAGCGCTGCCAGTCTGAGTGCGTATTTCGGCGCAACGTGACCGGTCATTTCGCTCGAACGTGACCGCCCGTTTCGGATCAACGTGACCGGCCATTTCGTTTGATCGTGACCGATTTCGGCTCTTTTTCCGAAATCGGCGGTCACGTTCCTCCGTCATCTCATCCAAGCCACTGGAATTCTTTCACTTATTCCGGCACAACCGCGCTCCTTTGCTCACTCAAGGAGACAGCGGTGCCGGCAGCGAGGATTCCAATGAAGCATGTCATCGAGGTGCTGCGCCTCAAATACGCAGCCCAACTCAGCCACGCGCAGATCAGCCGCGCCTGCGGCCTGTCCAAGGGCGCGGTCAACAAGTACGTCAACCTGGCCAGGGCTCAAGGCATCACCTGGCCGTTGCCTGCGGACATGGACGAGGCCGCCCTGGAGGCACGTCTGTTTCCCGCCAAGGCGCCCTCGAGCCGGTTCGTCGTCCCCGACGGCTTCCAGATCCATCAGGAACTCAAGCGCAAGGGCGTGACCCTGCAACTGCTCTGGGCCGAGTACTGCGCCGCGCACGGCGAGCGCGCGTACGCGTATACCCAGTTCTGTCACCATTACCGGCAGTGGCGAGAGCGGCAGAAGCGCAGCCTGCGCCAGCACCATCAGGCCGGGGAAAAGGTCTTCATCGATTACTGCGGGCCCACGGTCGACATCGTCGACCGTCACACCGGCGAGGTGCGTACCGCACAGATCTTTGTCGGCGTGCTCGGGGCCTCCAGCTACACCTATGTCGAGGCTACCTGGACCCAGTCGCTGCCCGACTGGATCGCCTCCCACCAGCGCATGCTGGGCTTCTTCGGCGGGGTGCCGGCGCTGCTGGTGCCGGACAACCTCAAGGCGGCGGTTCAGCGCGCCGAGCGCTACGCGCCGCAGCTCAACGCCACCTATGCCGAGATGGCGGCGCACTACGGCACCGCCGTGCTGCCGGCGCGGCCCTACAAGCCCAAGGACAAGGCCAAGGTCGAAGTGGCGGTGCAGGTGGTCGAGCGCTGGATCCTGGCGCGGCTGCGCCACCACCGCTTCTTCTCGCTGGCCGAGTTGAACCGGGCCATCGCCGCGCTGTTGCCTGAACTGAACGAGCGGCTCTTCCAGGGTCGCACCGAGAGCCGTCGCGACCTGTTCGAGAGCCTCGATCGGCCCGCGCTGCGCCCGCTGCCGGGCGAGGCTTACGTCTACGCCGAGTGGCGACGCGCCCGGCCCGGCATCGACTACCACGTCGAGGTCGACAAGCGCTGCTACAGCGTCCCGCATGCCCTGGTCGGCCAGGTGCTGGACCTGCGCATCACCGCCACCACGATCGAGGTGCTGCACCGGGGTCAGCGCGTGGCCCTGCATCCGCGCCACCACGGCCCGGGCCGCTACGTCACCGTCACCGAGCACATGCCCAAGACCCATCAGGTGCACCGTGACTGGTCACCCAAGCGCTTCCTGCGCTGGGCGAGCCAGATCGGCCCCAGCACGGCCGAGGTGGTACGCCGCCAGCTGACCGACCGGCCTCATCCGGAGCACGGCTACCGCGCCTGCCTGGGGCTGCTCAGCCTCGCTCGGCGTTACCGCCCGGCGCGCCTGGAGGCGGCCTGCGCTCGAGCCTTGGCCATCGACTCGGCCCGTTACCAGAGCGTCAAGTCGATCCTCGCCCGCGGCCTTGACCAACAGCCCCTCGATCAGAGCCCGGCCCAGGAGGCACTGCCCCTGCACGCCAATGTCCGCGGCGCCAACTACTATCACTGAGGAGCTCCACGCCATGCTCAATCAACAGACCCGCCAACAGCTGCGCACCCTCAACCTCACCGGCATGCTCGCCGCCCTCGAGCAACAACAGGGCCAACCCCAGACCCATGCGCTGTCCTTCGACGAGCGCCTCGCCCTGCTCATCGAGCACGAGGTGCTGCACCGCGAGAACCGACGCCTCACCCGCCTGCTCAAGGCCGCCCGCCTGCGCGTGCCGGCCTGCGTCGAGGACATCGACTACCACCACCGCCGGGGCCTGGAAAAGCCCCGCATGGCCCAACTGGCCAGCCTCGACTGGATACACCAGGCACTGAACCTGTGCCTCACCGGACCGACCGGCTGCGGCAAGACCTGGCTCGCCTGCGCACTGGGCAATCAGGCCTGCCGGCGCGGCCTGTCGGTGCGCTACCTGCGCCTGCCGGCGCTGTTCGAGCAGCTGCGCATCGCCCACGGCGACGGCTCCTACGTCCGGCTCATGGGCCAGCTCCTCAAAACCGACCTGCTGATCCTCGACGACTGGGGCATCCAAAAGCTCAACACCGCACAGCGCAACGACCTGATGGAAGTCATCGAGGATCGCCACGGCCGACGCTCCACCCTGATCGCCAGCCAGTTGCCTATCGAACACTGGCACGACTACCTCGGTGAAGCCACCCTGGCCGACGCTATCCTCGACCGCCTCCTGCACGGCTCACACCGACTCAACCTGACCGGCGAGTCCATGCGCAAGATCCAGGCTCCGGTTGACGGATCGTGACCGCTCAGGATAGAAAAACCACTCCAGTGCGCAACCAATGAGAGCAGCGGTCACGTTCACCGAAATCGGCGGTCACCTTCGACGAAATGCGCACTGAGAACGCTTCCTCGAAGCCGAGCCCCTTGGCGGTGTGAGGACGTTGATGAGGGTTTGGGGAGTTTGGACCCGCAACTAGCGGCGAAGTCGGCTGTACGGGCGTCTCAGGCGTCCAGACTACCTCACCCGCATCGCGGGCGAGCTGCTGGTCGTGGACTTCGGTGATGGTTTGCAGGAAGCGGTATCGTAGCTTGCGTTGTTGCGCCGCATCGCCGTGAACCTCGATCCCGTTGAGGAATAGAAAGGTCTGCAAAGCGGGTTCGACGGCTGCTAGGTCGTTGCGGCGCAGGGTTTCTCTGAGGCCATCGCGGGTTTCCAGCCGTTGCGCATGGTGTTCGTCGAGTTCGTCGTTGAACTCGCCAGCCATGCGCGTCGCTTCGTCACCATCCAGCGCCTGATGACGCCAGAGCGCGCAAATCTCTTGAATAGTGGCATCATCGAGCAGACGCGGTTCACCTTTGAACTGACGGCTTAGAATCTGCTCACGCAACCGCGCGCAACTTCGGTCAAAGTCGGCGGACGCCTGCCGTGCTAAGCTTCGCGCTTCGGCGGGGTCACGGGTCTTGAGGGAGAATTTAACCTCGACCTTGCCCATGTAGGCTTGAAGATCGACAGGTACCTTGGCGCGGAAGTAATACGTCGCACCACGCCTGAACAGATGAGTTTGTAATGGCATGTCTGGCATCCCAAGAGTGTAGCGCCTTGGTGTACCAGTCGAATAGACCTAAGTGCTTGTTTTACCTATTAATAATGATAAATCAAACACTTAGAATAGGGATGGCGGAGAGGGAGGGATTCGAACCCTCGTGGGGCGGTAAAGCCCCCAACCGATTTCGAGTCGGTGCCGGTGTGACCGCTTCGGTACCTCTCCAAGTGCGCGCGGATTGTAACAACCGACGCCACGGAGAGGAAGCGCCTTGTAGATATTTGCCACGCAGGTACACGTCGGATAGGTAGCACAGGTGACGTTTGATTGATCTCAAAACGCGTCGCGGACGCAGACAACTCATCTGGTTCATCGAGGTGACGCTGTTCATACTGCTGATGAGCGCGACACTTTTATATGTGCTTTCACGCACACCGGATACCTTGTTGGAACGCATCAAAGCCAGCGGCACGCTGGTGGTAGGCACACGTAACGGGCCGACGACCTACTATCAAGGCCCGGATGGTCCAACAGGTTTCGAATACGATCTCGTCAATGCTTTTGCCAACTATCTAGGTGTCAAGGTGAGATGGGTTCTCCCTGACAACTTCTCCGACTTAATGCCCATGGTGGAAACCGGTCGCGTCGACATGCTCGCAGCCGGCATCCCAGCCACTCCCACTGATGCCACTCGCGTACGCTTCGGCCCTCCTTATCAAACCATCAAGGAAGAGCTCATCTATAGAGCCGGCGAACCTCGCCCAAAATCCCCTGCCGAACTAGTTGGCAAACGTATCGCCATCGTTGCCGGCAGCAGTTTTGTAACCACTCTCACACAACTGCAGAAAAAATACCCCAAATTGAATTGGCAAGCCGAGTCAGATACCGATATTGAGGAATTACTCTATCAGGTGGCGACGGGAAAACTCGATTACACATTGGACGACTCAAACGACGTTACGCTAAACCGGCGTTTTTACCCGCAAATTGCCGTGGCATTCAGTATCGGCAAACCCCAGGAACTTGCCTGGGCCTTCCGCAGAGGCGATGACGCCAGCCTATATGATGCTGCGGTGCGATTTTTTGCAATCATCAGGAAAAACGGTCGACTGCATCGCATCACCGAACGCTATTACGGGCACGCGCGCAGTTTCGATTACGTAGGCACCTTCACGTTCATGAAGCACGTGGCACAACGCCTCCCCCCACTGATTCCGCTGTTCAAGCAAGCGGCCAAGAAATATGGAGTGAGTTGGCGGCTGCTGGCTGCGATCAGCTATCAGGAATCTCATTGGAATCCGGATGCCACCTCACCGACTGGCGTACGTGGGCTAATGATGCTCACGCGTCCTACCGCGGAGCATCTGAACATTGCCGATCGTCTGAATCCTTTGCAGAGCATCATGGGAGGGACTCGATACCTGCTCAAGCTACGCAAGGAACTACCCGCGAGCATCAAGGAACCCGACCGAACGTGGTTTGCCCTAGCCGCCTACAACATCGGCCTGGGGCATGTCATGGATGCTCGACGCCTGGCCGCCAAGCTCGGCAAAAACCCCAATAGCTGGGCAGACGTCAAGCTCATCCTGCCGCTGCTGAGCCAACGACGCTGGTACCGACAGACGGTGTTTGGCTACGCGCGTGGACGGGAGCCGGTAGAATATGTGCAGAACATACGCAGCTACTTCGACATACTCATCTGGCTGCGTGATCACAAGCAGAATGGTCAGAACCTGAACACACCGCTACCCAGTTCGCTGCTAAATACTCCACCCAGCCTCTAGTCACCGACCGGGTCGACAGCAATCAAACATACCTATGTTCGACGCTCCCGGAAAAAGGCCCTGAGGCGCGTTCCAGCCTCCTCTTGCAACACACCGCCACGTACTTGAGGGCGATGCAGATTGTGCGGCGAGCACAACACGTCGAACACGCTGCCGGCGGCTCCGGTTCTGGGATCATAAGCAGCGAACACGACCCGAGAGACGCGGGCATGCACCAGTGCGCCCGCACACATCGGGCATGGTTCTAGGGTGACATAGATGGTACTGCCAGGAAGCCGGTAGTTGCCGGCCTGTTGTGCCGCCATCCTGAGCGCGGCGATTTCAGCATGTGCGCTGGGGTCGCTACTCCCGATAGGGCTGTTCCAGCCCTCGCCGATCGCCTGTCCATCCCTGACCACCAAGGCGCCTACCGGCACCTCGCCGGCCTCGGCCGCCCGGTCGGCGAGCGCCATTGTGCGGCGCATCCATTTGCGATCCTGCGCCTGTAATTCCGGCGCTATTCCCACTCTATTATCAATAAGCATTTTTTAGCTTTCATATTCAATGGCTTATTTTCCAGCTAAACGGTAATACCATGAAAAATACCATGTTCAGAAATTGCTGAGGATTAGGCAACGCATGAACCATTCATAGATAGACTACTGCCTGATTTTCAGGCTATCTGACTGATTGCGTACTGAACATACATGGTTGTCATTTTTTTAGGCTGTCTTGAGTCTTCTTCCACGAAAAGGCGTTACCTTGATCTCGACATGCTGATTCAGCCGATTCAACACCATTACCAATCGGTCAATGGTGAACCGTCCCAGGTTTGCATTCCTGATACGTGAAAAGTCTGCATGATCAAAGCCGGTCTTTTCCGCTGCCTTGCGAACAGACAGTTTCTGTTTATCAAGCACCCGAATGATTTCAGCCGCCAATTGCGATTTAAGCTGTTCAGCGTCGGCATTTTGATAACCAAAATCCCGAAAAACGTTGCCACTACCTTTAATAGTTTCCAGTTCCTCAGTCATCGTAACTGCTCCTTAAGCTGACTAATCCGCGAGCGGATCAGATCAATTTCTTTCTTCGGCGTCTTGATACCCCGGGTGGATTTTTTCTGAAAGGCATGGACAACCCAGATATCCTCACCCAATGTCACGGCATACACTGTTCGATAGGCATCTGACCGATAAGCAAGCGCAATCTCAATAACACCGGAACCCAGGCCTTTCATCGGCTTGGCTATATCCGTCTTGCTACCATCAGCAGCAATCGTCAGCGCCCGAAGTATGATTGTTTGGGCACCTTTGGGAAACTTCCCGAACTCCTTGTGCGCCGCCTTGATCCATGAGATCGCTCTCGTATCCTTACCCATAGCAAAATGTTGGCATATTTACCAACATCAGTCAAGATGCCGCTAGTCGCCAATAAACCTGTTCTTCCTTGAAATTTAGTGCCTGTAGGTGCCCGCCAGTGCCAGACATTGCCTGCCAGTGCCGGTCACTCCCACTCGATGGTGCCCGGCGGCTTGCCGGTCACGTCGTAGACCACGCGCGTTATGCCGTCGATCTCGTTGACGATGCGCCGGGAAACATGGTCAAGGAATTCGTAGGGCAGATGCGCCCAGCGTGCGGTCATGAAGTCGATCGTCTCCACCGCGCGCAGGGCAACGACGTAATCGTACTTCCGCCCATCGCCCATCACGCCGACGGCCTTCACCGGCAGGAAGACCGCGAATGCCTGGGAGACCTTGTCGTACAGTTCGTGTGCTCGCAGTTCTTCGATAAAGATCGCGTCCGCGCGCTGCAGCAGCCCGACATACGGCGGTTTCACCTCGCCGAGGATACGCACGCCGAGCCCCGGGCCCGGGAACGGATGCCGGTAGACCATCTCATAAGGCAGGCCCAACTCGAGCCCTATCTTGCGAACCTCGTCCTTGAACAGCTCGCGCAGCGGTTCGACCAGCCCCAGCTTCATGTCCTTGGGCAGTCCGCCCACGTTGTGATGCGATTTGATCACATGGGCCTTGCCCGTCTTGCTACCGGCGGACTCGATCACGTCGGGGTAGATCGTGCCCTGAGCCAGCCAGCGCGCATCACGGATCCGCCCAGCCTCCTCATCGAAAATCTCGATAAACAGGCGTCCGATCGTCCGCCGTTTCTCTTCAGGATCGGCGATGCCTTCAAGTGTCGAGAAGAATCGCTCCGCGGCATTCACCCGGATGACCTTGACACCCATGTGTTGCGCGAAGGTCTGCATGACCTGATCGCCCTCGTTCAGGCGCAGCAAGCCATGATCCACGAACACGCAGGTCAGTTGTTTCCCGAGGGCGCGGTGCAGCAGGGCTGCGACCACCGAAGAGTCCACGCCGCCGGACAAGCCCAAAACGACCTGATCACTACCAACCTGGGCACGTACGCGATCGAGCATGTCGTCGATGATGTTGGCCGAGGTCCATAACGGTCGGCAGCCGCAGATATCGAGCACGAACCGCTGCAGGATTCGAGCACCCTGGCGCGTATGCGTGACCTCCGGATGGAACTGGACGCCGTAGTATTGACGGTCCTCGTCCGCCATCCCGGCCAGCGGTGCACTGTCGGTGCTCGCCATCAGCTTGAAGCCGGGCGGCAAGGCGCAGACGCGGTCGCCATGCGACATCCAGACGTCCAGCAAGCCATACCCTTCGGCCGAGGTTTCGTCTTCAATATCACTCAGCAGACGCGTATGTCCGCGCGCGCGCACTCGTGCATAACCATATTCTCGGTGATTGCTGACCTCGACCTCGCCGCCCAGTTGGGCTGCCATGGTCTGCATGCCGTAGCAGATGCCGAGCACCGGTACGCCAAGCTGGAAAACCGCGTCCGGTGCACTGGGAGCCGCTTCGCCGACGGTCGATTCCGGACTGCCGGAAAGAATGATCCCTGCCGGTGCGAATTCGCGCACGTCGTCCGAGGACATGTCCCAGGGGTGTATCTCGCTGTAGACCCCCGCCTCGCGCACGCGGCGAGCGATGAGTTGCGTGTACTGCGAGCCGAAATCGACGATCAGTATCCTGTCGGCATGAATGTTATCGGTCATCGGCTCCGTGCCTGGCTATGGGAAGGACCGCAGCGCCTTCAATCGATGCGGTAATTCGGGGCTTCCTTGGTGATAGCCACGTCGTGCACGTGGCTTTCACGCATACCCGCGTTCGTCACCCGTACGAATTCAGGCCGAGTCCGCATATTCGTGATGTCGGAGGCTCCTACATAGCCCATGCTGGAACGGAGACCACCCAGGAGTTGGTGGATGATGCCGGAAATCGGGCCCTTATAAGGCACGCGCCCCTCGATCCCTTCGGGAACCATCTTCTCGACCGCGGAACCGACCTCCTGGAAGTAGCGATCTGAAGACCCCTTTTGCATCGCCCCAAGAGAGCCCATACCACGATAGGACTTGTAGGATCGCCCCTGATACAGCTCGACCTCTCCGGGCGCCTCTTCCGTCCCAGCGAACATACTGCCGATCATTACGCAATGCGCACCGGCGGCGATAGCCTTGGCAATGTCTCCTGAAAAACGAATTCCGCCATCAGCGATCAGCGGCACATCGGTATCCTTGAGTGCCTGATAGACATTGTCGATCGCGCTGATCTGCGGCACGCCGACGCCCGCCACGATACGGGTGGTGCAGATCGACCCCGGGCCGATACCCACCTTGACCGCATCGGCTCCCGCCTCTACCAGCGCGGACGCGGCCGCACCGGTCGCGATATTGCCCCCGATGACCTGCAACGCGGGGAAATTGCGCTTTACCCAGGCCACGCGATCGATCACGCCCTGCGAATGGCCGTGCGCCGTATCGACGATGAGTACGTCCACGCCGGCCTCGACCAACGCCTCGACACGGGCCTCGGTACCCTCGCCCGTGCCCACGGCCGCGCCGGCGCGCAGGCGCCCTTCGCCGTCCTTGCAGGCATTGGGGAAGTCGGTGGATTTCTGGATGTCCTTCACCGTAATCATGCCACGCAGCTGAAAGCTGTCATTGACCACGAGGACCTTTTCGATGCGGTGCTTGTGCAGCAGGCCGCGAATTTCCTCCAGGCCGGATCCTTCGCGCGCGGTAACCAGTCGTTCGCGCGGTGTCATGATATTGCTGACCGGGGCGTCGAGATTCTCTTGGAAACGCATATCGCGGCTGGTAACAATGCCAACCAGATCCTGTCCGTTTACCACGGGGACACCCGAGATGTTGTGCGCACGGGTCAGAGCCTGAAGCTCGCGGATGCTGATGTCCGGGGTCACCGTGATTGGCTGTGTGATCACCCCGCTCTCGTATTTCTTGACCTGACGGACCTGCAGCGCCTGCTGCTCAACCGTCATGTTCTTGTGGATGATCCCGACGCCGCCCTCCTGCGCCAAAGCAATGGCGAGGCGCGCTTCGGTCACGGTATCCATCGCCGCGGAGACCAGCGGGATATTCAGGCTGATCTCACGCGTCAGGCGGGTTTGCAGGGAAACGTCGCGCGGCATAACCTGACTGTGCGCCGGCAGCAACAATACGTCGTCAAAGGTAAGCGCTTCTTGCACGATTCGCATGACGTCACACCCCGGTCTGCTCAATTAAACCGGCCATTATAGATTTCAGGCCGATATAGGTAAACTTCGATTCATCACAGAGCGATTCGAATGAGCGATACAGCCAATCCGGACGAGGTATTCAGTGTTTCCCGACTCAATGCAGCTGCTCGTGAACTGCTTGAAGGCGGGTTTCCGCTGATCTGGGTGGAGGGGGAGATTTCCAACTTCTCGCGCCCATCTTCCGGCCACATCTACTTTACGCTCAAGGATGGGGCCGCCCAAGTGCGGGCTGCCATGTTTCGCAATCGCAATCTCCTGCTGCGCTTCAAACCCGAATCAGGGTTGCAGGTACTGCTCAGAGCACGGGTCACCCTGTACGAAGCCAGGGGCGATTACCAACTGATCGTCGAACACATGGAGGAAGCGGGCGAAGGGGCGTTACGTCGCGCTTTCGAGACCTTGCGTCTCAAGCTAGCAGCTGAGGGTCTCTTCGATGTCGCGCGGAAACGCACGCTGCCCGCCTACCCAGCCTGTATCGGGATCGTCACCTCACCTACGGGGGCTGCATTGCGCGACGTAGTCAGTGTGCTGCGCAGACGCTTTCCCGCGATGAGCGTATTGATCTATCCGGTGATGGTGCAAGGGGACCAGGCGGCACCGGGCATTGTGGCAGCCCTCGACCAAGCCAACCGCGACGCCCGTTGTGACGTAATCTTGCTCACCCGGGGGGGCGGCTCACTGGAGGACCTGTGGGCCTTCAACGAGGAGTCCGTCGCGCGCGCAATCGGGCATTCTGACATACCCGTCGTCAGCGCAGTCGGACATGAAACGGATTTCACCATTGCCGACTTCGCAGCCGACGTACGCGCACCGACACCTTCCGCCGCAGCCGAGCTGATCTCGCCCGACCGCAGCGACCTCCTGCGCCATGTGCAACGTGATGGGATGCGAATGACGCGCGCACTGAATGCTCGACTTGACCAGTTCAGGCAGGAAGTTAATTGGCTGCGCATCCGCCTCTGGCAACGACACCCGCTCAGCCGGTTGCAGCAACTCCAACAGCGGCTCGACGAACTAGAGAGCCGCCTACAGCAGACACAGCGGGCACGTCATCAACGGCTTGCTCAGAGGACTGAGATACTGCACGCACGCCTGAATGCAATGGCGCCCAACAACCGGTTGCCATTGCTGATCATGCGCTTATCGCAGGCAACACGCGGTTTGCATAGCGTAACCAGTCGCCAGATCGAAAAGGCTCAAGGGCGTCTACAGAGCATAGTCCGCACACTGGAGACCGTCAGTCCGCTGGCCACGCTTGGGCGAGGCTACGCGATCCTGTTCGACGAGCAGGGGCGCGTCATCAGCAGATCAGAGCAGGCACCCGTGGCGAGTACCGTCAAGGCTCGGCTCGCTCACGGACGACTTTACTGCCAGGTGCTCACAAGCGAGCCAGAATCCTAAGACACGTCATCCTAAGCCACGCCCCTCTGCAGACAGGTCTGCACCCCCGACAATGTGACCATCGGCGCCAAGCCTGCTGGACCACGCAGCACGCGACAAGGTTTTCCTGGCTCGCCGAGATGATCGAGTACCGCACAGGCCTGGGAGAAATCATGATCCAGTGTGTAGTCGTTCACCGTCACCAGGGTTTGCAGTCCGGAAGCTCGCGAGGAAGCCAACCCATTGGCCGAGTCCTCGACCGCCAGGCACGCTTCTGGAGGCAATCCCAGCTGCGCCATCGCGTAGATGAAAATATCGGGTGCGGGCTTCTTTGCCGGCACGACATCTCCCGCCGCGATGACCTCGAACCAGCCAATAGACGCCTCACCCAGAGTCGAGCGCAACAATGCGGTAACGTTTTCGGGTGTCGTAGTGGTTGCGATGGCGAGTCTCAGCCCGGCCTCCCTCGCCTCACCGAGAAAACGCGCCACACCTGGACGCAAGGGGATATCACCGCGTGCGAGCAACTCGATGTAATGGCGCGTCTTGGCGCGGTGCAGCCCGGCGATAAACTCATCCAGCGGAGAGCCATCCGGCGGTGTGAAATGGGGGCAATGCTGCTTGATGTAATGCGCAATACGCTCCTTGCCCCCCGTGACCTCGAGCAGTTCACCGTAAAGCTCGGGACTCCAATGCCAATCGAGCCCCGCATCCGCAAAACTCAGGTTGAAGGCTGGACGGTGCCCGTCTCGCTCGGTATCCGCCAGGGTGCCATCCACATCGAATATCAGCGCCTTGATGTTCATTGATTACCTTATAGAAGATTTCAAACACATGCCCGGCATCCCTGCCAGGCATGTCCACGGTTTCAGAATTGGTAAAATACACCGGCGAAGGCGCCCTTGAACTTGATGTCACCGTTGGGATCGATCCGGGAATTGCCTACCCGCAACTCCATCACTCGATATCCGGCCTGCAAGCCCAGCCCAATGGGTGTCTCATAGGCCAGACGTGCCTGATAATCGGCAAAGTAATCCGAGCCGTTACCGATATAGCTCCCATCTGCGGCAGCACTCAGTCCGGTAAACGGTAGATTTGCACGCAAGCCTGCGTAAAGCATAGGCACCGCTGCCGTGCCGCTTGCGGAACTGTATTGGTTGCCGCTGCTGATATCCGCACTCAGGCTCATCGCCTTGACATCGAGTCCCAGGCGAAGCTGAACGACATTGTTGATTGGCTGGTAGTAGAAAAGAAAGTCCGTCTGCGTCAATTTGACCTGGCTATTCACCTGCTGATTGGCATTATAGGTTTGCCCACCATAGGTGATGGTGCGCGACAGCACCTGACTGCCGCTGGTATTAATGCGCGAGTACCTGATCTCGACATCGGGCAACACCGGAATCGGATGCTGTATATCGACCCAGGCATACCCCTGGCTCTTACTGCTCAGTCCCAGATCGTTCTTGAGATTGACGTCGCTAGAAGCCTGTCCGCCTGTTGAATAATGGACATAACCACTCGGTTGCTGTGACCACACTCCGGCACCAACGCTCACATCGAAACCGAGCGCGGCATGTGCCGTACCCGCTGTGGCGGTTCCCAATACAATGGCACTCATGACTGCAAATGAATATCGGATTGACATAACTCGAATTCTCCCTGTTGCTCTATTGTTCGTATCGGATTGGGCGCTTGCCCAACTAGGGCATGCCACAGCGGAGGACTACCGCCAGATACTAACACGCGGGAACCTGCCAATTGGATGCACCCTGCTATGGCGCTTGCATGTGATCCATACATCTGCTACTAAGAACGGCTTTTCGAGCTTGGTGTAGAATTGAGCAGTTATATCTCAGCCGGAGTTGACCATGGCCGCTAGCGACCAGAACCCGAACACCCCTGTACGCTCTCCCGTCACGGGTATC
Source organism: Acidihalobacter aeolianus (assembly GCF_001753165.1). GTDB lineage: Bacteria > Pseudomonadota > Gammaproteobacteria > DSM-5130 > Acidihalobacteraceae > Acidihalobacter > Acidihalobacter aeolianus. The sequence goes on from NZ_CP017448.1 coordinate 1,857,339, forward strand.
GCCCCGTATGATCTAAAGGACGGCGAGGAATACATGAACGACGCGCAGCGCGAGCACTTCCGTACGATTCTGCGCGCCTGGCGCCAGGAACTGATGGAAGAAGTGGACCGCACTGTCGAACACATGAAAAGCGAGGCCGCCAATTTTGCGGATCCAGCCGACCGAGCCACACAGGAAGAGGAGTTCAGCCTCGAACTGCGTACCCGTGATCGCGAACGCAAGCTGTTGAAAAAAATCTCGGAAGCCCTGAACGATATCGATCAGGGTGAATACGGTTACTGCAAATCCTGCGGCGCTGAAATCGGCATCCGTCGACTGGAAGCCAGGCCAACTGCAACATTGTGCATCGAATGCAAGACTCTGCAGGAGATCAAGGAAAAGCAGATGGCGTGAGCGCCCGCGGGGCCGACCCACTCGCTGCGGAGGACTCGCCTGGCCATTCGGCGGAACAGACATCTCCTCCGCAGCCTTCTGCAACGCACTACCGGGGGCGATTTGCCCCCTCGCCTACCGGCCCCCTGCATTTCGGTTCGCTGGCCACAGCCCTGGCGAGTTGCCTCGATGCCCGTTACCATCATGGCACTTGGCTCCTGCGGATCGAAAATATCGACCAGCCACGCGAAGTCCCGGGGGCTGCATCCCTCATCATGCACGATCTCGATCGGCATGGATTCGTCTGGGACGAGCCTGTCGTCTGGCAAAGTGACCGTCTCGACGCCTACGCCGAAGCCCTCGATGAGCTCAAGACAAGTCACCAGGCTTATCCCTGTGCATGCTCACGACGAGATCAAACGTACAGCGCTTCGGGCGCATTAGTCTACCCTGGAAACTGCAGGGGAGGTCTGCCGATCGGCACCACAGCCCGCTCCATACGCATACTGACCGATCACCGCCCAGTTGCCTTCGATGACTGGCTACAAGGACATTATTCACAGGATCTGGAAGCGGAATGCGGCGACTTTGTGATTTTGCGTGCGGACGGTTATTACGCCTATCAGCTGGCAGTCGTCGTTGATGATGCCTGGCAAGGCATCACCCACGTCGTGCGTGGCGTCGATCTGCTCGAATCCACGCCTCGCCAGTTACATCTGCAAAGCTGTCTGAACAAACCCACCCCTAGATATGCGCATCTGCCGATTGCGACCGACCCGCAGGGACTCAAATTGAGCAAATCCACCGGAGCCGCCGATCTCCAGACCCTGCAACCGGGGCAGAATCTCTGGAAGGCACTCAGTTGGCTTCGTCAGAACCCGCCTATGGAGCTATACGGCGAGGCACCGGGTGTGGTGTGGGATTGGGCCATCCAACACTGGAACATCGATTGGCTGCGCGACATAAAAACACAACCTATGGTCAAGAATTCAGGTGGTTAAACTCTGAGGGCACTAGCCTACCCGCACATCCGTCACAGTCGCCATATGCGTATCAGCAGGTATCGCGGCCAGAGCGACCAGGGATACAAGATTGATATCGCCCACCATGACTTCGGCAAGCCCCCCGTCGTGGCGCCACTTAGGCAACGCCAACGAGATGCAGAAATCCTCCGTGGCCTTGGAAATGTATATGCTGGATAAATAGCTCCGCTGACCTCGGCGCAACTCGCGGAAATAAGCTCGATCCGCCCTGTTCATACCGTCCCCACCTCGCTTGATCAGCCCCCGCATGGCAGGATTAAGCCAATTCGCACCTTGCTGTATCCCCCTCGAATCCACTCTGAATACCAATTCAAACACGGGGTGCCGCGCAAACCATTCATCTACCGCAGCTGGTGAGGCATGATCAGGAAAGTCTTCAAGTGCCGACTCCAGAACCTCACGCCAAAGCGCATGGGCCAGTACCCTCGGCCGTTCTGCGATGTTCGGGGGATTACCTTCGGTCACGATGACGCTTCCCAAGCGATCCTTGGCTGAACGTTTAAGTTCGGCCGCCCTAGCACTTGCCATCACGCTGTCGCTCATCGGGCCGCTCTGGCCATTTACGACAACCACAGACAACGTCGCAACCGGATAATACCGGCCGTGCTGTGTTCCGAAATAACCGAGATCCAGATCGCTCTCATCGTAAAGATGAGGGGCCAATTCGTGGAAGCGGTCAATCAACCATTGAATGCGTTTGAACAACCCTGGAGTCTGCGCTGGAGCCACCAATAGGAAGTCATCGCCGCCGATATGTCCGAGTTCCACTTCCGGGAGCCCCTCAAACCCCTTACGCAGAATCTCCGCAAGAACCTTGATCATGGCATCGCCTCTCACGAAGCCGTAGCGATCGTTGAAGGCCTTGAAGTGATCCAGATCCAGATAAACCAATTGCAGCGACTCGTGCCCCGCAAGACGTTGCTCGATGAGACTGCGCAGCACCGGGCCCGTAGGTAACCCACTCAAGGGATGTACGCTTTGCGGCAATCCGATATCGAGCAGGTGATCGAGGACTCCCAGCAAAACCAACGTACCCATGTATCTACCGGAGTCGTCAACGACGACCCATGGTCTTGCTCGGCCACCACTGTCGTACAAGCGGCGCAGGAGACTGTGGGCATTGACGCGGGAACGCAAGCACTGATCGAGAGGACGGGCATGCCGCCCTGCCGTATCCGTGTCCTGGGCAGACAGCACTTGGCGACTGAGGTAACCAACAGGCCTGCCTCCATCCAGCACAATGACATGTTCGAGGCCGCCGTCGCGTCGAAACATCTGTCTTGCGTCGGCTACACTGGCATCGAGTGGGAGAGTTTCGCCAGGACTCATAAAATCACCGAGTCTGACCGACGAGCGCATCTGCCGGTCGCGTACCGAACCGAGCAACGGCAAGGACTGCGGGGATGTCAGGTGGGGCGATGGTGGCGCAAAGTAATACCCCTGCCCATACCCCACGCCAAGGTTACGGCACAACTCCACATCCTCCACATCCTCCAGTCCTTCGGCAACAGTGGCACAACCCAGTCGCTGGGCCATTGATATCAAGGCTTCGAGGACACCAATACGCATGCGGCTGTTATGGGCGCCATGCACCAACGCACGGTCGATTTTTACGAAATCGGGGCGCAGCGCCGCAAGTAGACTCAAGCCGCTATACCCGGACCCGATATCGTCCAGAGCGATTCGAAATCCCATGGCTTTGAGTTCATCGCATGTAGCCGCCAGGGCCTCATGATCATCCACTCGCTCGCTTTCTACGATTTCGATCACCACATCGTGCGGCGTCACACCCAGTGCCTGCATGCGTTTCAGGAAAGGGTGTTCGGTAAAGTTACGCGCGAGGAGGCTGTGTGGCATGGCGTTGATGAACACGGGCATACCCACAGGCATCAGGCTTTGTTTAACGCGCAAGGCACTCGTCTGACAGGCAAGATCCAATTCGATTGAGCGTCCGGCGCGCTTGGCGATGGCGAATGCCTCGCCGCCGTTCAAGCGTTCCCCCGAGTCCAGGCGTATTCGACACAGGGCTTCGTAAGCAAAAATACGCCCACTCTGATTCAGATCCACGATGGGCTGGATATCGCTTGAAATACCAGGGCCTAGATCGAGATTGACCCAGGGATGGTGAATTCTGGCGTGCAGCGCCTCAAGCGGCACGAGGTGACGCATCACCTCGAACACGGTCTGATCGGCCGAGATAGGCATGCAGATAGCCTGCGCAGATGAACGCACGCTCGGTGCAAGTGACCGCAGAAGCTTGTCGAGCAATGGGCCTAATCGATGCGTATCGCATGCAAAGCCCCAAATATCGGAGCTATCGTTTAAACATTCTCCCAACTCGGCCCATAAGGTCGGAGCCGAATCCTCGCCTACACGAATCAGCAAATGCGTATCGCTGTTTAATGTCATCATTAGGTCTCTCCCAGCGAACACCGTTAGCAAGCAATGGGTGTGCCAGGAGAGGTAAAACGATGGCTACAGACTCAATTTACTGAATACGCTCAATAATCACGCATCAAAACGGTGCTTTCGAACCTCACGGTCTGACCAGTTTGCACCTACATCGTGCAAAGGTTGGCGCAACAAAATCCATCCACCAAGGATAAAAAGAATCAATATGGAAAGAATGGAAACCCGCTGGTCGTGAAACATGACGGCGGTCAATCCAATCAGCATCGGACCGATTACTGCGGCGAATTTGCCCAGCATGTTGTAAAAACCAAAAAACTCGCCGGATTTATCTTTAGGTATCAAGCGCGCATAGAGCGCGCGACTCAAACTTTGCACTCCGCCCTGAACCAGGCCTATCACGGCTGCGATAGCATAAAATTCCCACGTACTGTGCATTAGCGATGCCCAGATTGTTGCAGCGGCATATACGGCAATACCGAGCATGATCGCAGTCCGCGTACCGATACGTTCACCCAGATACCCGAACCCAATTGCAGCGGGCACTCCGATCAATTGCGTCAGCAATAATGCAGCGACAAGCTGCTGACTGCTGAAACCCAACGACATGGCGTAGTTGACTGCCATGCGCATCACAGTGTTGACGCCATCGATATACAGCCAGTAAGCCAGCAGAAAACCACCGATCACTCGTAATCGGCGAATTTCTTTGAATGTCTGCACAAACTGCCGCCACCCTGCTTGAGCGACATGCAGTATCCCGTCGCTGGTAGAAGTAGCCCGCACTTCTGTGACACGGAAAAGCAACGGCAAGGTAAAAAGACTCCACCAGATTGCCGCGAGAAGGAAAGACCAGCGAACAACATCCGCCGCATGCTGAAAACCGAAGGTATGTGGCCAAATCGTCATGGCCACGCAAAATGCGAAAAGCCCACCTCCGCCAAGATAACCCAACCCATAACCTAGGGACGATACCCGGTCGTACTCCCGTGGTTGTGCCACACTCACCAGCAATGCGTCGTAAAAAATATTCGCCGCCATATAACCTATGATGCCGCACGCATATAAGGTGGCAGCCGCCAGCCATCGGCCACCGCCCAATTTAAACAGCGCAGCTGTACAGACCACACCCAGAACTGTAAATCCAGCCAGGAATTTTTTCTTTGCATGTCCTCGATCTGCAATTGCGCATTTCGTCGAAGGTGACCGCCGATTTCGGTGAACGTGACCGCTGCTCTCATTGGTTGCGCACTGGAGTGGTTTTTCTATCCTGAGCGGTCACGATCCGTCAACCGGAGCCTGGATCTTGCGCATGGACTCGCCGGTCAGGTTGAGTCGGTGTGAGCCGTGCAGGAGGCGGTCGAGGATAGCGTCGGCCAGGGTGGCTTCACCGAGGTAGTCGTGCCAGTGTTCGATAGGCAACTGGCTGGCGATCAGGGTGGAGCGTCGGCCGTGGCGATCCTCGATGACTTCCATCAGGTCGTTGCGCTGTGCGGTGTTGAGCTTTTGGATGCCCCAGTCGTCGAGGATCAGCAGGTCGGTTTTGAGGAGCTGGCCCATGAGCCGGACGTAGGAGCCGTCGCCGTGGGCGATGCGCAGCTGCTCGAACAGCGCCGGCAGGCGCAGGTAGCGCACCGACAGGCCGCGCCGGCAGGCCTGATTGCCCAGTGCGCAGGCGAGCCAGGTCTTGCCGCAGCCGGTCGGTCCGGTGAGGCACAGGTTCAGTGCCTGGTGTATCCAGTCGAGGCTGGCCAGTTGGGCCATGCGGGGCTTTTCCAGGCCCCGGCGGTGGTGGTAGTCGATGTCCTCGACGCAGGCCGGCACGCGCAGGCGGGCGGCCTTGAGCAGGCGGGTGAGGCGTCGGTTCTCGCGGTGCAGCACCTCGTGCTCGATGAGCAGGGCGAGGCGCTCGTCGAAGGACAGCGCATGGGTCTGGGGTTGGCCCTGTTGTTGCTCGAGGGCGGCGAGCATGCCGGTGAGGTTGAGGGTGCGCAGCTGTTGGCGGGTCTGTTGATTGAGCATGGCGTGGAGCTCCTCAGTGATAGTAGTTGGCGCCGCGGACATTGGCGTGCAGGGGCAGTGCCTCCTGGGCCGGGCTCTGATCGAGGGGCTGTTGGTCAAGGCCGCGGGCGAGGATCGACTTGACGCTCTGGTAACGGGCCGAGTCGATGGCCAAGGCTCGAGCGCAGGCCGCCTCCAGGCGCGCCGGGCGGTAACGCCGAGCGAGGCTGAGCAGCCCCAGGCAGGCGCGGTAGCCGTGCTCCGGATGAGGCCGGTCGGTCAGCTGGCGGCGTACCACCTCGGCCGTGCTGGGGCCGATCTGGCTCGCCCAGCGCAGGAAGCGCTTGGGTGACCAGTCACGGTGCACCTGATGGGTCTTGGGCATGTGCTCGGTGACGGTGACGTAGCGGCCCGGGCCGTGGTGGCGCGGATGCAGGGCCACGCGCTGACCCCGGTGCAGCACCTCGATCGTGGTGGCGGTGATGCGCAGGTCCAGCACCTGGCCGACCAGGGCATGCGGGACGCTGTAGCAGCGCTTGTCGACCTCGACGTGGTAGTCGATGCCGGGCCGGGCGCGTCGCCACTCGGCGTAGACGTAAGCCTCGCCCGGCAGCGGGCGCAGCGCGGGCCGATCGAGGCTCTCGAACAGGTCGCGACGGCTCTCGGTGCGACCCTGGAAGAGCCGCTCGTTCAGTTCAGGCAACAGCGCGGCGATGGCCCGGTTCAACTCGGCCAGCGAGAAGAAGCGGTGGTGGCGCAGCCGCGCCAGGATCCAGCGCTCGACCACCTGCACCGCCACTTCGACCTTGGCCTTGTCCTTGGGCTTGTAGGGCCGCGCCGGCAGCACGGCGGTGCCGTAGTGCGCCGCCATCTCGGCATAGGTGGCGTTGAGCTGCGGCGCGTAGCGCTCGGCGCGCTGAACCGCCGCCTTGAGGTTGTCCGGCACCAGCAGCGCCGGCACCCCGCCGAAGAAGCCCAGCATGCGCTGGTGGGAGGCGATCCAGTCGGGCAGCGACTGGGTCCAGGTAGCCTCGACATAGGTGTAGCTGGAGGCCCCGAGCACGCCGACAAAGATCTGTGCGGTACGCACCTCGCCGGTGTGACGGTCGACGATGTCGACCGTGGGCCCGCAGTAATCGATGAAGACCTTTTCCCCGGCCTGATGGTGCTGGCGCAGGCTGCGCTTCTGCCGCTCTCGCCACTGCCGGTAATGGTGACAGAACTGGGTATACGCGTACGCGCGCTCGCCGTGCGCGGCGCAGTACTCGGCCCAGAGCAGTTGCAGGGTCACGCCCTTGCGCTTGAGTTCCTGATGGATCTGGAAGCCGTCGGGGACGACGAACCGGCTCGAGGGCGCCTTGGCGGGAAACAGACGTGCCTCCAGGGCGGCCTCGTCCATGTCCGCAGGCAACGGCCAGGTGATGCCTTGAGCCCTGGCCAGGTTGACGTACTTGTTGACCGCGCCCTTGGACAGGCCGCAGGCGCGGCTGATCTGCGCGTGGCTGAGTTGGGCTGCGTATTTGAGGCGCAGCACCTCGATGACATGCTTCATTGGAATCCTCGCTGCCGGCACCGCTGTCTCCTTGAGTGAGCAAAGGAGCGCGGTTGTGCCGGAATAAGTGAAAGAATTCCAGTGGCTTGGATGAGATGACGGAGGAACGTGACCGCCGATTTCGGAAAAAGAGCCGAAATCGGTCACGATCAAACGAAATGGCCGGTCACGTTGATCCGAAACGGGCGGTCACGTTCGAGCGAAATGACCGGTCACGTTGCGCCGAAATACGCAGCAATCGCACCTAGCACGGGAGCAATGATTGCGACGAAAAGACTGGCAAAGGAATTGACGGCACCCAAATGAAACGTAATGACGTCTGAAGCTTGCCCTTTGCTCCAGAAATCGCGAAAAAATATGGGGAAAAAGCCGGCCATGACAATCGTGGCGAATGCCGAATTCGCCCAATCGTACATAGCCCAGGAAAACACACTGCCACGGCCCGCCTGCCCGGCCTGATCCAACGTCACCTACACACCTTGCTGCAAGGTATCGAGAACGGAGAGGAGTGCACGATCCACCATAGGTGCGTCTTCGATGATACGAGCACGCCCATCACGCAATTCGCCAGCGAGAGCGTGGGCGTTCATTTCCACTATCTTCATACCCTGGCGGTTCACAAAAAAATACTTTCCGCTGATCACGCTCTTCCAAGACAGTTTAATACGCTGTTCGCAGCCCTTCTGGTCCCGCCAATCGAGCCATGCCCCCTCCCCCAACGACTCCGCTCGTTCATAATGTTGGTCATACGGACCTTCGTCGTTCAGAGTCGAAACACCCGCTCCCCCCAGAAACCGGCCCTCATCGATCATTCGATTGATCTCGGCCGCCTTCTTAGCCATGAAAGACTTCGCGTCGTGAGTCGCGTCCTCCGTCTCTACTTCCGTCGTCATAACCGAGGCATTCGAATGCGATGACTGCGCGAATTCCTGAGGTTTGGGTACTTCTTTGGGCGTCCTAGCCAGGCGGGTATGCTCCACGGCAAGGCTGGATAGCAAGCCATCGCGAGTGTCCGCAGTCATTCGCATCCGATCCATCCCTTCTCGCAGCGCCCGAAGCAGGCTGGGAAGGGTGTCGAGTAACTGACGGCGCGCAACGTCCGTGTTTTTCGGCATCAGGCTCCAAACGAGCGTGGAAGCGACATTCAAAACCCGATCCCAAGTCGGCGATTCCCCGCCATCCGCCCGATAGGCACGTGCCAGAAGGTCCTTCCATGGGCCGATCAGGAATGACCTCACCGACTCTGGTAACTCCGCATCGGCAATGGTGCTGTCGATCGCCGCCGCCGCCGCAGACTTGGCGAGCAAACGATTTTCCTCCTGTAGAGCCTCATCGACCGCTTCTTCCTCACGCTCCGATGAACGCTGCTCGGTCTCGCCAAGCCAAGCCTCGAAATCTTCAAGCACCTCAGAGAAAATCTGTACGTTGTCCTCAAATTCATTGACGACTCGTCCGACCAAATGATCGATGCATTGCAATAACCCATCCGCAGGATCGTCTGCCTCAGGAGACCAACCAATGCCGGCATGCGCCAATTGATTGAGTAAGCGCCGTACAGGGTGCTGCTTGCGACCGAAAAATTCCGGATCAATGAGTGCGACCTTAAGCACCGGGATCTGCAGACGGGCCACGGCGTTTTTGATCTGACCAGGCAGATCCGGATCTTCGAAAAGGAAGTCGAACAACATAGCCACCACATCAATGGTCCGCTCTTCCAATGGATGTACCGGTACGATACCCCCGGCAAAGCTGCCCTCGGACAATCCCCGCTTTAGTGCCGTCGGGTCGATCGAAAGCCCACCTGCAATCTGATAATTTTCGCTACCAGTTTGCTGCAGCCTAGACAATGCCTGGACCACAGGAACGGTAAGCTGAGCAGCCCCACCTCCTGGTACGAACCCTCCCGCAGGTGTAGAGACACCAGGCATATGAGCCCCACTGAAGCCAGGCGCTACCGGTTCAGGGCCGTATAGAAATTGGCGTAACGCCTGTGTTATGTCATCCGCCGCCTCGTTTACACCTCCCCGCTCATCGGCTGCCTGTCCCGTACGTGGACCACCATTTCTCCGAGCGCGATGTGCGGCGGGCATCGCATCAGCTGCAGTCAATGTTGGCAGGATACCTGCCTCGCGCAGAATCAGATCGACGCCGGCATAGAACTCGCCCAAATCGTTGATCACATCGTGATCGAATAGTTTGTACAACAAGAGACGAATCTGTATATCGACCTGGAGCGAGGAAGAAGCTTCCTGAAACGCCGCACAGATCACTTCAGGCCCGATGGCCATTTCTTCATCGACAGTAGGTGCAGGCGTACCTGCCATAGCGGCCAGCCGCTGCCCAAGCAGAAAGAGGGATTCTGCATACAATCGCTTAGCCTTCGTCACCATAGCGTCGATGGCTAGCTTTTCTTCCAGTTCGTCAGTTTCGACCAAGCTTAACGCATCTTCGATGGTGGCATGCCCACGCCCTGACGACGCCGGTACCGGACGTTGCTGTAATCCCTGGTCGAAGTGCTTGAGTACGAGTGCAGAGAAATCCGACTCAAGTGTCGGTCTTTTGAGCCGAATCTCGCGCATGGCATCGAAATAGGCGGTCTGCAACTGATTGCTATCCGCCCGGTCCGCGCGTGCAAATAAGGAATCGTCGATCTGCTCGAGCATCACGTGAAGACGTTGCGTCAGACCTTCGCGGACCTGTCCACGGATCCTTGAAACCAATTGACCGCGAACTGCGGCATCCAAGCGTGCCCGCTGAGTGCCGATAGCGACGACGTTTTCAGGTCGTGATTGGCTCATAACATTCACCCACGTTCCGGCATGATGCCGGCATTCTGGCAAAGTATTGATAATGTACAAGACTATCGACCGTGGCGGGAGGACGGATCGCCATGACCGACGGAACGCTACACACGCCCGACCAGCGGGGACTTACCCACGTGTCGAACTGCGAGATCGCCTCTGAAAGCGTTAGAATGCCGCCTGTTTCACAACACTCGAGCTGGATTCATGCAGACATTCTCCGCCCGACGCCGTACCACGCCCGTCCGCATAGGACATGTCACTGTCGGGGGCGACGCCCCCGTCGTGGTCCAGTCTATGACCAACACGGATACGGCTGATCCGATTCGGACCTCAATCCAGGTAGCCGAGCTCGCCCGTGCTGGTTCTGAACTGGTCAGGATCACGGTCAACACCGAGGAGGCTGCCGCTGCTGTACCCGAAATCCGCGAACGTCTGGATAAAATGGGCATCGACGTCCCGTTGGTGGGTGACTTCCACTTCAATGGGCATAAGCTACTGGGGAAATACCCCGAATGCGCCAGCGCCCTCGCAAAATACCGCATCAATCCGGGAAACGTGGGCCGAGGCAACAAACGCGATAGCCAGTTCGCGCAAATGATCGAACTCGCCTGCCAGTACGAGAAACCTGTGCGGATTGGGGTCAATTGGGGATCCCTAGACCAAGATCTCCTGGCCAGAAAACTGGATGAAAATGCACATCTGGCTCGCCCGTTGCCACTTGAGATGGTGACCCATCAAGCGCTGATCGCATCAGCACTGGAAAGCGCGGCCCGGGCAGAGGAAATAGGGCTGCCACACGACCGGGTCGTCCTCTCTTGCAAGCTTTCAGGCGTGCCAGATCTGATTCGCGCATACCGTGATCTTGCAGATCGCTGCGACTACCCCCTACACCTAGGACTGACCGAGGCTGGGATGGGCACCAAGGGCATCGTAGCCTCCACCGCAGCGCTATCCATCCTCCTGGGTGAAGGCGTGGGTGACACCATTCGCATCTCTCTGACACCCGCCCCTGGCGCGTCGCGAACCGAGGAAGTCATCGTTGCGCAGGAAATCCTGCAGTCTCTAGGCTTGCGCGCCTTCTCTCCGCGCGTTGTCGCCTGCCCCGGCTGCGGCCGCACATCCAGCAGTTACTTCCAGGAACTCGCCGAATCGATTCAGGCGTACCTACGCACACAGATGCCTATCTGGCGCGACCGACATCCGGGCGTTGAGTCCATGACCGTAGCGGTCATGGGCTGTGTGGTCAACGGCCCTGGTGAAAGCCGGCATGCGAATATCGGCATTAGCCTGCCCGGCACCGGGGAAACCCCAGTGGCGCCGGTTTACGTAGACGGCGAGAAAACCGTCACGCTCAAGGGCGAACATATTGCAGAGGAGTTTCAGGCGCTTGTCACCGATTATGTTCGCAGCAGATACCCACACTCTGCTCTAGCCGAGTCTGAGACCTAGGCCCGCCAGAAACACCTTGTTCACAGGCAGCCGGAATTTTCCGTGTTTTGTACGGTCCTACATTCCGCTCGATAGATCTGTGCCCTGCATACGATAACAACTAGACAGGCAATGATGCCCCTGAACCCCAACCGCCTGCGCCGCATACGTAGCTTCCTCAATCAGCACAACAAGATATCCTTGTTGATGGCGGTACTCGGCATGCTGCTCAGCAGCTGGATGGGCTGCGTCCACGCAGCCCCCACAACCGACGGCGTATCGGCCCAATCTGATCGGCGTTTCGATCGCAGCCACTATCTGATCCCCGGCTTCAGCAACCACCTGATCGATATTGATATTTTGGTATATCACGATCTTCTTTCTGCACGCAGAGCCGCGAAACGCCATGACACATTGCGCCTGCGAATCGCACTTGCCGATGCTAATGGCCACTTACTGCAGATGGCCACTCCACCCACACTCGCGGGCTTACGCGACCGTATCGTGTCCGTAGCTGAAGAAATTCAAGCCCAGTCGCCAGCATTCAATGCCAGAACATGGATTGGATTGATCGCCAGTATCCAGCACCTTTCCATACCGAAGGCGGACCGATCTGCCCGTGAACAACTATTACAAACCGCGCACCTAGGGCAAGAACACGCAAAAAAAGGACACTGGCGGCAGGCTTCCAGCCAGATAGCCCAACTGACTGCAGAAATTGAAATCACCGCACATGTATTTCCCACTGCCGATCTTCGGCAGCATGTCCGAACTGCAATCGAGGCAGCCTCTCATGGGACCCCATTGTGGAAAGATGCTGCCCGTGCGGTCGACGCAGCCATCAACGATACGCAGTGGCTCATACGACCCAACGGGCAAAACATGATCAGGGCATACGACTCAGCAGTCGCCGCCTATGCAGAATGGCCACAAGCCTGGGACTCACGTAAATCGCTACGTCAGGCGGCCTGGTATCTACAACGCACTAACGACATGCACAAATTGGGTTCAGAGTTCGAAAAAGCTGCCGTCAGCAACCTCAATCTACCGACAATCGCCCATCTTCAACATGTGCTTGCGCTTGATATCCACCACTCGCGCGACAAGATGTCGCACCCTGCCCCCCGTCTGCCCGGCTGATCACCCGACACTACGACTCAGCTTGCCCACCCACAGCACTGATTTATTGGCTATAACTGGCCACATACGCTAGACAAATCAAATTATTGGGCATGTTAAACAGGCTCCGCGTATGGCGCAGGGGCCAATAACAATAATTTTTACATGGTTGGTGAAATCCTGACGAAGCTATATTACAATATTAGGATAAGTATATATATCGTACTTATAAGCGTAGAACTATATTCGATAAAACCCCGCAAGGGGTTGCCGAATCTAAGTGAGCGCCAGACCCGCACCTGCGGGCCTGATTGTTTTATAGGCAGGATGCACCGCTAGTCGTTTAGCAAGAACTAAAGCGGCCAAGGAAGATTGTCGCGCACACGTCGGATTCGACACTGACCAAGATCAAAAGATCAATGCGTTGCATCCCTAAATTCACTCGTGCAGGGAGAGAGGATCAAAAGATGTCTCGAATGAAGTTCCCGAGAGCACTCCGCTTCATGGCGTTGTTACCGCTCCTGTTTCTGGGAGGGTGTAGTACAGAGCACTTCTGGCTGCTCAATCCCAAAGGCCCCATCAGCGCTGCTGAATTGCATTACATGATCCTCGACGTTTCGATCATGCTCGTCATCATCATTCCGACGACGCTCATGGTGATCTGGTTCCTGCTGCGATACCGCGCCAAGGCCAAAGCAGCCTACGACCCGACCTGGAGTCATTCCAACATACTCGAAGTTATCGTTTGGGGCGTACCGATTCTGATCGTGGCGGTGTTGGGCTACTACTCCTATGTAGGCATCCACGAAGTGAATCCCTACAACCCGACCATCCTGGCCAAACATACCCAGGCAAACGCCGACCCGCTGGAAGTCGACGTCATCACGACGGACTGGCAGTGGTTGTTCATCTATCCTAAGCAGCATATCGCCAGCGCCAACGAGCTGGTGATACCGACTCACACCAAGGTGGACTTCAGACTGACCTCCACCTCGGTAACCAACGGCTTCTTCATCCCGCAGCTCGTCGGCCAGATCTACATCATGCCGGGCATGCGCACGAAGCAAAGCCTCCTCGCCGAACATGAAGGTGTCTACCACGGCTTCTCCGCGGCCCTGAGCGGCGGAGGTTTCTCGTGGATGCAGTTCAAGACCAAGGCGGTGAGCCAGTCCCAGTTCCAGGACTGGGTCGCCAAGGCTCAGCAGAGCGCCACCCACATGACTTACGCCGACTTCGAAAAATTCGCCCGTCCGACGGTGAACATCGGTCAGAAGACCACCTATTTCTCCGCTGTGCAGCCCGGCATCTTCGAAGATGTCATCAAGGCCGCGAGGATGGGCAAGGTCTATCCGACACCGAATGCGCTGACTGAAAACATGCAGTCAGAAGAATTCCTAAAGCACTCCAACTAAGTCAGGAGGATCACCGTAATGCTTGTCGACCTACAAGGACCATGGAACCCGATATTCGGGCGCCTGGGCTTGCTGCTCGAGGTTCACTACAACAACCCGGTCCTCTTCTTCGCCTTTGAACTGTCGGTTGTCGTCGGCGTAATCCTCGTGTTCTGGGCAACCTGTGCCCGCAAATGGGGCTACCTCTGGCGTGAATGGCTGACCACCGTCGATCACAAGAAGATCGGCGTCATGTATATCCTGGTCGGTCTGGTGATGCTGTTCCGCGGCTTTTTCGATGCCCTGATGATCCGTTCGCAACAAGCGATCGCGGTTGGGCCCGATTCGCCCGGCATGTTGGGTGCGGCGCACGGCTACCTGCCGCCCTATCATTTCGACCAGGTGTTCACCGCCCACGGTATGATCATGATCCTGGTGGCGGCCACACCCATCCTGGTCGGCATCATGAATATCGTCGTGCCGCTGCAGATCGGTGCGCGTGACATGGCCTACCCATACCTGAACGCGCTCGGCCTATGGCTGACCGTGGTCAGCGCAGCCCTGGTAATGATCGCGCTGTTCGTGGGCGACTTCTCGCACGCGGGTTGGGTCGGTCTCGCCCCGTTGACTGAGTTGCCATACAGTCCCGGCGTCGGCGTGGACTACTGGATATGGTCCATTCAGATAGGCAGTATCGGCACCACCATGGGCGCCATCAACCTGATCGCGACCATCGTCAAGATGCGCGCGCCCGGGATGACCTGGGGCCGTATCCCGGTGTTCACCTGGACCTCGATGGCTTCCAACATCATCGCCCTGACCTCATTCCCGGTCCTGGGCGTGACGCTGGCCCTGCTGACCTTCGACCGCTACCTCGGCACACACTTCTTCACCGTGGGCCTGGGTGGCGACCTGATGATGTACACCAACCTGTTCTGGATCTGGGGTCACCCGGAAGTGTACTTCGTGGTGTTGCCGGCCTTCGGCATGCTGTCGGAAATCATCCCGACGTTTTCCGAGAAGCCCTTGTTCGGCTACGTCACCATGGTCATCGCCTCCATGGCCATAGCCGCAGTGTCCTGGAGTGTGTGGCTGCACCACTTCTTCACCATGGGCGCAGGTCCGAATGTCAACGCCTACTTCAGTATCGCGACCATGCTCGTGGGTATTCCCACCGGCGTGAAGGTGTTCAACTGGGCATTCACGATGTACCGCGCACGGATGCGCTTCGACACCCCGATGATGTGGGCGATCGGCTCGATCTTCCTGCTGATCTCGGGCGGCCTGACCGGCATGATGCTATCGGTACCCGCAGTCAACTACATCGTGCACAACAGCGTGTTCGTCATTGCGCACTTCCACAACATGTTCCTGCTGATCGTCTATGCGGCGTTCGGTGCTGTGAGCTACTGGTTCCCGAAGGTCTTCGGCTTCAAGCTTGACGAACGCTGGGGCAAGTGGTTCTTCTGGTTCTTCACCGCCGGCACGCTGATGGTCTTCATACCAATGTATACCCTGGGCTTCATGGGTATGACTCGTCGTCTCGACTACATCAGCCACCCGGCCTGGCAGCCGCTGTTGACCGCAGAAATGATCGGCATCGGCCTGTATGCCATTTCCATTGCGATGTTTGTCATACAGCTCGCTGTCAGCCTGCGCGACCGCGAGAAGAACCGCGTGGGTGCGGATGCCTGGGGCACGTCGAGAAGCCTGGAATGGGCCTCTCACTCGCCGGTACCCTTCTACAACTTCGCCGTCACCCCGGTGGTGCATGCGCGTGACGAATGGGCCTGGCGCCGTGAGCACGGCCTGACCAGCCTGCGTCCCGACCGCTATCTCGACATCCACATGCCGAAGAATACAGCGGTGCCGCTGATCCTCGGGCTCCTGTCGCTGGCCTTCGGTTTCGCCATGGTCTGGCGCATCTGGTGGCTGGCCGCGATCAGCGTGATCGGCATCATCGTCGTCATCATCTACCGCTCGTTCGACAAGGATACGGATTACATCATCCCTGCCGCCGAAGTGGAGAAGATGGAGAAGGAGTTCCTGGAGCGGGCGAGCAAGATCGAAGGCGATGCACCCGCAGCAGGTGGCGCCGCCGGCGGCGTCTACGCTGCACCCCAGGCGCCGACGAAGAAGCATCAAGGCGACTGATTGAAGGACTGGACGTCCCGGCTGGCCTGCGCGCCTGCCGGGGCGGGCTCCCGATCCAAACCTTATTCGCTAGGAGTTATCGACAATGAGTTCACACGCTGCCGAGTCCGTCGATCCGCGTACTGCCGTACTGTGGGATTACGAGGACCATGGTCACGATCCCATTTCCACCCGCACGTTCGGCTTCTGGCTGTACATGCTGAGCGACGCCATGATCTTCGCGGCCCTGTTCGCCGCATACGGTGTCTACGTGCGCAATGCCGCGGGTGGCCCTACCATCACCGATATCGTCCATCCGATCTATGCCATGTGGGAAACCGTCGTGGTGCTCACCAGCGTTTTCGCCTATGGCCTCGGCATGGCTGCGCTCAAGCGCGGTAACCGCAGCGGTGTCACCACCTGGCTGCTGGTTGCCTTCGTCCTGGGCCTTGTTTTCCTAGGCATGGAATACAAGGAGTTCGCCGACCTGCTGGCCGCCGGCGCAATTCCGCAGCGCAGCGGTTTCCTGTCGGCCTACTGGACGATGGTGCTGACCCACGGTCTGCACATGGTCTTCGGCCTGCTCTGGATGGCCATCATGCTGATCCAGGTGGCGCGCGAAGGCTTCACCCAGAACGTCGTCTACCGGCTGCTCAACCTCAGGCTGTTCTGGCACTTCCAGGCCATCATCTGGGTGTGCGTGTTCACGTTCGTTTATCTGAAGGGGGTGCTCTGATGTCTCACGGACACGACAATCCACTCGATCATCCCGAGGTCAAGCTGGCCAGCACGCGCAGCTATCTGATCGGCTACGTTTTCGCCCTGGCCATGATGATCCTGTCTCTCGGACTGGTGAAGGGACATGCCATGTCTCCGCTCGGCCTGAGCGTGCTGATCACGTTCATCGCCCTGATCGTGATTCTGGTTCAGCTCTACTTCCTGTTCCATCTCGACCTTTCCGAGACCCAGATCTGGCATACCGTAGCGCTTGTGCTGACCGTTCCACTGTTCATCATGGCAGTGGGACTGACCGTGTGGATGTTCTACACGCTGCATATGCGGACCATGATTCCGGGGCTAGGGTAAAAGCGCGGACTGGTTGTAAACTCGTCGGTTTTTAACCGATGGAACAATACCCATGAGCAATCCGAGCGATACCCCCCCCTCCGCCGAGCAGAAACATGTCGTCGAGGGGGAAATGACCCTCACGGTACGCATCATCGGGCTCGGCATCGGCAGCATTGTGCTGCTAGCCATACTCCTCGGGCTCTGGAAGGGGCTGACCAGCCCCCTCCCGGGCAAGGAAGCCCTGGTCAGTGGCCTGATGATGTCCGAGGTGATTTTTGCAATTGCGCTGATCCTGCTCGGAAGCATAGTGGAAGGATTCGGCTACGGGCTCTCGCTGGGCACCCGCTGGCCCTACACACGCAACATCGTCGTCCTGATGTTGCGCGGCGATCCTGAAGCCGCACATCGCGTACTCGCCACGGCAGTCGGTCTGACTGCCGTAGCGCTGGCCGCGCTGCATCCGGACAAGATGACCTTCACCGGCCTCGGTTTGATCGTGATTACCGCGCTGTTCGGCATGGGCACGCTCTATGTGCTCGCCGGCAAGGCTCCGGCCTTCGTGCACGGCACTCATGGCTTGCTCGCGTACCTGGTGTTTCTCAACTATCTCGTCGGTCTGAACTACCCCGGCATCGACGTCTTCCCGTTCATCAGCAAGACCGTTGCCCTACATGCCCTGCTGTTCACGATTTTCATGGGTGGCATGGTGACCGGCCAGCGCGGATTCGGCCAGGCGATCGAGCCCTTCTTGCACCCGCGCAAGACCGCGCACTGGATTTTCGTCGTACACGGTTTTGCCGCGATGCTGGTGCTGGGCACGCTGGGCTGGCTCAGCTCCGCCTATCCTGTGGCTTTCGGCCTCGCTGTTTTCCAGGCCGCCGTGGGGTTCTTCCTATTCCACGCCGTCAACCTGAAACCGAAGAATCCGGGCGCCGTCGTCGCCTTTCACCAAATGATGGTATTGCTGATCACCAGTGCAATTGTCCTGCAATGGCGATGGTGACCGCGGTACTGCCCCTGTAATCACGGACGGCGCATGGCATGCACATGCGCCCGCCTGCCGACATCGACCCCATGAATGAAATAGAACTCAACAGTAATCAACAAGCCGGCGCCCCCGGCGCCACACCGAGCCTGATACGTGACTTGCTGACCCTGGCCAAGGCCCGGGTCGTCTCGTTGCTGGTCTTCACCGCCATCGTCGGGGAACTCCTTGCGCCCCAATTCTGGCGTCACTGGAGCGGAGCGCTGGCCGGTCTTGTCGGCATCGCGCTGGCCGGCGGCGCAGGCGGTGTGCTCAACCAGCTGGTGGAACCCTCGCTCGACCAGCATATGCGGCGCACCCGTCGCCGGCCCCTGGTCAACGGCCGCATCACCCGCGGCTGGGCAATGCTCTACGCCTTAATGCTGTTCGGCGGCGCGGTGACCGTGCTGGCGCTCTGGACCAACGCCACCACCTTGGTTCTGACTCTTTTTGGTACCGTCGGCTATGGCGTGATCTACACCCTGTATCTGAAGCCGAGCACGCCGTGGAACATCGTATGGGGCGGGCTCGCCGGGGCATTGCCCCCGCTGATCGGCTGGGCTGCGGTAGGCGCCCCGATCGCAGCCATGCCCATCCTCCTGGTACTGCTGATCTTCGTCTGGACGCCCGCCCACTTCTGGCCGCTGGCCCTGTATTTCCGCGAGGACTACGCCAAGGCCTGCATTCCGATGCTGCCGGTCACACACGGTGTCGAACGCACGCGCGCGGAAATCGTCAAGTATGCCGTGGCCACGCTGGCTGTCAGCCTCACGCCCGCGCTGTTCGGAGCCGGTCTACTCTACACCCTGGCCGCTGCGGCCAGCGGCATTTGGTACACGGGGTTGACGATCCGCCTCAAACGCATGCCGGTAAGCATCGAGATGGATCAATACGCACGCCGCGTATTCGCGGCATCCATCAGCTACCTCTTCATCCTCTACGCGGCGCTGATCGGCGACCATCTATTGCAGATGACAGGCCTTCCGCTGGTCTGATCCCGCCAATGCCCGGTGGTGGATATCAACCGTCACGGTGGATATCCACCACCACATCCTCTCTCGCATGCCATTGAAACCGCATCACTGCGCGGTTACAGCCATGGCACGACCATTGCTCTCCCTCCGACACATTTCACGGCATGGGGTCGTAATCAATGGTCGAAAATTCGCTTTCGGTTCTGCTGAGCAGGCTGGATTTTGCCTGGATCACCAGCATGCACATTCTGTATCCACCGCTGACGATCGGCCTTTCGCTGCTACTTTTCATCTCCGAATGGCGTTGGGTCAGGACGAATGAGGAACACTGGTACCGGCTGACCCGCTTCTTCGAAAAACTCTTCATCATCAATTTCGGAGCAGGCGTGGCCACCGGCGTCACCATGGAAATGGCCTTCGGTATCCTGTACGGACCCTTCTCGCAGGCGGCCGGCCCCTTCTTTGGCAACATCCTCGGCTACGAAACCATCACCGCCTTCATGTACGAGGCCGGTTTCGTCGGGCTGATGATCTTTGGCTGGGGCAAGATCGGCAAACGCATGCATCTGTTTTCCACCTTCAACGTCATGTTGTCATCCAGCCTGTCCGCGATGTGGATACTGGTTGCCAACTCCTGGATGCAGACCCCCACCGGCGTGACGCTCAAGCACGGCATCTTCGTCGTCGACAACTGGTTCAAGGCCATTCTCAATCCGGATTTCCTGCTGGCGTTCCCGCACATGTGGATCGCAGCCCTTGAGCTGGCCCTGTTCTTCGTCGCAGGCATATCTGCCTGGTTCATGCTCAAGAACCGCCATGCGGCATTGTTCCAGCGCTCGCTGAAATATTCGCTCGTATCGCTGTTGATCGTCGCTCCGTTGCAGATATATCTAGGCGATGGGCTCGGACGCGTTGTTGCACAGGCCCAACCCGCGGCATTGGCCGCCATGGAAGGGCACTACCATACCTACAATCCCAACGGCACGGTCAACAGCGGCTGGCATGTCATTGCCTGGCCCAACGATGCTGCAGGCAAGAACGACTTCGCCATTACCCTTCCGCATGTACTGAGTCTGCTGGAAACCCATACCCTAAACGGCAAGGTAACCGGTCTGGATCAATTCAAACCAGCCGACCGACCGCCCGTACTGCTTCCCTTCTATGCCTTCCGCATCATGGTGGCGATCGGCTTCTTCCTCTTCTTCGTCGCCCTGTGGGGAGCGTACCTGGCACTCAGGGGGCGCCTCACGGCATCCAATGCGCTGTCGCATAGCGGGTTTCTGCGGGTTCTCGTATTCAGCTCGTTCCTGCCTTATGCCGCCGTCTGGACCGGCTGGTGGACGCGCGAGATCGCGCGCCAGCCCTGGGTCGTCTACGGCCTGATGCGGACATCCGAGGGCGTCAGCAAGATGAGCGTGGGCGCCGAGATTATCTGGCTGATCGGCTTCATGTTATTCGAAATCATTGTCTGGGCCGGCGCTTGGTATTTCTTCGCCAAGGTCGTCCGCAAAGGCCCCGACATGGACAGCCCCGTCATCACGGAAGGCCATGAGCACCTCGGCCATCTGGAACCGCCGCACGAAGAGGACAGCCCGGAATACGTCCGGCCGGCCTACTGAATCTGCCCTCGTAGTAAATACGGAGTCGAGTTATGGAAACCCTATCCACGATCCAAAACGAGCTGTCCTTCATCTGGTGGATCGCTCTTGGCCTGAGTTTCATGCTTTACATCATCCTGGACGGTGCCGATCTCGGTGCCGGCATCTTCTCTCTGTTCGTGCAGGACGAGGATGAACGCGGCGCCATCATGGCCTCGATGGCGGGCACCTGGGACGCTAACGAAACCTGGCTGGTGGTAGCCGGCGGCATCATTTTCGGCAGCTTCCCGCTGGTGTACGGTTCTGCCTTCCACTACCTGATGATTCCCCTGATGTTTGCCTTACTCGGCATCATGATGCGCGCCGTGGCACTTGAGTTCCGCGTGCATTCGAGTAGCAGCCAGCACTTTTGGGACTGGGGATTCGGCCTGGGCAGCCTCGTCGCCACCTTTTTCGCTGGTGTGGCGCTCGGCGCCACGCTGCAGGGCTTCCCGCTGACGGATACGGCCTCCGGCATCCCCACCTACACCGGCAGCGGCCTGCGCTTCATCAGCGCGTTCAGCCTGTGGACCGGGGTTGCAGCCGTCGTTGCCGCCTCGCTGGCCGGCGGATTGTATCTGCGTGCCCGCTTCGAACGACGCTGCCAGGTCTACGACCACGCCGGACATTGGGTTGCCGGCAGCTTCTGGCTTGCGCTGGCCGCCGTTGTCATCACCCTGGTCTGGAGCTGGGTCGCGTTCCCCTGGGCGGCAGCCAAATGGACCGGACCGCACTGGTGGGTATGGTGGCTGCTCGGTGCGGTGATCGTCTTCGCTGCCATCAAGATGCGCCTGGCATCGGCGCAGCGTCACGACATGCGCGCCATGCTCTGGCTCTCCGCCACCATCGTTCTGATGTGGGGCGGCATGATGGCGACGCTATACCCCTGGCTGGTCCCCGGCACCTGGACGTTGTATGACGGTGCCAACCCGTCCAATTCGCTGGTCGCCTTCACCCTGGCAGTAGGTGGCTTCATCCCGGTCATGCTGATGTACAACTGGTATCAGTTCTGGGTGTTCCGCGCGCGCATCAACAAACTGGCTGCGTACGCACACTAAGCCGCGTCCCGCATCGACCGACCGGCATTTGCCGGCCGGTCGCCTCAAGAGCACGAACTAAATGTCCGCACCTAAACCGCATGAACATTTCCGGGTTTCTGCCGACACATCCAATGGCCAGCACCATTTGATAAGACGACTCAAGCCTCTCACTCTGCCACTGACATTCCTGTCCGGCCCATTGCTCGGCACGATCTTGGTCGCAAGCATCTTCGGCCTACCCAGTCCCTTGATCGCATTCGCCGCTGTGGTTTTTGGGCTGAGCTTTGCCGTATTGCTCTGGCTCGCACTGAAACCCTCCCGGACAGGTGCAAAGCCGCCGCACTCATGAAGCCGTTTCCCCGTCCCCTCCCAGCGCACAAAGACTGGCCGCGGGAACTCCCGCCGCTGCCGGCTGTCACCGGGTTATCCCGCCTGACCTCCGTGCAACCCAAATACCGATTCATGTTCATTCGCAGCCCCAGCCATGCTCTCAGACGACTCGTCATGCAGCCACTCTGGCTGCCGGTGACCCTGTCGACCACGCTGTTCGTCTGCGCCATGGCGATACTGGTGTTTCTGATCCATCACGGCTTGACCCGCTTCGACCCGCTGTACCAGCAGGCACAGAACCTCGCCACCCTGCAGCAGATCACCACCGAACTCAGGCTCGACGCAGCACAAGGCCTCCAACCGCCGGCCCGACTGGAAAACCGATTGCGTAAGCTGTCCATACAACATGCATGGCTGTCGCCGGCAACCACCTCGCGCCTTAGTAGCGCCCTGCATGCATTGACAAGCAAGCCACACACATCACCCGATGCCCTGGCGGTCACACTCAGCATGCTGCATACGGCCGCTGCCGAGGAGGACCAGGCGCGCGTACCCATGCTCAAGCTTGTCAGCACAGATGCCGGTCACGCATTGCAATTGGCCCTCGCCCTGCTGACCGCCTTCCCGCTGCTCGTCATCGCCCTGCTCAGCGCACTCCAGGGCCGGCTCGTTTCCCCGCTGAGCCGGCTTGCCGACCTGCTGACCGCACTCGCGGATCGCGAGTACCGGCCGCTCGACGAAACCGGGGTTGCCCCCGTCCTGCGCCCGCTTTTTTCGAGCTACAACCAACTCGTCGCCCGCCTCCGTCTGCTTGAGGATCAGCATGCGCTGCGCGAACAGGCGCTTTCCGATGCCATCGACGAGGCCACCCGTTCGCTCTTCCTGACCCAGGCCGCACTGACACGCGCCGAGCGCCTGGCCGCCGCCGGCGAGGTCGCGGCCAGCCTTGCCCATGACCTGCGCAATCCCCTGGCCGGAATCCGCATGGCCCTCAGCAACCTCGAAACCGAATCCCCCGAGGGCGAATTCCGCGAGCGTATCACGCTGATCGGGAGCGAAATAGACCGCCTGGTCGCGACCCTCAACAGTCATCTCTCACGTGCACGCCACCGTCCCGAACCGGCACGTGCCGTGGACATCGGCGAGACCCTGCGCGGCCTGGGCACCCTGCTGCGCTTTCGCTACGGCTCCGAACTGCGCGTGATGATCGAAGCCGAGGAATACATGCGCTGTCTGCTCCCCGAAAGCGCCTTCCGCCATACCCTGCTCAACCTGCTCAGCAATGCCTGCGAAGCATCCACCAGCAAACAGACGCAGCGGGTGCTGGTGGACGCACGCATCCAAGAAAGGCAGATCGTCATTACCATCGATGATGATGGTCCTGGATTTCCCGCCGCACTGCTACGCACCGGACCGCGTCCCTTCGCCTCCGACAAGCCGGCCGGCACCGGGCTCGGGCTCGCCACTGCAAGGCGCTTCGCGGCCGAGTGCGGCGGTCAACTCCAGTTGAGCAACCGCAGCGAAGGCGGAGCCCGCGCACGCCTCGTGCTACCCTGCGAGACTGCGACCCGAAACGGTACCGGACAAACCCCACAGCGATCCCCACAAGGCGGATAATGCCGTCCTTACTCAATCGTCACGTTCCTGCTGTCCATGTCGGATAATCTTCTGATCATCGAGGACGAAACCCTACTCGGCAGCGAATTGGCCCGCCATTTCCAGCGCCAGCAGTGGGAAGTCACCCTGGCCAGCACGGCAGGCGAGGCGCGCCGCTATCTGTTCGACAACCAGCTCGACCCGCTGGTCGTGCTCTCCGACATGAGCCTGCCCGATGGCAACGGCCTCGACCTGCTGGAAGCGGCCAGAAATGCCGGCATCCACTCCGAATGGGTGCTGTTGACCGGTTACGGCAGCGTGCCGGATTCGGTGCGCGCGTTACACCTCGGCGCACACGAATTCCTCGAAAAACCTTGCGACCGCGATCGCCTCGATCTCATCATTGCCGGCGCCGCACGCAGCGCCAGGGCGCAGCGCCGGCTCGACCAACAGCAACAGGCGGGCTCGGCGCGCTACACACCCGAGGCGATGTACGGCAACAGCCCGGCTAATCGCGAGGTCCGAGCACTGCTCAGACGACTTTCCCGGGCTCCTTTCAGCACCTTGCTAATCACGGGTGAAACCGGCACTGGCAAGGGATTGGCTGCCCGCATTCTGCACCACACAGGCGCACGCGCAGATGGTCCCATGGTGCAGCTCAACTGCGCCGCCTTGCCGCGGGAGCTCTTGGAATCAGAATTGTTCGGGCACGAGGCCGGTGCCTTTACCGGTGCGCGCAGCCGCCGCCGCGGGCTGTTCGAACAGGCCGACGGAGGCACCTTGTTTCTCGACGAGATCGGGGAACTCGATCCCGACCTGCAGGCGAAACTGCTGATGGCGATCGAGGAACGCCGCATCCGTCGGCTGGGTGGCGACCGCGAAATCAGCATCGACGTCCAGGTGATTGCGGCCACACACCGCAATCTCGAAGAACAGGTCCGCATCGGCCGTTTTCGTGCCGACCTCTACCATCGACTGAGCGTCTTTCGCATCGCACTGCCCCCGCTGCGTTCGCGCGCCGAGGATCTCGACGAACTCGTGCCCGCCTTCGTCGCCGAATTCAATGCCAAGGCCGGGCGCCGAATTCGCGAAATACCCTCGACGATCATGGACAAACTGAAGGCCTACCGCTGGCCTGGGAACGTGCGCGAGCTGCGCAACGCGATCGAACGCAGCGTACTGCTGAGCGAGGGCGACAGCCTCTCGGCCCATTGGCTACAGCTCGATCAGACCGCGACCGGCGAGACCGCTCCCGTCACCGAATCCGCGACCGAAATGAGCATCAGGCTGCCGCTGGACGGCAGCCTCACCCTGGACGACATCGATCGGCGCGTGATCGAAGCCGCCTTGGAACTGCACGATTACAATGTCTCGGCAACGGCCAGGGCGCTGCGTACTACTCGGGAAACCCTGCGCTACCGCATGCAGAAATACCAACTTCAGCGACAATCGAGCTGATACAACGAAACCCAACCCATGACAGACGCCCAAGCCCCACGTTCCCGCGAGGCCGGCAAGGCCATTGACCGCTGGCTCCGCAGCCATGCGGCGCAGGTCAGACTGCCGGTCAGCCTGAATGCCGCCATCGGATTGTTCGGCGGCCTGTTGATCGTGCTGCAGGCCTGGCTGCTCGCCCGTGTGGTCGATGCCCTGGCGATCCGCGGACAGGCACTCGAAAGCGTGGCCACCCTGCTCGCCGGCATGCTCGGCGTCTTCGCGTTGCGCGCGCTGACTGCGGTGGCAAGCGAACGTACCGCCTTCGCCGTTGCCGCCCGCATCAAACCGGCCATGCGCGACATGCTGTACGCGCAGATCGAGGCACTGGGGCCGGCCTGGACCCGCAGCCAGCGCAGCGGGGAACTGGCCAACACCCTGGTCGACGGCGTCGAGTCACTGGAGAAGTACTACGCGCTCTATCTACCGCAATCGGCCCTGGCCGCACTGGTCCCCCTGTCGATCCTGGTGTTCGTGTTTCCCGCCGACTGGCTCTCCGGCCTGATCATGCTGATCACCGCTCCGTTGATCCCCGCCTTCATGATTCTCATCGGCAAGGGCGCCGAGCGCCTGAACCAGCGCCAATGGCGGCGTCTGGCACGCATGAGCGCCCATTTTCTCGACATGATCGAGGGTCTGACCACCCTGAAGCTGTTCAACGCCAGTCGCGCCGAATCCGAGATCATCGCGCGCATTTCGGACGAATACCGCAAGAGCACCATGGCCGTACTGCGGGTTGCCTTCCTCTCCTCGCTCGTACTCGAATTCCTCGCCACCCTCAGCATCGCGATGGTGGCGGTCTTCATCGGCTTTCGCCTGCTCTTCGGTGACATCCACTACTTGCCGGGTCTGTTCGTGCTGCTCCTCGCGCCCGAGTTCTACCTGCCACTGCGCAACATGGGCACCCAGTACCACGCGCGCATGGAAGCCATCGGCGCCGCCGAGCGCATGGTCGAACTGATGGAAACCCGTCCGAGCACCGTATCGCCCGCGGGTGGCAGCTACACCGTGCTGCCACCCGAACAGCCCGTGGCGCTGCGCTTCGCCGCCGTCGACTTCGCCTATACCTCCGACACCCCCGTACTGCACGGGCTCGACTTCGCACTGCAGGCCGGCGAAAGACTCGCCGTCGTCGGCCCCAGCGGGGCGGGGAAAAGCACGCTCATCCAACTCGTGCTGGGCTTTTTGCATCCGACCGGCGGAAACATCCTGGTCAACGGCATACCGCTGGACGAAATCGACCCGCAGGCATGGCTGCGCAGGCTGGCCTGGGTACCGCAGAAGCCCACGCTGTTCCACGGCAGCGTGCTCGACAATATCCGCCTCGGCGACATCGAAGCGGACATGGACCGCATACGCGAAGCGGCAGCGAACGCCCATGCGGACGACTTCATCCGCGATTTACCTCAGGGCTACGGCACCCTGCTCGGCGATCGTGGGCAGGGGCTTTCCGGCGGCCAGATCCAGCGCATCGCCCTCGCCCGCGCATTTCTCAAGAATGCGCCACTGCTCGTGCTCGACGAACCCACCGCAAGCCTGGATCCGGACAGCGAGCGGCTGGTCACGGCCGCAGTCGAGCGGCTGGCGCAGGGCCGTACCGTACTGAGCATCGCCCATCGTCTCGATACCGTCCGACGCGCGGACCGCATCCTGGTCATGAATGCCGGCCGCCTGGCCGAGAGCGGCAGTCACGACGAGCTGATGCGGATCGACGGGCTGTACGCCGACCTATGCCGGGCATACCGGGGGGCCGCCGCTTGAACGATCTCCGCCGCCTGCTGTCCCTGTTCGTGCCCTACCGCCGCTGGATGGCCGGCGGCATCGCGCTGAGCCTGGTCGTCGCCCTGGCGAACATCGGCCTGCTGGCGCTTTCCGGCTGGTTCATCACGGCGATGGCCGTGGCCGGGCTGGCGCATGTGAGCATGGACTACTTCACCCCCGCCGCCGGAATCCGCGGCCTCGCGATCCTGCGCACCGGTGGGCGCTATCTGGAGCGACTGATCACCCACGAAGCGACCCTGCGCCTGCTGGCGCGCCTGCGCGTCTGGTTCTACGAGCACCTGGAGCCGCTGGCGCCGGCCCGCATCCAGTATTACCGTGGCGGCGATCTGCTCAGTCGTATCCGTGCCGATATCGACACCCTGGACAATTTTTATCTGCGCGTACTCGCACCCACGGCCGCTGCCGTCGTGGGCACGGCCCTGCTGTTCGGCTTCATGGCCCTGTTCAGCATGCGGATCGCCTTGATCGATCTGGCCGGTCTGGCCCTCGCTGGAGCGGTCCTGCCCTTGCTCGCCCAGCGCGCCGGGCGCCGCCCCGGGCGGAACGCCGTCGAGGTGCGCAGCCTGCTGAGGTCGACCGTGGTCGACGGTGTGCAGGGACTCGGCGAACTGCGCGTCTACGGCGCCTCCGGACGCCAGCAGGAACGCGTGAGCAGGCTGAGTCACGACCTGATCGGGCCGCAGCGACAACTGAGCCGCATCGCCGGGGCTGCGGCCGCCACGACCGGACTGACGACTCAGCTGTCGCTGTGGTTCGCCGTGCTGATCGCCGGCCCGATGGTGGCAGCGCACGAGATCGACGGTCCCGATCTCGCCATGATCGCGTTGTTCGTGATGGCCAGCTTCGAAACCGTCAACGGACTGCCCGCCGCCTTCCAGAGCCTCGGCGAGACGCTCGCCGCGGCGCGGCGCGTCTTCGAGATCGTCGACGCCGAACCGCAGGTCGCAGACCCGCCCACGCCCGCTGTGCCGCCCACCCGCCCCGAGCTGCGTTTCTCCGGTGTGCGCATGCGCTATGCAGACGATGCGCCCTGGGCGCTGGACGGCCTCGATCTAGAGCTACCCGCAGGCCGGCGCGTGGCCCTGATCGGCGCCACCGGTTCGGGCAAGACCTCCGTGCTCAACCTGCTGCTGCGTTTCTGGGATTATCAGGCGGGCAGCATCACGCTGGATGGGCGCGAACTGCGCGAATATGCCGGCGAGGATTTGCGACGCTACTGCGCCGTCGTGTCCCAACACACCCACCTGTTCAACACCACCATCCGCGCGAACCTGATGCTCGCACGCTCCGATGCCGACGAGTCGCAGATGATCGAGGCGGCGAAACAGGCCCGTATCCACGACGAGATCATGCGTTTCCCGAGCGGCTACGATACCTTCGTGGGCGAGGCTGGCGAAAGGCTGTCCGGCGGACAGGCCCGCCGCGTGGCCATCGCCCGGGCGCTGCTCAAGGACGCCCCACTGCTGCTGCTCGACGAGCCCACCGAAGGTCTAGACGCACACTCCGAGGGACATGTGCTCGAAGCCATCCAGACCGCCATGCAGGGACGTAGCGTGCTGCTGATCACGCACCGTCCCCGCGCTCTGCGGCACATGGATCATATCTATGTGCTGGAACGCGGTCGCATTGGCATACAGGGAACGCCTGAGCAGTTGTTCGGCAGTGAGGGCGCATCGCTGAATGCCTATGCGACAGTCGGTTAGAACCCCGTTCCCATCCCACCGACATTGCGCTACGCTCTGCAGGGTTATTGCAGCGGAGCTCCATCGACGGCAGCCCGCCGGCGCCACGGCTCCGCCATCATGCAGGAGGCAACACCATGGCCGATACACCCAAGGATGAAATGAATGCCATCCGCGAGGATTTGAGCAAACTCCGCGCGGACGTCGCCGAACTGACCCATGCCCTCAAGGATCTGGCCGTGAACCGCGCAGGTACCGCCCGCGATCAGGCCAAGGCCGGGGTGGCCGAAGCACGTGAGCGATTGAAACAGCAAGCCAATCGCGCGGGCGAACAAGGGCGCGAGTATTACGATGCCTTCGAACAGCAGATTGGCGAACGCCCGATGACCAGCCTGCTCGTGTCATTCGGCATCGGCTTCGTGCTCGCCAAGCTGCTCGATCTCGGGGGGCGACGCTGAACTACCTCACCGAGTGGTTGCTGTCACTGCTTGACCTGCTGCACCTGGAAGGCCAGGCACTGCGCGTTTCCGCGCTGCGCCTCGGCGTGGCCCTGTGGCTTAGCCTGGTGGCCGCCTGCCTGCTGCTTGCGGGTCTGCTCTTGATCGCATGGGGTTTCGAGCGCTGGCTGAGCGAGCTCTTAGGACCCGTCGCCTCGCTGGTGGTCACTGGCGGGATCCTGCTGCTATTTGCCGGTGGACTCGGATGGCTCGCGAGAAGCCGGATTCACTGAGCGTGGCGCGCCAACGGCTGCGTAGCGCTGCCCGCGCAGAGCCTTGGGCCCTGCGCCTGCTGGAACCGGCCAACCGTCCACTCCTGCTCGCATTCGCCACCGGTCTCGCTGCGGGAGGAATGCCGTTGGCCCGGCGCTGGCTACACCGACGGCTTCTGCGCGCACTGCCCCGCCCCCGCTAGGCCTGGTTTTACATTCTTTTACCCACGCCCACGCAATACTCGCGATTCATTTGCATACAGCCGTGGCGCGGGCGGTGCCTTCGCGTGACGCCCGTCAGAAATTACGCGCCGCGCAGGCGACATCTTCACACAGGCTTTACGCAGACGTGCCGAACCACCCCTGATCGTCGGCCGCGGGCGTGCAGCCCGTTCGCCAGTTGGGCTATCCTCTGTTCGGGCACCGGAACTCGGTCCATACGCGGCAGTCAGAATATCAAGATATCGAGCGCTGCCGCATCACACTACCATGCACGCTATCGCCCCTGGTCGGCAGGGACTCGATGCTGGAAACGGAAGTCACACATGAATCGAAGCCTTATCCATCGGACGCGCTCCTGGTTGTCGCTGGCCCTGGTCGCCATGCTCGCGCTGACCACGCAGGCCTGCGCACAGGAATCCTCGGATCATCAATCCAAGTCCGCGAATGCGCACGCCACCGCGGTCGCCGCGCCCAGTCTGAGCAGTTTGCCCGACTTTGCCCAACTGGTGCACAAGGCAGCCCCGGCCGTGGTAAGCATCACCGGCGTACGCGTCGTCAAGGGTGAATCCGGGAGTGCTCGGGGCATGCCCGATCTGCCTCCTGGCAGTCCATTGGGCCAGTTCTTCAAGCACTTCTTCGGCCCGAACAACCCGTATAACCAGCCGTTCGAAAGCAAGGAGCGCATCCTTGGTTCTGGCTTCATCATATCGCCGGATGGTTATATCGTGACCAATCGGCACGTCGTGGTCGGCGATACCGAACTCAAGGTCCGCCTGCTCGACCGCCACGAGTACTCGGCCAAGGTCATCGGCATGGACAAACGCACCGATCTGGCATTGCTCAAGATCGATGCCAAGGATCTGCCCACTCTGCCGCTAGGCGATTCAAGCAATCTCCAGGTCGGACAGTGGGTACTGGCCATCGGCAACCCGTTCGGCTTCGACTACACCGCCACCCAGGGCATCATCAGCGCCCTGTCGCGCAATCTTCCCGACGAGAACTACGTTCCGTTCATTCAGACCGACGCTGCGGTCAATCCCGGCAACTCGGGCGGACCGTTGCTCAACCTGAAGGGTCAGGTGGTCGGTGTGAACTCGCAGATCTACACCAACTCCGGTGGGTTCATGGGACTCTCGTTCGCGATCCCGATCAACATCGTCAAGGACGTGATCAATCAGATCAAGGCCCATGGCAAGGTCAGCTATGGCTGGCTGGGTGTGATGGTCCAGGGCATGAACCAGTCGCTGGCACAGTCCTTCGGCCTGCAGCAGCCCACCGGTGCGCTCGTGGCCCGGGTTGAACCCGGCAGCCCCGCCGCCAAGGCCGGCTTCAAGTCGGGCGACATCATTCTCAAGTTCGACGGTCACCCCGTCGTGCGTTCCGGCGATCTGCCGCCTCTGGTCGGCAGCACCCCGGTGGGCACAGTGGTGCCGGTCGAGATTCTGCGCAACGACAAGCACATGACCCTGACGGTCAAGATCGGCAAATTGAGCGAGCAGGCGATGAAGGCCTCGAGCGAACCGGATCAGGGTGATCAGGGACATGGTCGCCTGGGTGTCGCTGTCGAGACCATCCCCAAGGATCAGCTCGGCCCGCTTGGCCTGAAGCACGATGCCGTTGTCATCAAGTCGATCAACCCCAACGGTGCCGCCGCGCAGAACGGCCTACAGGTCGGCGACATCATTCTGGAATTCAACCGTCATCGGATTACCTCGGCGGCCGAACTCAACCGCTTGGTGCGGGAAGCCCCTGCGGGCAAACCGATACCGATATTGATCCTGCGCGACAAGACGCCGCTGTTCGCCGCGATCACCCTGCCCAAATGAGCTCGCGGCCCCGCATCGCTTGGTGCGGGGCCGCGCGAGGGTCGATCGAGACAGCAAGCTTGCGACAACGGGCAAAGGCATGACCGGGGGACCAACCTGAACTCCATGGAGGTAGCTCATGGCAACTTCACCCTTTGACATCGGCGTCGTCGGTCTCGGCGTCATGGGGGCGAATCTCGGTCTCAATCTGGCTAGCCGCGGCGCCCGTGTCGCTGGCTACAACCACAGTCGGGGCAAGGCTGATGCTTTTACCGCACGCGCAGCGGCCGAGTTGGACCGACCGGACCAGGCACAGGGCACAGACGATCTCAACGCCTTCATCGTTTCGCTGACCCGTCCCAGGATCGTCCTGCTGATGGTCCCAGCCGGGGTGGTGGACGACGCAATCGCCCAGATTTCACCGCATCTCCAGGCCGGCGACATCGTTATCGATGGCGGGAACTCCCATTTCCCGGACACGGAACGCCGTCTAAGTACACTTGCCGGGCAAGATCTCCACTTCATCGGTATGGGTGTTTCCGGCGGCGAGACCGGGGCACGTTTCGGGCCCAGCATGATGCCGGGCGGCGAAGCGGCCGCCTGGAAACACGTCCGCCCCCTACTGGAACCGGCCGCGGCTATCGCACCGGACGGCGCGCCCTGCGTATCCTGGATGGGCAGCGGCGGGGCCGGGCACTTCGTCAAGATGGTGCACAACGGCATCGAATACGCGCTCATGCAGCAGATCGCCGAGATCTACGATCTGCTGCACCGCGGCGCGGGATATGACCATGCCGATCTGCACCGCCTGTTTGCCGAATGGAACGAGGGTACGCTGGCCGGGTATCTGATCGAAATCACCGCCGACATCCTGCAACAGCCTGACGATTCCGGCAGCGGGCTGCTGCTCGACAAGATCCGCGATGCCGCTGGTCAGAAAGGCACCGGGCGCTGGACCAGCGAAGCGGCCTTCGAACTCGGCGTTCCTACCCCGGCGATCGATGCCGCAGTCACCGCGCGCGGGCTCTCGGATCTCTATGCGGCGCGGCAGACTGCTGCCGGTATGTTGCCAGGACCGGCGACCGTTGCCCCTTCCGCCTCATTGGCCAAACAGGCCGCCGCGGCCCTGGAGGCCGGCATGCTGATCGCATATACCCAGGGCATGCACCTGATTGCTGAGGCAGCGGAGGCCAAGGGCTACGGCACATCGCTCGACACGGTGGCCCGCATCTGGCGCGGCGGCTGCATCATCCGCGCCGCCCTGCTCGACGATCTCGCCGCCGCCTATGTCAGTCCGCCGCTCATGGGCAATCCGCTGTTCGACGAGACCCTGTCCGCGCGGCTCGGCAAACTCGAAGGCGGCCTGCGCACGATCGTCACGCAAGGGGCCATCGGCGGCATACCCATGCCCGCACTGGCTGCCGCACTCGCCTATTACGACGGACTGCGCAGCCGGCGACTGCCAGCCAATCTGATTCAGGCACAACGCGACTACTTCGGCGCACACACCTACGAGAGACTCGACAAACCGGGCATATTCCATACGCACTGGGGGACTGGCGCCATACCCACGGACGGATGAGGATGCCGGCAGCGCCTCTCAAGCAAACCCTGGCGGAACGCCGGCCTCTGTCGCCATGAGTTTCCTGGACCAGAGCCTGCGTTTCGCCACGCCGTATCTCGACAGCTACGGTTATTTCGCGATCATGTTCGCCGTGATGCTCGAGGGGATCGGCATCCCCGCACCGGGACTCACCCTGGTGGTGGCCGCCAGCGTGCTCGCCGGGAGAGGCGACATGGATCTTTCGCTGGTGTTCATCAGCGCCCTGGCCGCGGCCCTAGCGGGCTACAACATCGGTTATCAGCTGGGCAACCTGGGCGGACGCAGACTGCTGCTGCGCACGCGCCTGATCAACCGCCACCACCTCAGGCGCATGCACCGGCTCTATGTCCGCTGGGGCGCATGGATCGTCATCGTGGCGCCCTTCGTCGACGGATTGCGCCAGCTCAACGGCCCCGTCGCCGGGATGCTCGGCATGCCCAGAATCCGCTTCGTGCCCGCCAACGCCTTCGGCTGCTTCGTCTGGTGCGCGGTGTGGTGCTTGCTTCCCTACGCCCTGTCGGAACACCTCGGCACGCTGCTCTCGATACTCGGCCAGTTGCGCCCCTACCTGCTGCTGGCCGCCGTCGGTCTGCTGGCATTGCTTGCAGCCTACCTGCTCAACCAGCGCGGCAACCGCGAGGACCGCTCATGAACGAAGCCCCCGACGGCCCTGGCATTCCCGCCACCTGGAGCCCCAGCCGCAAAGACATGGTGGGCTGCGCCCTGGGTAATCCCCGCCTCTGGTATACCCTGGGCCAGGGCATCGTGAACGAAATCTACTATCCGCGGGTCGACATCCCGCAGGTACGCGACCTGGGTTTCATCGTCGCCGACGACAACGGGTTCTGGGTCGAGCTCAGAAAACGCGACGACTACACGGTGGAAGCCCGTGGCCCCGGCGCTCCGGTCGTCACCCTGATTCACCGCCAGGAACGCTTCACCTTGCGTGTCGGCATCTGCCCCGACCCGCGGCGCGATGTCCTCATGCTCGATGTCCAGCTCAGCGGCGACGAGGGTCTCAAGCCCTACGTGCTGCTTGCCCCGCGCCCCGGCGGCAGTGGCGACCGCAACGAGGCGTGGTGTGGTGAATATCATGGCCGCCGCGTCCTGTGGGCGGCACAAGGGCCATTCTCGCTTGCCCTGGCGGCTCGCGACGAACGCGGAGGTGAGGGTCTGGACCGATGCTCCGCCGGTTACGTGGGCGTCAACGACGGTTGGCAGGACTTCGCCCACCACGGGCGCAGCGAATGGGCCTATGAGCATGCCGGACCGGGTAATGTGGCACTGACGGCAGCGTTGCCCAGACGTGCCGTCCTGGCGCTGGGATTCGGCAGCGGGCGCCGCTCCGCTGCGACCCTGGCCTTCGCCAGCCTCACCCACGCCTACGACCATGTCGTCGAACGTTGCTGCACACAATGGGATGCCTGGCACAAGATCTGGGAAGCCCAGTTCCCCGAGGTCTCCAGCCTGGAGCAGAACCTCTTCGAGCTACTGCGTACCTCAGCCATGGTGGTCAAGACTCACGAGGACAAGACCTACCCCGGTGCCGTCGTCGCCAGCCTAAGCATTCCCTGGGGGGAAACGCGCGAGCGCGAGGGCGGATATCACCTGGTCTGGCCTCGCGACCTTGTGGAGACCGCGGGGGCGCTGCTCGCGCTCGGCGCCTACGAGGATGCCCGGGCCAACCTGCGCTATCTGATCGCCAACCAGCACGCCGACGGCCACTGGACGCAGAACCAGTGGCTGGGTGGGCGCGCCTACTGGGAAGGGCTGCAACTCGATGAAACCGCCTTCCCCATTCTGCTCGCCGGGGCACTCGAAGAGCACCATGCGCTAGGCGACATCGACCCTACCGCCATGGTTCGCCGCGCCCTGCGCTTCATCGCCCTGCACGGTCCGGTCAGCGAGGAGGACCGCTGGGAGGAGGATCGCGGACTCAGTCCCTTCACGCTGGCGGTCGCCATTGCCGGCCTGGTGGTGGGTGCCGGCTATCTCGACGGTGCAGAGCGGGAAATGGTGCTGACCCTGGCCGATTGCTGGAACGCGCAGATCGAGGACTGGACGGTTGCCCGTGACACCCTCCTGGACCGTGAGCACGGCATTGCGGGGCATTACGTACGCATTGCTCCACGTGACGTCCTCAACGACCGCACCGCATTGCATGCACCCATCGTCGTCAACAACCGCAACCCCCAACCGGACCTGCACGCCGACCAGCACATCAGTCCCGATTTTCTGCAATTAGTCCGCTACGGCCTACGCCGGGCCGACGATCCATTGATTTGCGACAGCCTAAAACTGGTTGATGCGTTGCTGCGTTTCGAAACGCCGGACGGTCCGGTCTGGTATCGCTACAACGAAGACGGCTACGGCGAACATGCCGACGGCCGCCCGTTCGACGGTACCGGGCGCGGACGCCCGTGGCCGCTGCTCGCCGGCGAACGCGGCCACTACGAACTCGCCGCCGGTCGCGACCCGTTGCCTCTGTTGCGCGCCATGGCCGCAAGCGCCAGCACCGCTGGCATGCTGCCCGAACAGATCTGGGACGGCGAGACCAATGCCGAACACCAGCTATCTCCCTTCAGGCCGACTGGTTCGGCGATGCCGCTCGCCTGGGCACATGCCGAATTCATCAAGCTTGTGGCCGCGCGCGCACAAGGCAGTCCGGTGGATCGTCCGCAACCCGTCTGGGAACGCTATGCCGGCCGACGCCCAAACGCTCACACCGCCTTCTGGTCGCCGGCGGCACCGGTCGGCCGCATCAGACCCGGGCGCAAACTGCGTCTGCTGCTGCCCGATCCATGTCGCATTACCTGGACGTTAAACGACTGGCACGACAGCACCACTTTGACGACAGAGGCCCAACTGCTCGGCCTATACCCGCTCGACACCGGCTGGCATGCCGAGCCCGGTACGACATTCCGTTTCATCATACATGCGGGCGACGACTCCCCGGACTCGCCCGAATACCGTATCGTTTGCAGCGACGCGTGACGATTTGCTCAATCGTCCGCCGCTTTCCCAGCACCCGAGGAGAAACGTTTTGGTCCCGATACACCGCTCCCTGCGCATACGTCTGCTGATTGCGCTGCCGCTTATCAGTACCGTCGGTTTGGCCAACGCCGCCGACAAGCTGGAACCGATGTCGCCTACACCCGGTCCGGCACTCGACCTGAAAGTCGGATCGCTGGACCGCATGCAAGTCTACGCCGCCCAGGCCATGGCCGATGCGATCGAGGCGCGGGCGGCACTGCATGACAGCAACCTCATTGAACTGGATGCCGACCTCACCAAGGTCCAGGTGATGCTCGAGCTGATCCGCGCCAGGCTACCGGGCGCCGAATTCCTGGCCATGGCCCGCGCCATGCGTGCCAAGATGCACTTCGAGGACAACCAGCAGGTACAGCCCTTCTTCAGCCACCTGTTTTACGCGCTGGACGACCTGGGCAACGGGAAGGCGGTGGCACAGGCGCGCAAATACCTGACGCAGGCCCAGCGCGCATTGGCCATACCCAATCGGGCCGATGCCATCGCGGCGCTGCGCAAGGCTGTCGGCGTCTTCGAAAACCCCTATGTCTCGCCGCCGCTGAAAGCCGCCGACAGCAACCTGAATCAGGCCCTGGCAGCGCTGAACACAACCAACAACACGGTATCGGACAGCCTCCTCAAGGCCCTGGTCGGCCACCTGGACGGCCTGCATCGGGCCTTTGCGACCTATCCGCTGGACATGCAGCCGCACGGGCCTTCAAGTCAGGACTGAACCTCTTCCAATGCTGCCGGGCGTGGGCGACGTGAAGCAAACCAGCGCTCGGCGGTCACGTAGAACGCCGGGGTCACATAAAGTGTGAGGAACTGCGAGAACACGAGTCCCCCGACGACCGCGATGCCGAGCGGCATGTGCGCCTTGGCATCCGAACCGAAACCTAGCGCGATCGGCAAGGTACCGAGAATCGCCGCCCCGGTGGTCATCATGATGGGTCGAAAGCGGATCACGCAAGCATCGTGGATCGCGGTCAACGCATCCTCGCCCTGCCGACGCCGCTCGATGGCGAAATCGATCATGATGATGCCATTCTTCTTCACCAAACCGACCAGCATGATGATGCCGACAAAGCTGAACAGATCCAGCGGCTGCCGGAATACATAGAGCGAGAGCAAGGCACCGAAGCCCGCAAGCGGCAGCGCCGTGAGGATGGTCAGCGGGTGTACGAAGTGTTCGTAGAGAATGGCCAGAATCACATAGATGACCAGCACCGTGACCAACAGCAGGATAGGCAGCGCCAGAAGTGACTGCTGAAACGATTTTGCGCTGCCGGCGAACTGCCCACTGACCCCGGCCGGCAGGGTCTTGTTGGCCAGCGCCTGGATCTTGCTGGTCACCTCGCCCAACGAAATGCCCGGGCGCAGATTGAACGAGACCGTCGCCGACGGCATCTGCGCATAATGCTCCACGCTCAGCGGGCCGACGCCGTAATCCAACCGCGCAATGGCGTGCAGGGGCACCATCTGCCCGCTGCTCGAAGGCAGGTATATTGCACCCAGTGCCGAGGCATCGGTCTGGTATTTTGGCGCCACCTGAGCAATGACCTCGTACTGTTGTGCGGAACCGTAGATGGTACCCACCATGCTGCCGCCATAGG
Organism: Acidihalobacter aeolianus; assembly: GCF_001753165.1. GTDB lineage: Bacteria > Pseudomonadota > Gammaproteobacteria > DSM-5130 > Acidihalobacteraceae > Acidihalobacter > Acidihalobacter aeolianus. The sequence goes on from NZ_CP017448.1 coordinate 1,895,197, forward strand.
CCAGGTTCAAGGTCTTTTCGATCGTCTGCGGGGTTACCCCCAGCGCGGCCGCGCGTTCACGCAGGATGTGCACGCGAATCTCGGGATTGCGCATCTGCAGGCTGGAATTGACCCCGATGATCCCAGGAATGCCGCGTAGCGCCTCCTCAAAGCGAGGTACGGCGTTTTCCAGCAGGTTTTCGGTATTCGCCTGCAGCACGAACTGATAGTTGGCATTGCTGGACATCGCACCGAGCTGAATCGCTGGCGGCTGGATGAAGAACGCGCGGACCAGCGGGAACCGCGCCATCTCGCGCCGCAACTGCATCATCACCCGGTCGATATTCTCGCGTTCGCCGGCCGGTTTGAGATGGATGATGATGCGTCCCACGTTGCTGCCGCCGAAACCGCCGCCGCTCTGTCCGGCACTCGACATCACGACCGCCACCGCAGGATTGGCCTGAATGCGCCTTGCGACCTGTTCCTGTTCCCGGGTGAGCTGCGCGAAGGGAATGCCTTCGGGGTAGCGCAGGTTGGCGATGATCATCCCGGAATCGCCGCTGGGAATGAAGGCCTTCTGCACCAGCATGAACAGACCGAACGCAGCCAGCAGGCTGAAGCCCGCGAAACCGAGCACCCAGCGGCGATGCCGCAACGACCAGGCCAGGGAATCCCCGTAAACCCGTGTCAACGCCTCGAACAGGCGCTGAAAGGCGGAAACGCGGCTATTCGCTCGCTCACGGTCGCGCATGCGCGAAAGCAACATGGGCGTCAGACTCAGCGAGACTGCACCAGAAACCAGGATCACCACCGCGATGGTGACGCCGAATTCCAGAAACAGTCGTCCAAGCAGGCCCCCCATGAAAATCAACGGCAGGAACACGGCCGACAGTGACAGGGTCATCGAGAGCACGGTAAAGCCGATTTCGCGACTGCCGAGCAATGCCGCACGCAAGGGCGACAGACCTGCCTCGCGGTGTCGGGAAATGTTCTCCAGCATCACCACCGCATCGTCCACCACGAATCCGACCGACAGGGTGAGCGCAAGCAGGGTCAATACATTGAAGCTGTAGCCCAGCGCATCCAGGACCGCGAAGGTGCCCAGTAGCGAGATCGGAATGGCCACGGCCGCGACCAGCATCTGTCTGAGATCACCGAGAAACAGCCAGATCACGAAGGCCACCAGCATGCTGGCGAGGATCAGGGTCAGCTGGACCTCTTCCACCGCGGCCTTCACGTAGCGCGACTTGTCGTAAAGGATGTGCAGCGTGGCGCCACCAGGTAGCGCGGCCTGCAGCTTGGGCAACATCGCACGGATCGTGTCGGCCACCTGCACGGTGTTGCTGTCCGGCTCGCGCACCACGGCGAGGATGATGCCGCGATCGCCGTTGATCCAGGTTTTCTGCAGGTTCTGCTGGACGCTGTCCTCGGCGTGTCCCACCTCGTTCAGGCGCACCGGCGAACCGTTGCCGTAGGCCAGCACCATGTGGTTGTAGGCGGCCGCGTCACCAAGCTGGCCGTTGACGTTGATGTCGTAGTTGCTGGCGCTGCCCTGCAGCGTGCCTTGAGGAAGATTGACGTTCAACGCGCCAATGGTGCTGGCCACGCCGGTCAGAGACAGGTTCCTGGCCGCCAGGGCATAGGGATTGAGGTAGATGCGCACGGCATAGGTCTGCCCGCCGAACACGCGCACCTGGGCAACCCCCGGCACGCCGGACACCTGCGTGGCGAAGCGCTGTTCGGCATAGGCGTCCAGCTGATACAGCGGCATGTTCGGCGCCGACAGGCCGATGAACATGATCGGACTCTGCGCCGGGTTGAGCTGGCGCACCAGCGGCGTCTGCGGCATGTCCGGCGGCAGGAAGTGGGCCGCCTGCCCGACCGCCGCCTGCACCTCCTGCGAAGCCGCGTCGATGTTCGTCTTGAGATCGAATTGCAGGATGATACGCGTGTTGCCGTTGCGGCTCTCCGAACTCATCGAGAGCAGTCCGGGGATGCTCGAGAACTGGTTCTCCAGCGGCGAGGCCACCGCCGACCCCATGGTCTGCGCGCTGGCTCCGGGCAGACTGGCGGAAACCATGATCGTGGGGAAGGAGACGTTGGGCAGCAGCGCCACCGGCAGGGCGCGATAGGCCAGCAGGCCGAACAGGATCACGGCCGCGGTCAGCACCGTGGTCATCACCGGTCGGCGGATGAAGGGCCCGGATAGATTCATGGACGCTCACCGACGGCGCGGCGATGGCCGAAGGCGAACCCCTTGTGCCCGTCGCGCATTGCGGCTTCGGGTTCCCCGGGTTTTCCGGAAAGCACGCGTACCGGCCCGTTCGGGCGCATGCGCGCGGGCACCGGGTCGACCACCTCGTCGCCGGGCTCCAGCCCCGAGTCGATCACGGCAAGGCCGTTGGCGATGAAGCCGACCTTCACCGGACGCATCACGGCATGGCCCTTGGCGACCATGTAGACGTACGGCCCCCGCTGTCCCTGCTGCACGCTGCGTGCCGGCACGACCTTCGCGTGCGGCAAGGTACGCAGGGTCAGGCGGACGACCACGAACTGCCCGGGCCACAATTGCATGCCGGGATTGTCGGCCAGGGCGCGCAGGGCGACCGTGCCCGTTCCGGCCGCAACGCTGTTGTCGACGAAACTCAGGCGCCCGCGGCCCAGCGGCTTGCCCTGATCGTCCTCGCGGAACACGGCAACGTCGCCCGACTTGCCCCTGTCTGCCAGCGCCTCGCGCACCGCGGGCAGCAATGACTGAGGCACGCTGAAATCGACCTCGACGGGCGACATCTGATTGAGCGTGACCAGGGCAGTCGAATCGGCCTGCACGATGTTGCCGGCCTTGATGTCCACGGCACCCAGGCGGCCGGCAATCGGTGCCCGGATGACGGTGTATCCCAGCTGGATGCTCGCGGTCTCGACTGCATAACGATCCTGCTTGACCTGGGCGGAGGCGGCAAGCGCCGCGGCCTGCGCCTGTTCGAAGCTCTGGCGGGTCACATAATCCTTGGCGACCAGCGGACGCAGCGCGGATACCTGATCGGCGGTATACCGGGCGTTCGCGAGATCCCCCTGCAACTTGGCCTGCGCCTGCCTGAGCGCGGCCAGGAACGGGGTGCGATCAAGCCGGAACAGGATTTGCCCCGCCCGCACGCTCTGCCCCGAATGCACCTCGACCGCGCTGAGCATGCCCGTGACCTGAGGACGCACGGTGACTGTATGCAGGCTCTGCACGGTACCAACCGAACTCGTCGTCACCGGCATCCAGCGGGTCTCGACCTTGACCACCCGCACCGGCACCGCCATGTCGGCCATGAAGCCGTGTCGGCGCGCATGGCCCGCCTCCTTGCCGCACCCCGCGAGCAGCAACAAGGCCACCCAGGGCAGGCTCCATGCCAGTTTACGCAGCATTCTCTACACTCCCGAAAAACGATCCGCTTCGTCGTCGCGGCTGATTCGTCATGGTGCATCCACCGTTTCAGCTGCGGGCGGCGCCAGGCTCCCTACGGCACTACTCAGCCCCGCCAGGGCGAGGTAACTGTTGATCGCGTCGCGCAGCACGGCCACCCTGGCACTGGTCAAGGTACTCTGCGCCGTGAGCAGGTCCTGCATGGTGGCCAGACCGACCCGATACTGCGCCTCGACCGCGGCCAGCGCCTTGGCCGCGTTTTCCTCCTGGGCCTGGGCGCTCGGCAGTGCCAATGTCGCACTGCGGAAGGCGTAATACGCCTGCCAGACGGCAAGCTGGGTGGTATTCACCGTATCGTCGAGCGTCGCCCGTGCCTGGGCCAGCTGGGCCCTGGCCTGAGCCACTTGGTAGGTGTGCTGGAAGCCGGTGAATAGCGGCACGTTGAGGGTGATGCCGATGCTGTACTGCTGTGAAGGCCCGAACCCGTTCTGCGCATGCCAGCCTTGATCGGCCCCGAAACTCAGGGTCGGCAGATCGTTGCGCTCCGCCGCAGATAGCCCCGCCCGGGCCGCGCTGAACTGGTATTGAGCGCTGCGCAAGCCCGGATTTTCCGACAGTGCGGCCTGCAGCCAGCCATTCACGGAACGAGAAAGACTCGGCGGCGCACTAAGATCGAGCCCGGCCAACTGGATCGGCGCGCCCAGCGGCAGGCCGACGGCGCTCGCCAAAGCACCCTCGTCGCTGGTCGCCATCTGCTCGGCCGTGGCCAGATTCGCCTCGGCCTGCGCAAGCGCCGCCCGTGCCTGATACAGATCGCTCACCGTGACACGTCCGGCACGGTGCAAGGCCTCGGCCGCAGTCAACGCCTGACGACTCTCGTCCAAAGCCGCGCGATAGGTCTGTAAAAGGGCGCGTTGGCCGAGCAGGTTGTAATACGCCTGCTGCACGCTATAGAGCACAGCCTGCACGGTTTCGTTCTGATTGAGTTCCTGCGCATGCAGCGTGGCTTCGGCCTGCGCGATCAAGGCCGAGCGATGTCCAAAATCCCAGATCAGGAACGACAGACTGAGATTCGGCGAGGCCGTGTCCTGCTGCGGCAGGGCGTAGCCGGCGGCCGTCGTCGTCCTACGGCGCTGGACGGGTATCGACAGGCTGAGCGTCGGCCACCAGGCGCTGCGCGCCTGCCCCAACAAGGCCGCCTCGGCCTCGACCTGGGCCCAGGCGGCATGCGTCTTCGGATTGTCGCGTAGCGCGAGCCAGCTCAGTTGCGCCAGAGACAAGGGTCGTCCATGCCATGCGGATGGCAGGGCAGCCCCGCCGGGCTGGGCAGGTGACGGCATATTCGGTACCGCGAGCAGCCGCCCGGCACCTTGGCCAAGCCCATCGTATGCACCCAACGGGTCCATCGCATCGACATTCGGCGTCGTCAGGAGCACACCCAGGCAGGCGACCGCCGCCAGTGCTGCGCCAGGACGGTGTAGGGATTCACTCAGATTCATGGCTGCGTACTTTAAAGCCCTCAAGGTACCCGTCCAGGCATTTAATTGTTGTGAATTGTTACCAGGCCGGCATGGATTCACACTTCTCAACATGCAGCCCCACACCGGAATCCGACTGCGCGCTATGTTCCATGTCGACGTCATCCGCGTCAGCCTACCCGAACAAGCGAGGAGTTACCCATGAACCATGCCTTCAAACGCAGCACCCCGATCGCCCTGGCCCTGGCCGGTCTGTTGATGACCGGCAGCGCGTTTGCGCAGATGCCTGGACAGGGGGACGGACCGCCGCACGGCGGTTGGAAGATGATGCACGAAAGAGGCTGCGGCTGGCAGCACCATCGCATGGGCGGCGGCCTGCCGTTACTGATGCTCGTGCAGCGCCATGCCTACGCGCTCAAACTGACCGACAAACAGGCCAGCGAGATCGCCGTGTGGCGTAACCAGCACCTCAAGACCGCCGTCGAAACGCGCAAGGCGATGCGCGAGGACTTCATGGCCCTGCGCAAGGCTGCCCTGGAGGGTCGCGACCGCAGCGAACTCGACGCCATTGGCGCACGCATCGACGCGGCACGCGCCAAAATGTTGAAGCTGCGCATCGATCAGATCGTACTGATCAAGCGCGTGCTGACGCCCGAACAGTGGAAACAGGCCGCCGACTGGGCCAAGCGTTTCGAACATCGCAGAATGGGCCATCCAGGTATGCCTGGCCATGGTCCTATGGCTGACTGAGCCAACTCCGCCAACCAGCCGCTGCCTCCGGGCAGCGGCCCTATTTCCGGACACGAGCGATGCCCAAGCTGCTGATCGTCGATGATGACCCCAGATTGCGCAATATGCTGCAGCGCTATCTCGAAGACCAGGGATTCGAGGCGCGCGCCGTCGGCGATGCGGCACACATGGACCGCGTGCTCCAGCGCGAGCATTTCGACCTCCTGCTGCTCGATGTGCTGATGCCCGACGAAGACGGTCTGTCCGTATGCCGACGCCTGCGCCAAAGCCACGCCAGTCTGCCCATCATCATGCTCACCGCACGCGGCGAACTGCCCGACAAGGTGCTCGGGCTGGAACTGGGTGCCGACGATTACCTGCCCAAGCCCTTCGAACCACGCGAGCTGGTCGCGCGTATCCGCGCCGTACTGCGTCGCAGCGACAGCGAAGCCTCCGCCGCCACCCCGTTGCCCGGGGAAATCCGTTTCGGCCCATTTCGCCTCGATCTCGGCGAGCGCCGGCTGTACCGAGGCGACGAGATCATCCCACTCACCAGCGGCGAATTCGCGCTGCTCCGCGCGCTGGGCGAGCATCCCTACCAGACCCTGTCCCGCGAACACCTGCAGGTAATGCTCTCCGGTGGCGTCAGCGATGCCAGCGAGCGCAGCATCGATGCGCAGATTTCTCGTCTGCGCAAGCTCATCGAGGAGAATCCGCGCCGACCGCGCTACCTGCAGACGGTATGGGGGCTAGGCTATGCCTTCGCGCCCAACGGCGATCCCACACAACCCGCCGACGAACGGCAAACGTCATGAAATTACCGTCCTTCTGGCCAGATACCCTGTTCACGCGCATGGTGCTGCTCATCGCCGGCCTGCTGCTGCTCGGGCAGGCCGCCGTCTACGGCTTCCTGCATGCCTACGAGTACGGCCCGCGCAGTCAGCGGCTGGCCGATCTCTGGGCGCAAACGCTGATACTCGCCTCGGCCGTGCCGCCTTCCGCCTACCCGGTTCTCCAGCGACAGTTCGACGACCGCCACATCCGGCTCAGCACCGCAGCGCCCGTACCCGAGCAGGCAGTGCCGCCGCGCAATCGATTCCTGCGCAGTGTCGAGACCCGCCTGCGCGACCGCCTCGGTCCGACCGCTGCGATCCGAATCGATCGCAGTACACACAGGCTCTGGCTGAGCTGGCAGGACAAACGCCCGATTCAACTCGGCCTGCCCATCGCCCAGGGCAATCCCGTACCGCTGCCCTACTTCAGACTGATCGCGCTGCTGATACTCTCGCTGCTGGGCGGCTTTCTCGCCGCGCGTCAGATCAATCGACCGCTTACCACGCTGGTCAATGCCGTGGCACGCCTGCGCGAGGGCCGGCTGCCAGACCCGGTGATCGCGCACGGCCCTCGCGACATCCGCGAACTCGCCACCCGTTTCAATCGCCTGCTCGCCGACATCGACGCACTGATCAAGGAGCGCCAACTGGTTCTCGTGGGCGTCTCACACGACCTGCGCACGCCGCTCACCCGCATCCGTCTGGCCAGCGAATTCCTGCCGGAAAGTGCGGCCGATACGCGCGAGGAAATCGTGGCCAATATCCGCGAGATGGATAGCATCATCGAACAGTTCATCGGCTATGCGCGTGACGGACGCGAGGAAACGCCCCAGCTTGTCGCACTCGACATGCTGGTTGCCGAGACCATCGAACGCAGCGGTACGCCCGAAAACGGCGGGAATATACGCTTCGCCCCCGGCCTTGGCGGAAAAACCCTACCCATACAGCCCGTGGCCATGTCGCGTCTGATACGCAACCTGATCGACAACGCGCTCCAGCATGGCACAGCGCCCATCGACGTCGAAACCTCGCTGCAGGGCGACCGCGCAGTCCTGCGCGTGCACGATCACGGCCCCGGCATCCCACCCGATCGCCTCGCCGCCATGACCCATCCCTACGTGCACGGATCCGCCAGCGGTGGTATCGGCCTGGGACTGGCCATCGTGGAGCGCATCGCACGCAATCACGGCGGTCGATTGACCCTCGCCAACGACCCCCAGGGCGGTCTTGAAGCGATAGTCTCGCTCCCCATTGCCTACTCAAGACCCCGTCTCGCCGCGGATTGACGGGCTGTTACCCCGTCAGTATGATTCGCGGTCTCCGGGCGGTTAGCTCAGCGGTAGAGCACTGCCTTCACACGGCAGGGGTCACTAGTTCGATCCTAGTACCGCCCACCAAATGAAATAGGGGCTTGGCGTTTTCGCTGGCCCTTTTTTTCGCCTCCAGACTGTGCTGGTATGGAAACCGGGCCGAAGTCGCGTGCAACCATCATTAAAAGACAGAGATACGCAGCCGGCCTATAGGAAATATCGACTCATCCGTTCGGGAGCCTGAACTGGTGTGGTATTTTCAGTTTGATTGAAATGGCGAAAGAATCATTGTCGGGCGCGGAATGCGCTCGAGCGAGCGGATAGCCGGGTGTCGATCAGACCTCAGGCGGCCTGGAAATGATCGATTCCCTCGGCATTTTCGATTGGGTCGTCGGTCAACGGCACCACTTCCAGTCCGTTGCTTTCCACGAACCAGACGATGTATTCGTACACGCCCGGTTGTTCCGCGGCCAAGGTGTCGAAATCGACGTGGATGCAGTGACCGTAGGTCTCGTGGTACATCGGACTTAGGTGGGAAGCGTATTCGAGCACCTTGGTTTCCGGATGAAACACACCGCCGCTCTCGGCCACACGTTCCGACCAGTTTGAAGGTCTGAACTTGCGCCCCTTGATGTACCCCGAGATGATGCAGGGTCCTCTATAACTCGATTTCATGGCGATCACTCGCGATTGTTCTTAAAAGCCCGCCCTTCTAGCTTATGCGGTCCGAACTTCATGACTGCAGCACTTCTCTTACAAAAATTGTGTGTATAAAATATGCGGGTTAATTGACGAGGTGATGGCATCTGGCCTTTCCGCGAAGGATTGCAGCCAAGACGCCCATATGATAACGCGAGCCGGACTAAATTTGCTGCCGGCTTCGCGGCCTGTTGTCCAGAGCCGACGAACGGCGCTATAAACCCTCGACAAACCCGATGCTTACCGTATTTCGACACGCCCCCACCCGAAAAAGGGTTGCATCGGGGCCCAAACCGCACGCAAACGATTTATTCACCATAGTCTCAATTGGTCTGGGTGCATTCCTCCAGCATGGCCTGCGATACCAGCTTCGCCAGTTTTTCCTCGGCGGCCATCAGACTCGACTTGTCAGACATGGTTTCGCCGAGTATGCCGTGCCCACCGAAAACAACCATGATTTCGTCGTGAATCCGCAGCAGGGGATGTTCGGGAGGCACCCCGGTGTTCTGGAGGAACTGAACTAGTGGACAGCGCTGCGCGCGATTAAGGCTGGCGGCAAAACTACCCTCGCGCAGAATCTGCTCCATCAAGGCACGCTGGCGCAGATGCGCGCCGTAGGCACCCAGCAGCGTGCTGGGCTTGCTGCCTGGCAGACGAGCACCGCCAGGGTATGCAACGAGCCATTCCGTCAGGGCATCCGCGTTGAGTGGTGGCGTCAGCGCATAGCCCTGAACGGCATCCACACCGAGCGCGGCCATGGCGTCCAGCATCGGATGCGTTTCCACGCCTTCGACGATCAGTTGTACGCCGAACCCCAGAGCCAGCGACTGCAGGCTCATCACGAAAACCAGATTGGATGGATACTGTGCCAGATCGCGCACGAAGGCCTGATCCAGCTTGATCCGGTCGATGGGAAGTTCCTTGAGGCGCAGCAGCGAGGAATATGCCGAACCGACATCGTCCAGAGCGATCCGTGCTCCGGTGGCGCGCAGCGACGCCATCAACTCCAAGGCCGCCTCGGTGGCTAGAAATTCTCCGCTCTCCAGAATTTCCAGGGTGATCCTCGCGGGCTCGATACCGGTGTCGCGCAGCACCTCGTTGAAGCAATCGACGCAGCCGATATCAAGAATGAAATCAGCATCCACGTTGAACGAAAGGTTCAGATGCATCCCGTCTTCGTCCAGCTTACGCAGCAAATCAAGGCCTTGGCGGAGCATTTCCCGGCTGAGGTCGCGACGCGCAACCGGGCCCATACCGCGCAGAAATTCAGCCGGGCTCAACACACGGCCATTGCCGAGTTCGAGGCGAGCCAATGCCTCCACGGCAATGACCCTGCGAGTATTGAGATCCGCAACGGGCTGGAAATAGGCCACGGCACGGGCGCTGCCCGCCCAGGCAGACTGCGCCCCACTGCGATCCTGGTGCGGTGAAGACCAATAGTTCCAGAACGACGTTCTTTCATCCTTGCGATTCTTCGCTTCGTACATGGCCTGATCAGCATGCCGGATCAGGCCATCAACATCCGTTTCGTCAAAGGGGTAAACGGTGACGCCGAGGCTGGCAGCAAGCACTTGCAAGGTGCCATCCGCAAGTGTAAAGGGTCGACTCAAGGCGGCCCCTATGCGACTGAACACGGCTTCCGCCTCACCAAGACTGCTCACAGAATCCAGCACGAGCGCAAACTCGTCACCGCTGAGCCTTGCGATCATGTCACCGGACCTCAAACTGCGCCGCAGACGCTCGGCCAGCATGCGCAGCAGGTCGTCGCCGGCATGATGCCCGTAATGATCGTTGACCGGTTTGAAATCGTCCAAATCGAGGATACCGACGCAAAGCAGCCCCCCAGCGCGCTCGGCCCGCTCCAACGCGGCAGCAAGATGCACCGAAAACGCGCTGCGATTCGGGAGCCCGGTGAGCGCATCGCGCTGGATCTGTTCTCGCAGCTCAATGAGCAACTGCGCCAACATGGCCAGGGACTCGAATATGCTCAGTCCGGCGTCGTCAAAATAGCGCGGCCGGTCTGCATGTGCGACGAAGCAGCCGCTGACCGCCGTGTTGCGCAGGGCAAACGGGAAGATGCCTATGGTTTGCACCTCGGCCTGCTGCTGGCTCCACTCGGGAGCCCCTGGTTCTTTCGGCGCGACGACCACGGGACGCAGCTCGCGCAATGCATCGCCGAGCGGGCCGGCCGCGGCCACATCAATGCGCTGTGGCAGGCAGGAAATATCACCAGCGAAATAGCTTGGCGTAAGTTCGCTCGCACCGCCCTCACCCAGACAGAACCAGGCTGCGCGTAAATGTGCGGAAGCTGAGACCACGCGGTCGCACATGGAGGTGAGCACGTCTTCCAGCGCGGAGGCCTTGTCGAGGGACATGGTGACCGCCAACGCGGCCTGTGCCACCTTGTCGCGCTCGGCCAGATCCGTGCGGCGCGCCTGCTCGTAGCCATCCAGCTGCAGGCTCATGTCGTAGAGCACGTACTTGATCAGGGCCTTCTCGAGTCTTCTGCGCGCGTCCACGTCCAGATCGAGAACGGCCAGACGTTCGTGCAGGAAATCGATATACAGGCGATACGCGCCTACGATCCAGGTCGTCATCACACCGGCCTGATAGTGACGCGAGCCGAGGTTGCCCTGGGTTCTGCGGCGCTCGTCGCCGTCATGTCTGCCCAGCATGGTGCGGAAATTGTCGGCCAGCATCTGCGCCAGCTCGCGCATGCGTTCGCTTCCGTAATCGGCGAACAGGCGCTGCGTTTCCGGATGTGCGTGCAGGTAGTCGTAGAATCCCGAAGACAACTCATCGGCATTCTCGGTCAGCGCGTCGGCATGCTTGAGGACGGAGGACACGTCCGCTTCGCCGATCCCTAAAAATCGCGCCAGATCGAAGTTCATGGCAACCTCTCCTTGTGCCTGCGAACCCCCTGCCCTGGGTAGCGTCCTACGGATCTGGCCGCGACGCGCATGCACCGACCTGTCGATGTAATTGCCGGCACACCGGTGCAGTTTAGCAGCGTGACGCCGGCGTGCCAGCACCGCGGTGGACGCCCGCCCCGCGCATTGCCAGAATGCCCTCATGAGCCTGTCCGCATTCCATCCCGCGGTAGCCCGCTGGTTCGGCGGGCAGTTCGACGCGCCCTCGCCGGCGCAGGCGCTCGCCTGGCCCGCGATCCGCTCCGGCCGGCCGACCCTGATCGCGGCGCCGACGGGCTCCGGCAAGACCCTCGCCGCCTTCCTCGCCGCCATCGACGCGCTGGTCCGCGCCGGGCTTGAGGCGCCGCTGCCGGACGAGACGCGCGTGCTCTACGTCTCGCCGCTCAAGGCGCTGTCGAACGACGTCCACAAGAACCTCGAACTGCCGCTCAACGGCATCCGCGACGCGCTGCTCGAAAGCGGCGTGCACGACGTGCCCATCCGCGCCGCGGTGCGCAGCGGCGACACGCCGCCGGGCGAGCGCGAGGCGATGAAGCGGCGCCCGCCGCACATCCTGGTGACCACCCCCGAATCGCTCTATCTGCTGCTCACCTCGAGCTCGGGGCGGCGCATGCTGGCCACCGTGGAGAGCGTGATCGTCGACGAAATCCACGCCCTGGCCGGCAACAAGCGCGGCGCCCACCTCACCCTCTCGCTGGAACGGCTGGCCGCGCTGACCCCGCAGCCCCCGGTACGCATCGGCCTGTCGGCGACGCAGAAGCCCATCGAGGATATGGCGCGCTACCTCACCGGCGGCGACGGCGACTGCCTGATCGTCGACACCGGCCACGTGCGCGCCCGCGATCTCGCGCTGGAACTGCCCGGCTCGCCGCTCGAGGCGGTCATGGCCAACGAGGTCTGGACCGAGATTTACGATCGCCTCACCGCCCTGATCGAGGATCACCGCACCACGCTCATCTTCGTCAACACGCGCCGCCTGGCCGAGCGCGCCGCCGCGGCGCTGAGCGAGCGTCTCGGCGAGGCCGCCGTCACCGCGCACCACGGCAGCCTCGCGCGCGAGCACCGGCTGGACGCGGAGCAGCGCCTCAAGCGCGGCGAACTGCGCGCGCTGGTGGCCACCGCCTCGCTGGAGCTCGGCATCGACATCGGCGACGTGGGCCTCGTCTGCCAGCTCGGCTCGCCGCACGCCATCGCCACCCTGCTGCAGCGCGTCGGCCGTTCCGGGCACCGCCTCGGCGCCCTGCCCAAGGGGCGGCTGTTTCCGCTCTCGCGCGACGATCTGGTCGAGTGCGCCGCCCTCCTGCGCGCGGTCGCCCGCGACGAACTCGACCGCATCCCGGTGCCCGCACACCCGCTGGACGTGCTCGCGCAGCAGATCGTCGCCGAGGTCGCGGCGCGCGACTGGGAGGAGGACGCCCTCTACCGCGCCTGCGTCCGCGCCTGGCCCTACCGAGACCTCGCCCGCGCGGACTTCGACGCCGTGGTGCGCATGCTCGCCGAGGGCTTCCACACCCGCCGCGGCCGGCGCGGCGCCTATCTGCACCGCGATGCGGTCCACGGCATGCTGCGCGCGCGGCGCGGCGCGCGCCTCGTCGCCCTGACCAACGGCGGCGCCATCCCCGACCAGTTCGACTATCAGGTCATCCTGCAGCCCGAGGGCCTGTTCATCGGCACGGTGAACGAGGACTTCGCCTTCGAAAGCCTGTCCGGCGACGTCTTCCAGCTCGGCAACACCGCCTACCGCATGCTCAAGATCGAGCAGGGGCGCGTGTTCGTGGAAGACGCCCACGGCCAGCCGCCGAACATCCCCTTCTGGTTCGGCGAGGCACCCGGGCGCAGCGACGAGCTGTCGCAGGCCGTGTCCGCCCTGCGCGCGGATTTCGACGCCCTGCTCGCGCAGGGCACCGACGCCGCGCTGCGGGAAGCCGCCGGCCCGCTCGGCCTGCCACCCGCGGCCGCCGAGCAGCTGGTCGCCTACCTCGCCGCCGGCCGCGCCGCGCTCGGCCTGTTGCCCACTCAGTCGCAGGTGGTGTTCGAACGCTTCTTCGACGAGCTCGGCGACCAGCATCTCGTGATCCACTCGCCCTACGGCTCGCGCCTCAACCGCGCCTGGGGCCTCGCCCTGCGCAAGCGCTTCTGCCGCCGCTTCAACTTCGAGCTGCAGGCCGCCGCCGGCGAGGACAGCATCGTGCTCTCGCTCGGCCCAACGCACAGCTTCCCGCTCGACGAGCCCGCCCGCTATCTCAAGGCCGCCACCGCCGCGGACGTGCTCGTCCAGGCGCTGCTTACCGCACCCATGTTCGGCACGCGCTGGCGCTGGGTGGCCAACACCGCGCTGGCCGTGCCGCGCAACCACGCCGGGCGACGCCGGCCGCCGCAGTTCCAGCGCGGCGACGCCGAGGACCTGATCGCGGTGGTCTTTCCCGACCAGCTCGCCTGCGCCGAGAACCTCGCCGGCGAGCGCGCGGTGCCCGAGCACCCGCTGGTCGCACAGACCCTTTACGACTGCCTGCACGAACTGATGGACATCGACGGCCTGCGCCGGCTGCTCGCCGACATCGAGACCGGCACGGTCGAGGTCGTGCCGCGCGACACCACCACGCCCTCGCCGCTGGCGCTGGAAATCCTCAACGCACGCCCGTATGCCTTCCTCGACGACGCCCCCGCCGAGGAACGGCGCGTGCTCGCCGTGCAGCAGCGCCGACACCTCGACCCGGCCGAAGCCGCCGAGATCGGGCGGCTGGACCCCGCCGCCATCGTGCGCGTCCGCGCCGAGGCCTGGCCGCTGATCCGCGACGCCGACGAGCTGCACGACGCCCTGCTGATCCTCGGCGCGCTCGCGGAAGGCGAATGCGAGCCCGCCTGGCGCCCCCATCTCGACGCCCTGATCCGCGCCCGCCGCGCCAGCGTGCTCGCGGCACCTGCCGGCCCGCTGTGGGTCGCGGCCGAGCGTCTGCATGGCTGGCACAGGGTACTGCCCGAGGCGGAACCGAAGCCGCCGATCGAGCCGGCCGGCGACGAGCGTTTCGCCGACTCCGACGAGGCCCTGCGCGAACTCGTGCGCAGCCGCCTCGAAGGCCTCGGCCCGGTAACCGCCGCCGGACTCGCCGCGCCGCTCTCGCTGCCGCAACCCGAGGTCGAGGCCGCGCTCGCCGCGCTGGAAGCCGAGGGCTTCGTGCTGCGCGGGCGCTTCGACCCCAGGCTTGCCGGGGAGCAATGGTGCGAACGCGGCCTGCTCGCGCGCATCCACCGCGACACGCTCAATCGCCTGCGCCGCGAGATCGAGCCCGTGAGTCCGGCCGACTTCATGCGTTTCCTGTTCCACTGGCAGGGTCTGGACGAACCCGGCACCGGCGTGGCCGCGCTGCAGCGCAGCCTGGCCCAGCTCGAGGGTCTGAACCTGCCGGCGGCGAGCTGGGAGGCCGAGGTGCTGCCGGCGCGCATCCAGCCCTACTGGCTGGGCGAACTCGACGAACTCTGCCGCAGCGGGCATCTCGCCTGGCTGCGCCTGCAGCCCCCGGCGGGGGCGGACCGCACCGGCCGTCGGCGCAAGCCCGCGGTCAAGACCACGCCGCTCGCCCTGCTCTCGCGCGCCGGCCTCGCCGCCTGGCAGGCCGGTGCCGCCTGGCCCGAGGATCGCCTCGCCGGCCTGTCCAGCCCGGCGCGCGCCGTGCATGCGCAGCTTGCCGCCGCAGGCGCGAGCTTCTACGAAGACCTGCTCGCCGACTGCGGACTCCTGCGCAGCCAGCTGGATGAAGCGCTGGGCGAACTGGTCGCCGCGGGGCTCGCCACCGCCGACGGTTTCCAGGGGCTGCGCGCGCTGATCGCGCCGCGTCGCGGCCAGCGACGGCATACACGCCGCGCCGAAGCGGTGGCGCCGCTGGCCGCGGCGGGACGCTGGTCGCTGCTGCGCACGCGCCCGCCCGCCGAACGCGACGCCCAGGCCCATGCCGAGCACATCGCACGCACGCTGCTGCGCCGCTACGGCGTGGTGTTTCGCAAGCTGCTGGAGCGCGAACAGGGGCTGCCCGACTGGCGCACGCTGCTCTACGTGTTCCGCCGGCTGGAGGCGCGCGGCGAGTTGCGCGGCGGGCGTTTCGTCGAGGGCTTCGCCGGCGAGCAGTACGCCCTGCCGGAGGCGGTCGCCGCGCTGCGCGAGGTGCGCCGGCGGCCGGCCGGGGCGGAATACGTCGTGCTCGCCGCGGCGGACCCGCTCAACCTCACCGGCATCGTCACGCCGGGCGAGCGCGTGCCACCGCTGTCCGGCCATCGCCTGCTGTACCGCGACGGCGTGCCGGCGGCCGCCAGCGCCGGGCAGGACCTGACGCTGCTCGCCGCGGCCACGCCCGACGAGGCCGCGGACTTGCGACACCGGCTGCTCAGACGGCCGCACCCGGCGGCCTATCATCCGCCGCCGCAGCGGCCCGTATAAGACCTCAGTAACGCCTGCCGAGGGGACGACCGCGGTCCCAGTCCCGGTCGAAGCGCGCGGCCAACCGTGCCAGCGCGGGACCCTGCATCACGAGGCCGATCTCGCGGTTGCGGTAAAGGCTGGATTCGCTGAAGTTCTGCGAACCGATGAAGGCCTCGCCGCGTCCGAGAATCAGCTTGGCGTGCAGATAGGGGCGGCGCAGCAGGCGCACCCGAGCGCCCGCCTGTTCGAGCCCCGCCAGCACCCGGAGGTCGTGCCGCGATTCGCGCGTCGGCACGAGGATGCGGATGTCGCCGTGCTTGGCGCGGACCGCCCGTTCGATGGTCGCCACGTCGTCGAACTTCTCGCTCTCGATCTCAACCGGCCCCGGCTGGCGGATGATCGCCGCAAGCGCGCGGGCGCTGCCCGGCGAGGCGATCAGCGGCGGCGGCAACGGACGCCGCAGATGTCGGCCGCGCCAGTCGTCGTCGAACACCGCATCCAACGCCGCGCTGGCGCGCCGGTCGTCGCCGATCCACAGGTACTCGCGATTCCGGCGGAACGCCGAGTGGGTGAAATTGGCGGTGCCGACGAGATAGCGCCGGCCGCCGTCGACCACGATGTATTTGGTGGTCGAACACGTACCGCCCCTCGAAGCGCCGTGGCGCGTAGCGCTGGGCCACGCCCGCATCGGCGAGCTCGCGGCGCTCCCGTGCCACGAAGCGCCGCTGCGCACGGTAGGAATGTTCCTGGATGATCACGCGCACGCGCACCCCGCGGTCGCGGTCCGCGCGCAACGCCGCGAGTACGCGGCGATCGGTGATCATGTAGACGTTGAGGTCGACCGAGCGGCGGGCCGAGTCGATCAGCTGGACCACCGGCTGCACACCGGCCTGGGGTTCGATGTAGAGCATGCTCGACACGCCTGTGGGGGTGCGGCATTGTACGCCGCGAACCCACCGCCGTCCGGGAGCCTCCCATCGACGCCCACACGCCCGACCGGAACCACGTCCTGCGGCTCGCCGAGGCCCATCTGGCCGCGGCCGACCCGGTGATGGCCCGCGTACTGGCCACGATCGGCCCCTGCCGGCTGCGCCCGCGCGACGACCCCTTCGTCACGCTGTGCACCAGCATCGTCGGACAGCAGCTCTCGACCCGCGCCGCCGGGACCATCCGCGCCCGTCTGGAGGCCCTGCTCGGCGGACCGCCCTCGCCCACCGCACTCGCCGGGGTCGATGCCGGCGACCTGCGCGCTGTGGGGCTTTCCGGCGCCAAGACGCGCTACCTGCAGGCCCTCGCGCAGGCCCAGCTCGACGGCACGCTGGATTTCGCGGCGCTTGCGTCGCTGCCCGACGCGGCGGCGCTGGAACGGCTCACCGCCCTACCCGGCGTCGGCCGCTGGACCGCCGAGATGTTCCTGATCTTCGGGCTGGGTCGGCTCGACGTGATCTCGCTGGGCGACGCCGGGCTGCGGCGGTCGGCACGGATGTTGTACGGGGAAGACACGGAACTGGGCACGGTCTCCGCGCCCTGGGCCCCTTATCGCTCGGTGGCTGCCTGGTATCTCTGGCAGCACCTCGACGGCTGAGCCGCGGGCTCAGCGCTGGCGCAGGTGGCGGTACACGTACAGCGCAAAGCCGACGATCAACAGCCCGCCGATCACGACGTCGAAGCGGTGGAAGTAAGGCCCGAGGGTGTCCCAGTTCTCGCCCAGCTTTACGCCGAGCTCGGCCAGCCCCAGGCTCCACAGGAAGGAACCGGCGAAGGTGTAGAGCACGAAGCGCTTGATCTCCATGCCGGCGATGCCCGCCGGCAGGGCGATGAAGGTACGCACCACCGGCAGCAGACGGCCGACGAAGATGGTGATGTCGCCATGGCGAGCGAACCAGCGGTCGGCCAGCGCCAGGTCGTGGCGCGAGACGAGTACGTAGCGCCCGTAGCGCTCGACCAGCTGGCGCCCGCCGTAGCGGCCGATATAGTAGGCGACCAGCGAGCCGAGCACGCAGCCGACCGCACCGGCCAGCGACACCCACCACAGATTCATTTCGCCGCGATACACCAGATAGCCGGAGAACGGCAGGATGATCTCCGAGGGCAGCGGGATGCACGCGCTCTCGATCGCCATCAGCAGGACGATACCGGCATAGCCCAGCCGCGAGATGGTGGCGATCACGAAGGCGGCGAGCAAGGCGACGAGTTTTCCGAGCATGGGCGATCCGGCAGGCGGCGAACGGCAACCGATGATACCCAATCGGCGCACGCGGGTCGCCCCGCGAGCGCTCTTGGCCGATGCCCTTATACTGACCGCTGACCATTGTCCGCAAGGAACCCACGGCCATGAACGACAGCGACGGCTATCTCCTCGCCCTCGACCAGGGCACCACCAGCAGCCGCAGCATCGTGTTCGATCTCGCCGGCCGCGCGCTGGCCCAGGCGCAGCAGGAATTCGAGCAGCGCTACCCGCAGCCCGGCTGGGTCGAGCACGAGCCCGAGGTCATCTGGGGCACCCAGCTCGCCACCCTGCGCGAGGCGGTGCGCAAGGCGCGCATCGATCCGGCCGGGATTCGCGCCGTGGGCATCACCAACCAGCGCGAGACCACGCTGCTGTGGGACCGCCGCAGCGGCCAGCCGGTTGCCCCGGCCATCGTCTGGCAGGACCGGCGCACCGCCGGCCTGTGCGACGCGCTACGTGCCGAGGGTCACGAACCTCTGTTCCGCGAGCGCACCGGACTGCTGCTCGACCCCTACTTCTCGGGCACCAAGCTGCGCTGGCTGCTCGACCAGGACAAGGCGCTGCGGCGTCGCGCGGAGGCCGGCGAGCTCGCCTTCGGCACCGTGGACAGCTGGCTGATGTACCGCCTCACCGGTGGCCGCGCACACGTCACCGACGTCAGCAACGCCAGCCGCACGCTGATGTTCGACATCCGCCATCTGGCCTGGGACGCCGAGCTGCTGGCGCTGCTCGACGTGCCCGCCGCAGTACTGCCCGAGGTCCGTCCCTCGGCCGGGCATTTCGGCACCCTGGACCCGGCCATCCTCGGCCCCGAGATTCCGATTGCCGGCGTTGCCGGCGACCAGCAGGCGGCCCTGTTCGGGCAGGCCTGCTTCGCCCCCGGCATGGCCAAGAACACCTACGGCACCGGCGCATTCGTGGTCATGCACACCGGAGAGCAGCCGGTGACGGGCGATGGCGTACTGGCCAGCGTGGCCTGGCAGCTCGGCGACGCGCCGGCCGAATACGCGCTGGAAGGCTCGATCTTCGTCGCCGGGGCCGCGGTGCAGTGGCTGCGCGACGGCCTCGGCTTGATCCCGGACGCCTCGCGCGTGGAAGCGCTGGCGCGCAGCGTGCCGGACAACGGCGACGTCTACTTCGTGCCCGCCCTCACTGGACTCGGCGCACCGTTCTGGGACCCTTACGCACGCGGCCTGATCGTCGGCCTGACCCGCGGTACTCGCGACGCGCACATCGCCCGCGCCGCGCTCGAGGCCATGGCCTACCGCACGCGCGACGCCATCGACGCGATGACCGCGGCCACCGGCATCCCGCTCGCCGAGCTGCGCGTCGACGGCGGCGCCTGCGTGAACGACTGGCTGATGCAGTTCCAGGCCGACATGCTCGGCGTCGCCGTGCGCCGACCGCGTCATACCGAAACCACGGCCCAGGGCGCCGCGGCCCTGGCAGCCCTGGGCGCCGGGGTGCTGGACCGTACCGATATCGCGGAAAACTGGACGGAGGATCGGGGATTCATACCGGGTATGGAGGGCGCCGAGCGCGAGCGCCTGTACTCACGCTGGCGACAAGCCGTCGAACTCAGTCGCGGTTGGGCGCGTACCTGAACCAACACACGGAGGCCCTGTACACAGCTACCACATCAGATCGTCGGGTACCTCGAAGCGCGCGTAGTGAGCACGGTCTTCATCCGACATTGAAGTCTCGCCGCTGGTCAGGGCAACGAGGACAGTGGCATCCCGCTGGGCGATTTTCTCCGCGGCGGCAGTCGACACCAGTGCATAGGCGTCGTCCAGCCGAGCGATGCGCAACGCGCTCGAACCCAGTCGTTCGTGCGTTGCGCGATTCACGTACAGGGTCTTGATCTTGTCGCCGTCGACGAAATTGTGGGCAATGTCGCCTTGCCAGTCGCTGATACGGTTCGATTCGATCAGCTGACGCAAGGCCGCAGCTTCCGCCCTCGCCTTCAGCTCCGTCTGCCGAGACTGATTGAGTTCGCGATCGCGAGCCTGCTTTTCGCGCACTGCTTCGGCGGCAAGCCTGGCCGCTTCATCAGTCACCGCACTTGCTTGCCTGCCCTGCTTGAGCCGCTGGTGCTTTTCCTTTTTGACCTGCCGAGCCTTCTTGTCATCGACTAGGCCGGCCTGTTTGAGCTGGTCGAACAGCGATCCGGACATGAGAATTTCGCTCAAGTGTTAGCCAGCGATAATTCTATATGACTGCCGCAGTCTACTGTCGCTTGCATCCTATTGGAATGCCCAAGCAGCGCCCTTGTCCTGGCTACCGCTGCACCTGCCCTGGGAGGAACGAGCAACAGCCCCCCCTATGACTGATTCATGGGTTCAACAGCTACTTGGATTCGATAAGGCTTGCCATATACGCCTGCAAAACAAGGGCTTAAGACGTATTTGGCTTCCTTATCTGACCCTTATGGATCCTCTCCTCAAGCGGCGAGCGATATCCCTTGTTTACCCTTACTACGCTTTCTGGACCAGAACGCCAGACCGCCAATCAAAAATAAACCCGGGAGCATCAAAGTCCATTCTGAAGGCTCGGGAACAGGATTACAGGAACCATAGCCGGCTGACGGTGCATTGGGTGTTTGGGAATTCGTATCCGTTATCCAGCCACTGCAATTACTCGGGTTAATACCCTGAATATGCGCAACGGAAGCAAAACCTCTCGCTTGATCCGTGATCGACCATAGATCATTGCTGTTAAATCGGTAGGAAACTGACTCAGTGCCGCCAAAACCTTTTTGCCAGTAGAACGCGAGATCGTAGCCGTCTCTGACCGGCACCGATCCCGTACCAATACTGGAATTGGTAAGGTTGTTAGCAACTGGGGATAGCATGGTTAGCGTGTTGTAAACAATGCCACTAGCACCCGTAGCAGTAAAGGGGCTTCCCGACGGGACATACCGACCAAAACCCGCCATCGTGCCGACTTGAGATCCACTCTGAGTGGTGGTGAAATTAAAGGCCCAACCAATCGGTGGCTTTGACCCAGAGGATGAACCCTGAACCTTTTCGGTTCCCGTAAGGTACGAAGTCAAGGTCAGTGTGTATTGGTACGTATACCTGTCGTATGTCTTGCCAGAACTAGAGGTTCGCGCGAGGGTAGCACCCAACCAAATGTTGGCGTTGTTAGGATAAGAAGATGGGTTTGGCTGCGTCCCTGTGTACAGATTATCAAGATATGTCGTTGTAGTGATCGTCCCGGCTTCGGCGGACATCGCCCAACCTAGACTTCCTATCGCCAGAGCTGCCACCCAGATCCTCTGCATCAGTAACCACTCCCTCACAGATGTTAGAGCTATGGCTGACGGCAGCCTCCGAGCAGTTTCGCTCAACCATCAACCCTAGCAATGCCTAGTGATTGATAAGCAATTTTCGGGCCAATACACAAACACTGCTCGCTCAATATTCAGTACAGCACAAACCAAAATCCAGAATACACGCCGAAAAAACTAATTTTTTCCCATTAATCAGTTATATATAATACCACCAGACGACCACCCAAACCCACCACAACGCAATCCAAGAACTCCACTGTTCAAGTCATAGAGCAAAGAACATGACCCGCACAGACCATGCGGTTGTAAAATTCACCGACACTACGATTACTCCACAGATTTAGTTATCTGGGAACCATTTATGGTTAGCTTGAATCTCACCTATTTGTATCGTGACGACATCCAGCACATGTTGATTTAATCGGCCTGTACTATTTCGAGGACTATTATGCCCATCTACACCACTTCCCCAACCCGCGCCCTGGCCACAGGCTCGGTCCTCTCCCGCACCTACGGCCTGCTCGCGGCGAGTCTCGCACTCACTGCGGTGACCGCCGAAGTCGGCATGCGCTCGGCGCTGGCCTGGGAACATCCGCTGCTGTGGATGATTCTCGCCTTCGGCGCGCTGCTGGGCATCCAGTTCCTGCGCGCCAACCGCGGCCTCGCCCTGTTCCTGCTGTACGTCTTCTCGGGGCTGATGGGCTTTGCGCTCGGGCCGGTGATCGGCGAGTTCCTGCGCATGCCGGGCGGCGCGGCGATCGTGAGCGAGGCAGCTGCAGGCACGGCCATCGACTTCGCTGCGCTGTCGGCCTATGCGTGGGTATCGCGCCGCGATTTCAGCTTCCTGTACGGCTTTCTGTTCACCGGTCTGGTGATCGCGGTGATCGGCAGCATCGCCGGCATCTTCCTGCACATCGAATTGCTGCATCTGGTGATCGCCGGCATCGCACTGCTGGTGTTCTCCGGCCTGGTGCTGTTCGACACCAGCCTGCTGATCCGCCAGCGTGGTGTGGTCGATCCGATACTGATGGCGGTATCGCTGTATCTCGACGCACTGAACATCTTCATGGCCCTGCTGCAGATTCTCGGCCTGACCCAGATGGGACGTCGCAACTGAGTCCACGGCACCGTCGCGCGGCCCGCCCCCGGCCACAGCCGGGCGGCGAGGTCGTTCAACTCGACATCGACGGCGTGCTCGACCTGCATCATTTCAAGCCGCGCGAGGTGCCCGACCTGGTGCGTGAATACCTCGATGAATGCCGCCGCCGCGATATCGCCGAGGTACGCATCGTGCACGGCAAGGGCAAGGGCGTGCTGCGCGCCATCGTGCAGGACATCCTCGCCCAGGACCCACACGTGATTGCCTACGGCCCCGCCATGGACCGCAGCGGCTGGGGTGCCACGGTCGCGCGTCTGCGCACGGCACGCACGCCCCCGCCACACAAGGCGGAGACCGGCACGGACGTCGAGCGCAAGGGATTCTGGCAGAGACTGTGGCCCTGGCGGCGGGACTAGGCCCGCCGCCGGAACCGCAAGGGACGGATGAGGCTCAGCCCATCGGCAGGGCGTAGTCGACGCCGACCGTGAAGTTGTCGTTGCTGATGCTGTTGGCGTCCTGGGTCATCCACTGCACACCGACCGACAGCCGCGGACGCACATGGTACTTGAGGCCGATGCCGAGGCGACCGCCGATGTCGCTGCCGCCCAGGTCGCCGGTGGCCTGCAGGTTGCCGAGGCCCACCTTCACGTAAGGCAGCAGCGCCTGGTCCTCGCCGAGCGGGTAGCCCGCCATCAGATCGACGCCGATCACGTCGGAACCGTAGCTCACGTTCGCATTGTGCGTGGCCTGCGCGTTCAGGTCGGCGAATACCTCGCCGCCGAGGATGATCGGCGCGGCGGTCGAATTGGCGAGCGCCATGCGATAACCACCGGACACGCCGGCCGTCAGCGAATTCTCGGTGTTGAGCCCGCTGGCGCTCGACTGGTTGATGCCCGCGTGCGCCCCGATATAGGCACCGGTCCACGGGGTCGGGCCGACATACTGCGCCGGCATGGCCAGCGCCGTAGCCGGGAGCGCCAACAGGGCACAGACGGCCAAACGGGTTCGGGTAAGCTTCATAAGAATGGAACTCCTGGACTGGATTGCACGGATCACCGGGGCACAAGACCCGGGGACATACGGTCTACGCGGCAGTCGCCGCCATAGGCCTCAAGACGCCGTCGGGCGAAGAAGGGTTTCACCCACCGGCTTCGAATCTGCCTATGACCGTATCAACGGGAGTTCGGTTCGACTGAAAGAATTTCTGCGAGTGCTTCCAGCAGCGTCGAACATTGCGCATCGGTACCAATGGAGATGCGCAGATACTGGTCGATGCGCGGCAGGCGGAAATGGCGGACCAGAATGCGCCGCTCGCGCAGCGCCCCGGCAAGACCGCTGGCGTCACGCCCGGGATGGTGCGTGAATACGAAATTGGCCGCCGAAGGCAGCACCTCGAACCCCATTGATTCGAGTCCCGCTGTCAGGCGTTCACGACTGGCGATCACCGCCTGCCGCGTACGCTCGAAGTACGCTTCGTCGGCCATGGCGGCGACCGCACCGGCAATCGCCAGCCACCCGAGGGGGTAGGAATTGAAACTGTTCTTGACCCGCTCCAGGCCCTCGATCAACGGTGCCTGACCGAACGCGAAACCGACTCTCAGACCCGCCAGCGAGCGCGACTTGGACAGTGTCTGGATAACCAGCAGGTTGGGGTATTCGGGCACCAGCGCGGTCGCCGATTCGCCACCGAAATCGATGTAGGCCTCGTCCACGACGACCACCGAATCGGGGTTGAGATCGAGCATGCGCCGCACCGCGTCCAGCGGCAGCAGCCGGCCGGTGGGCGCGTTCGGGTTCGGGAAGATCACCCCGCCGTTTTCGCCCGCATAGTCCTCGGGATCGATGCGCAACGCCTCATCCAGCGGCACGGGGCGATAGTCGACGCCGTACAGGCCGCAATACACGGGATAGAAGCTGTAGGTGACGTCCGGAAAGAGGATTGGCCGCGCGTGCTTGAGCAGCGCGCAGAAGGTGTGCGCCAGCACCTCGTCCGAGCCGTTGCCGACGAACACCTGCGCAGCGTCCAGCCCGCAGCGCGCCGCAATAGCCGTCTTGAGCGCGGCCGCTTCGGGGTCGGGATAGAGCCGCAGGCCGTCGCCGGTGGCGGCCTGTATCGCCGTGATCACGGCAGGAGACGGCGGATAGGGATTCTCGTTGGTATTGAGCTTGACGAGCTGCTCGACACGCGGCTGTTCGCCCGGCGTGTAGGGGGTCAGCGTAGCGACGAGATCGCTCCAGAATCGGCTCATGCAAGGCACCCGCGAGGAAAGCCCGCATTATGCCGCATTCGCGATCCCGCAGGATCAGCCCTGACGCAACCGCGTCCCGTACTTGAGCGACAGCTCGATCTCGGCGGCCGACAGCGTGGCAGGAAAATAGGTTCGCTCCACCAAGGCGTCGCGCAGGGTGGCGCCCTCCAGCGTGCAGTCGCGCATGTCCAGACCGCACAGGTTGGCGCGGTCGAGACGGCAGTCGCTGAAATCCACCCCCGCCACATTGGCCTTGCGCAGATCCATCGCATGCAGATCGCGCCCGGCCACGCGGCAGGGCTTGCCAGCATCGCGGCGTGCATTGAATTCCTCGATCCGATGCTGGCCCAGCAGTTCGCAGGGATCGTTGTGTTCGCTGTTCTGTGCCGATGTGGTCATTTTCTCGTCCTCGGTATTCGGGGCGGACACATTGATTCAAGCCGCCTGATGCACACATGGAACCAATTGATGCGTATCGGCGTGATCAGGATCAATGAACGGGCGGATAAGGCCCGCCAGCATCCGCCGACAGCCGAGATATCGGCTCCAGGCTTGCCTTTGAACGACAACGAAACCAGGGGTCAGGCTCATGTTTCCCAGCAGCGACAAGCCGATCGGCTACATCCTCAAACGCTATCCTCGACTGTCCGAAACCTTCATCCTCAACGAGATCAGGGCGCTGGAACGCCTGGGCACGCGCCTGACGCTTTTCTCTCTGCTGCGTCCCGAGGAAACGCACTACCATCCGACCGTGAACGAGGTGCGCTCGCCGGTGCATTACCTCCCCGTGAGCTGGCTGGAGAAGGCCCGCACGGTGGCCGGCGCCCATCTGTCCGTACTCGCCGGCGCACCGGGACGCTACCTGCACGCCCTGGGACTCGCCACCTGGTGGTCCATCCGCACGCGCCACCCGATCAGTGTCGGCAAGCAGTTTCTGCGTGCCGGATTCGTCGCGAGCCACTGCCGCCGTGAAGGTATCAAGCACCTTCACGCCCACTTCGCCAACGCGCCGGCCACCGTCGCCCGGCTTGCCAGCGTGATGAGCGGCATCACCTACAGCTTCACCACCCACGCCAAGGACCTGTACCTGTCGCCGCCGCGGGTGATCGAGCGCCGCGTACGCTCAGCCAGCTTCGTGTTGACCTGCACCCAGCACAACGTCGACTATCTGCGCGGCTTCCTGCCGCCCGAGGAGCAGCGCAAGGTACATCTCGTCTATCACGGCATCGACCTTTCGGCATTCCCGCCCGCCGCCCTCGATGAACCTGCGCAGGATCTGCCGCTGATTCTCTCGGTCGGCCGCCTGGTGCCGAAAAAGGGCATGACCGACCTGATCGAGGCCTGCCGTCTGCTGCGCGACCGCGGCGTACCGTTCCGCTGCGCGATCGTCGGCCAGGGCCCTCTGCGCAACGATCTCGAACAACGCGTGGGCGAGCTCCAGCTCGGTAACGAAGTGCAGTTCCTGGGCGCCATGGCCCACGACCGACTGATCCGCTTTTACGGCGAGGCCTCGATGTTCGCCCTGGCCTGCCACGTGACTGAGGACGGCGATCGCGACGGCATTCCGAATGTGATCGTCGAGGCCATGGCAACCGGCCTGGCCGTGGTCTCGACCCAGGTCTCCGGCATTCCCGAACTGGTCGATCACGGCCGCAACGGCATCCTGGTGCCGCCACGAGACCCGGCCGGCATGGCCGACGCCCTGCAACGCCTGATCGAGCAGCCTGCGCTGCGCAACCGCATCGGACAGGCCGCCCGCGACAGCATCGAGGGGCGCTTCGAATGCTGGGAAACCGCCAAGGAAGTCCGCTCACTCCTGCTTGCGGAGGCCGCGTCGTGAAAATCGCCTATCTCTGCGCCGACGGCGGCATTCCCGTGCTCGGCCACAAGGGCGCCTCGGTCCACGTGCGCGAGATGATCGGCGCCTTCACCCGGACCGGTCACGAGGTGTCGCTGTTCTGCAGTCGTCTCGGAGAAGGCAACGCACCGCCTCCGGGCGAATGCATGGAACTGCCGCCGCAGGATGACCCCGAGCCGATCGCCAACGCGGCAAGGGATCTTGGCATCGAAACCTACGAGCACGACCGCACGCTGCGCCGTGAACTGGCACGCATCGCGCACGACCGTGCGCTGGCGGCGCGCATGCTGGGAGCCCTGCAGCGCAGCGGCCAGCGCCCCGAGCTGCTTTACGAACGCTATTCGTTGATGCACCGCGCCGGGCTTCAGGTTGCCGCCGCCCTCGACATCCCGCACATCCTCGAAATCAATGCCCCGCTGGTGGAGGAGCAGGCCCGCTTCCGCGGTCTGGTACAGCGCGGGCTTGCCGAATCCATCGAACGCGAGGTATTCCGCGGCGCGAGCCACATCGTCGCCGTCTCCGCGGCGATGAAAACGCACGCGATCAAACAGGGAGTGCCGGAACAGCGCATCAGCATCCTGCCGAACGGCGTGGACACCACCCGCTTCAACACCGCGATCGACAAACTGCTGATCCGTGCGCGCCACGGCTTCTCCGGCAGCCCAGTGATCGGCTTCGTAGGCAGCCTCAAGCCCTGGCACGGACTTGACCTGCTGCTCGATGCCTTCCACCAAATCCGCCGCGAACACGGCGACGCGCGCCTGCTCATCGTCGGCGACGGACCCGTGATGGAGCATCTGCGCGAACGCATCATGCGCGAACGCATGGGTAATTCCGTGGTGCTGGCCGGACACGTCCCGCATGACGAGATACCCGCCTATCTGGCCGCGATGGACGTCACCGTGGCGCCTTACCAGCCGCAGCCGGACTTCTACTTCTCGCCGATGAAGGTGATCGAATCCATGGCCATGGGGCGCCCGGTAGTGGCACCACGCATCGGTCAGCTCACCGAGCTGGTCGAGGACGGTGTCACCGGACGCCTGTACTCGCCCGGCGATACCGCCGGCTGCGCCGCGGCGATTTCCGAGCTGCTGCAGAACCCGCTCTCACGCCGCGCCATGGGCGAACAGGCCGCGCGCCGGGCCAGCACGGCCTTCAGCTGGGATTCGAACGCCGCGCGCGTCGCCTCGCTGGCCGCGCAGATGTGTCCCACCCACGCCGGCCCGCTGGCGGTATAGGCACCATGCCGCGCGAAGCGGAATTCACGCTCTGGTCGCTGCGCACCTACTTGCGCCCGCACCGCCGCGCCCTGGCGGCCGCAGCCGCCGGGATGAGTCTGCGCGCAGGCGTGCTGTTGCTGATCCCCTGGCCGCTCAAATTCATTATCGACAGCGTCCTGTTCCGCCATCCGCTGCCGGCCTGGATGGCGGGCTGGCTGCCCGACCCTGTGCTGCATCGCGTTGCCCTGCTCGATGCCCTGGCTGTGATCATGATCGCACTGGGTCTACTCGACATGCTGCTCGCCATCGTGGGCAACCGCCTGCTGCTGGTGGCCGGTCAGCGGGCCGTATTCGAGCTGCGCCGCGACCTTTTCGCACACCTGCAGCGCCTGTCGCTCGCCTTTCACCGGCGCCGCCGTAGCGGCGAGGTTGCCAGTCGGCTCAACGGCGACATCCAGTCGCTGCAGAATCTTGTCACCACCGTCGGTAGCGGCGTGTTCGCGCACCTGCTCACCCTCGTGGGCATGGTGACGATCATGCTGGTGATCGACTGGCGCTATGCGCTGATCGTGCTCGCCGCCGGCCCGCTGCTGCTGTGGCTGATGCAGCGCTACAGCCAACGGCTCAAGCGCGCGCTGCGCCAGGCGCGCAACCGCGAAGGCGAGCTCTCCGGTCTGATCCAGGAAATCATGACCGCCCTGCCCATCGTGCAGGCCTACGGACGCCACACGCACGAGGACGACCGCTTCGGACAGCATGCAGGACAAAGCCTGGAGGCCACCATCGAGGCCAGCGACCTGCAGAACCGCTTTGCCCCACTGGTCGCCGGCGGGATCGCCATGACCACCGCGCTCGCCACCTGGTATGGCGCGATCCAAGTCCTGCACGGACGCATCACCGCCGGCGAACTGCTGGTCTTTCTCGCCTATCTGCGCGGCATGGCCGCCCCGCTGCGCCAGTTCGCCAAGTCGGCCGGCGTGATCAGCAAGGGGCAGGTCGCGGCCGAACGCCTGGGCGACATCTTCCATGAGGCGCCCGAGATCAGGAACCGCCCCGGTGCACTGCGTCCCGAACGCAGCCGTGGCGCCATTCGCCTGGAAAACGTGTCATTCGCCTACCGCGAGGCCCGCCCCATCCTGCACGAGATCGAACTCGACATCGCCCCCGGACAGACCGTAGCCC
This sequence comes from Acidihalobacter aeolianus, assembly GCF_001753165.1. Classification (GTDB taxonomy): domain Bacteria; phylum Pseudomonadota; class Gammaproteobacteria; order DSM-5130; family Acidihalobacteraceae; genus Acidihalobacter; species Acidihalobacter aeolianus. The sequence goes on from NZ_CP017448.1 coordinate 1,924,108, forward strand.
TGGTCGGCGCGACCGGCGCCGGCAAGAGCACGCTCGCGACACTGGTGCCGCGCTTGCACGATCCCGTGACCGGGCGCGTGCTGCTGGACGGACACGACCTGCGCGATCTCGATCTCGACTACCTGCGCGATCAGATCGCCCTCGTGCTGCAGGAGCCGCTGCTGCTGCAGGGCAGCGTGTGGGAAAACATCGCCTACGGGCGCGACGGCGCCACGCGCGACGATGCGATGGCCGCCGCGCGCGCGGCCGGCATCGACGACATGATCCGATCCCTGCCCCAGGGCTTCGACACGCCCGTCGGCGAGCGCGGCGCCGGGCTTTCCGGCGGCCAGCGCCAGTGCGTCTCCATCGCCCGCGCGATGCTGCGCGACGCCCCCGTGGTGCTTCTCGACGAGCCCACCAGTGCGCTCGACGCCTTTGCCGAACGCCGCGTGACGGCCGCCCTGCAGCGCCTTACGCAAGGCCGCACCACGCTGATCATCGCCCACCGCCTGGCCACCATCGCCGATGCCGACGTCATCGTGGTGTTGGACGGCGGGCGTATCGTCGAGCGCGGGCGCCACGCCGAGCTGCTGCAGCAAAACGGCGCCTATGCGGCCCTGTGGCGCGACGATTCGCTGGCTCGCGGAGCCGAGGTAGTACCCATTCAGAGCAACGACATTCAACGAGGGAGCATGCCGGCATGAAGATCACGATATACGGATCGGGTTACGTAGGGCTGGTGACAGGGGCGTGTCTGGCCCAGGTGGGCAATCACGTGCTCTGCGTCGACGTCGATCCCGACAAGATCCGGCGCCTCGAACAGGGCGACATCCCCATCTACGAGCCCGGCCTCGACAAGCTCGTGCGCGACAACGCCGCCGCCGGCCGCCTGCGCTTCACCCTCGACGCCGCCGAGGGCGTCAAGCATGGCCTGTTCCAGTTCATCGCCGTCGGCACCCCGCCCGACGAGGACGGCTCGGCCGATCTGCGCCATGTCCTTGAGGTCGCCCGTACCGTCGGACGCCACATGGACGAGTATCGGGTGGTGATCAACAAGTCGACCGTGCCCGTGGGCACCGCCGACCGTGTCCGCGCGGCCCTCGCCGAGGCCCTCGCCGCGCGCGGGGTGACGGCGGAGTTCGATGTGGTCTCGAATCCGGAGTTCCTCAAGGAGGGCGCGGCCATCGAGGACTTCATGAAGCCCGACCGCATCGTGGTCGGCACGGACAATCCGCGCACCGGCGAGCTGATGCGGGCGCTGTATGCGCCCTTCAACCGCAGCCACGAGCGCGTGGTGCTGATGGATGTGCGTTCGGCCGAGCTGACCAAGTACGCGGCCAATGCCCTGCTGGCCACCAAGATCAGTTTCATGAACGAGCTGGCCAATCTGGCCGAGCGCCTGGGCGCGGACATCGAGGCGGTGCGCGTGGGCATCGGCTCGGACCCGCGTATCGGCTATCACTTCATCTATCCGGGCTGCGGCTACGGCGGCTCGTGCTTCCCCAAGGACGTGAAGGCCCTGGAGCGCACGGCGCGCGGCAGCGGCTATCAGGCCGAGCTGCTGGCCGCAGTGGAGTCGGTCAACGAGCGCCAGAAGCAGCGCCTGTTCGAGAAGCTGCACGCGCACTTCGACGGCAACCTCAAGGGCCGCAGCTTCGCCCTCTGGGGCCTGGCCTTCAAGCCCAACACCGACGACATGCGCGAGGCCCCCAGCCGCACCCTGATGGAGGCGTTGTGGGACGCCGGTGCCCGTGTGCAGGCCTATGACCCGGTCGCCATGCACGAGTGCCGTCGGATCTACGGCGAACGGCCCGATCTTGCCCTGTGCGACAGCCCCGAGGACACCCTGGAGGGCGCCGACGCGCTGCTCATCGTCACCGAGTGGACTCACTTCCGCAGTCCCGACTTCGACCTCATCAAACAAAAACTCGCCCACCCCCTCATCCTCGACGGCCGCAACCTCTACGACCCCAAACTCCTACAGCAGCTCGGCTTCCAATACCTCGCCATCGGTAGGGGGGGAAATCCGCGTGAAACGGTGGCTGCGTCGCGGGCGGAACTGCGCCCTACCGGATGAACCGAAAGTCTGCATCGAGATGCAACCCTTTCGCTGTGCTCGACGTGTAGATCTTCAAGTGACATTCGATCATCCCATGCATCAGCGACACAGCAGCAGGCTGGAGGCGACACCGCAATGAATTCGCAAGCGTCAACCGTTTCGCGCAATCCGGCCGGCGCGCCGCCGGCAGCCCACAGCGGTCACCAGGCAGCTGCGGCATCCGGCAACCACTGCGGGCACCAGCAGCGCGCCTCGATCCGCTACCTGCACGGCAACGACTGGGTATCGCTATGCCTCGACTGCTGGCGTCGGCAGCGCAGCAACGTGGTCCCGCGCGGGCTGCAGCCCATCTCGCGCCCTGCCGGCGCCGTCGCCACCTACCCCGAGGCCGGCTACCCCGTAGCCAGCTGGCAGGACGGTTGGACCACAGAACGAGGGTTTAGCCGCGGCGTACCGCACCCCAGGCCACGGCGGGTGATGCTGTATTCGCACGACACCTTCGGCCTTGGTCATCTGCGCCGCAACCTTGCCATCGCACGCCAACTGCTGGCCATGCCCGGACGTTTCGAAGTGCTGCTGCTCACCGGCTCGCCGATGCAGGACAGCTGGCCGCTACCGCCCGGGTTGACCGTGCGTGCGCTGCCGCCGGTGGTCAAACTCGGCGACGAGCACTACGGTCCACGCGATCACGCCAAGAATTTCGCCCTGCTCAAGGGCCATCGCGAAGCATTGATCCTGGAAGCCGCACTCTCCTTCCGCCCCGACGTGTTCCTGGTCGACCACGCGCCCATCGGCATGGGCGGCGAGCTGCTGCCGACGCTCGCCCTGCTGCAGGAGGACTACCCGGACACCCGTCTGGTCCTCGGCATGCGCGACATCATCGACGCCCCGGCGGCGACCCGCCAGGTGTGGCAGGAGCAAGGCATTCACGACATCCTCGAGCGGGTCTACGACCGGGTTCTGGTGTATGGCCGCGAGGACTGGTTCGACGTCGTCGCTTCCTATGAGATACCTGAACCCGTGGCGCGCAAAATCCGCTACTGCGGCTACGTCTGCAATGACCCCTCTCCCGAATCCATCGCCCCCGCGCTACCGCCCGTACTGTCTGGCAGACAGCGCGTGCTGATCACGGTGGGCGGCGGCGGCGACGGCGCGTGCATCATCGAGGCTTATCTGCAGGCACTGCGCGAGCACGGCGGCTTCGGCTGCCAGAGCCTGATCGTGCCCGGGCCGCTGATGGACCCGACTGAGCGCGCGCGCCTTGAGGCCATGGCCGCCGAATGTCAGGACACACACTTCATCGATGGCGCGACCGACATGCTCCCCCTGATGGGCGAATGCAGTCTGGTGATCGCCATGGCCGGCTACAACACCAGCTCGGAAATTCTGTCTCTGGGCTGCAAGGCCATACTGGTGCCGCGTGCCCGTCCACGTGCGGAACAGCGGCTGCGCTCCGAAATGTTGGCGCGCTTCGGTCTGGTCGACCGCGTCGACCCGGACGGCGACCTGGTCGAACAGCTCGGGCGGCTGGTGCCGCATGCCCTCGACATCGAGGACCGTCATCGCACACCGTTTCCGCTGGAGGGCGCCGCGCGCGTGGCCGAGGAACTCCTCGCTCTCTGCCCGCGCAGCGAAGCGATGCTGGAAGCCTGAGGACGTAGCCGGCGAGGACATAGTCAATGGCGCAGCACGCCTTCATCGTAGGCCTGGGACACGTCGGTCTAGCCACTGCGGTCTGTCTGACCCGACTGGGCTGCCGGGTCACCGCACACGATCACGACGCCGACCGCCTCGACGCGCTGGCAAGCGGCTGTCTGGAAAGCGACGAGCCCGAACTGATCGCGGCTTTCACGGATGCCCTGGCAGACGGCAGCATCTCGCTGACCCGCGACGCGCATGCCGACGAAGCGGTGGATTTCGTCTTCGCCTGCATCGGCACGCCGCTGCGCGTCGACGGACGACCTGCCACCAGCGACCTGCGCCGAACCGTAACTGAAATTGCCCAACGCACACCCGGCGACTTTACTGTGGTGCTCAAGTCAGTGCCCCCGCCCGGCGGTGCGTATATCCGCCTGCAGGCCGCTCTGCATCGCCTGCGCACAAGCGATCGGCGCCTGCCCGTCGCCATTACGCCCGAGTTTCCTCGTCGCGGTCAGGCCCTGCGCGACATCACGCAACCCGACCGGATCGTGATCGGCTGCGACGATGCCGATGCCGCCAACGCCCTAGCCCGACTCTACGCTCCGCTGCGCAGCCCCACCCTGCTCGTTTCCCCCGCCTCCGCGCAACTGATCAAGTACGCCTCCAACGCCTTTTTCGCGACGAAAATCTCCTTCGTTAACGAGATCGCCCAGCTCGCGCGCCTGACCGGCGCCGACGTTCGCTCCGTGGCCGAAGGCATGGCGCTCGACCCGCGCATCGGCGCCGATTTCATCGAACCGGGTCTGGGCTACGGCGGCGACTGCCTGCCGCGCGAGGTCCGCGCCCTGGACCGGCTCGTACCGGACGAAACACCGGGGCTGCTGCGCGCCACACTCGCCGTCAACGCGCGGCAGCGCCAGGCCGTGATCCGCACCCTGCACGACGCCCTCGGCAACCTCCGCGGCCGGCAGATCTGCGTGTTCGGGCTGTCCTTCAAGGCTGGCACCGGCGACGTGCGCGAGGCGCCCGGACTCGCGGTGATCGATGCCTTGCGCCGTGGCGGCGCCCAGGTGCGCGCCTATGACCCCCGTGCCGGCTCCGCCGCACGCCTGGCCCGTCCGCCCGACGCACAGCTGCACCACTTCGACGACGCCTATACCGCCGCCGCCGGCGCCGAGGCCGTGGTCATCGCCACCGACTGGCCGGAATTCCGCACGCTCGACTGGGATGGCATCGCCGGTACGCTCAGCGGCGCGCGCGTGGTGGTCGACGGGCGCAACCTGCTCGAGGGCGAGCGTCTGCGTGCCCTGGGTCTGTGCTTCATTCCTCTGGCCGGGTAACGCATGCCCACGACACCGCTCACACCGTTCCTGCGCGCCTACGCACTGCTGCTCCCGATTCTCCTGCTGGTTCTGCCGCAAGCCGCACGCGCCAATCCCTGGACTCCGCCGGACGGCAGCAACACGCTCAATTTCCAGTACCGGGACTACAGCGCCGACCGCAGCTTCCCGCAGGGCACCTTCGGCACCGCCACACAGCCATCGAGCAGCCGCTATCTCAAGCAGGAACTGCGCATCACCGGTCACGCCGCGCTCAGCCCGCATTGGCTGGTGTTCTTCGACCTGCGCGCGGCACACATCGAGAAAATCAAGCACCGCAAGACCCTGACCGCCAGCGGGCCTGAGGATCAGCAACTCGGGTTCGCCCGGGTCTTCGATCTTGGCAGGGATACCGCCCAGGCCCTGGCCCTGAGCGCCATTCTCCCCACCGGCTCCGGAACCCTCGACCCCGCGCTGAGCACGGGCCAGCATGCGGTCGAAATGGATTACTGGCTGTGGCACAGCTTCGCCGCTGCGGGCGCGCCCCTGTTCCTCAGCTTGTCGCTCGGCCCGCGCGTGTTTCTCGAGGGCGGCGCCCCGCAGATCCGTTTCAGCGGCGTCGTCGGCGGTCCGTTTGCGCACCGCTGGTCCTGGGTCGGCAGCCTGTTCGTGTCGCGCACGCTGGGTCCGGATGGCGGCTACATCCCCGGAAATACCGCGCACAACGCCACCAACTACAACCTCCTGCGCCAGGGCATCGGCGTTTCCTATCGACTCACGCACGGCGTACGGCTGCGCCTGCTGTACGAGAAGGAGGTGGCCGGCGAGGCCCTGCATGCGGGGCAGCGCATCACCCTCGGGCTGAGTCTGCGTGGTTGAGGCCGACACCGCGATAGGTCCTGCGCGCCTGATCCTGGTCCGGCATGGTCAGACCGAATGGAACCGGGAAGGCCGCTATCAGGGCCGGGTCGATACCGATCTGTCGGCAACCGGCTGGGAACAGGCCATGGCGCTGGGCGAACGGCTGGCGGACAGTGGCGCCAGGACCCTCGTCAGCAGCCCGCTGCGCCGGGCACGCGACACCGCGGTCTGCATCGGCCACACCCTGCGCCTCGACGTCGGATTCGACGAGCGCCTGTGCGAACTGGCCTATGGCGACTGGGAGGGCCTGACCCAGGCCGAGGTCAAGGCACGCTGGCCGGATGCGCTGCGCCGCTGGAAGCGCGACCCCGATCTGCACCCTCCCGAAGGCGGTGAACCGCTGCCGGCCGCGGCCGACAGGGTCCGCCGTTGCCTCGACGAACTCGCCGCCGCGCCGACACCGGTCCTGGCCGTAACCCACGCCGGGGTCATCCGGCTGGCCATGCTGCTCGCCGAACGGACCTCGCTCGCCGATTTCCGGCGCATCAGCGTCGACAACGCCGGGCTGTGCGCCCTGGACTGGCCGCCTGCCGTGACCTCCGTCATCTAGGTTCGCGGCGTATTTCTGTTAAGCTTTTCTGCTCACCTACGGACCGCGTATCGCAGCGAATTGCTGCCGGGCACCGCACATCACAATACCGAGGAGCGCGTCGACCATGAGCGAAAACATCGAATCCGTCCTCCACGAGGATCGCGTATTCCAGCCCCCGCAGGACTTTGTCGCCGAGGCCCGGCTGAATGCCGAGAAACTCGCCGCCCTGCACCGCGAGGCCGCCGAGGACTATGAAGGCTTCTGGGCCCGGCAGGCACGCGAGGAGATCAGCTGGGAGAAGCCGTTCGGCGTGACCCTGGACGAATCGAACGCCCCGCATTATCAGTGGTTCTCCGACGGCCGCCTCAACGTCAGCTACAACTGCCTCGACCGCCACCTGGCCGAGCGCGGCGACAAGACCGCGATCATCTTCGAGGGTGAACCCGGCGACGTGCGCAAGTACACCTACCGCGAACTGCACGCCGAGGTCTGCCAGTTCGCCAACGCGCTCAAGGCACAGGGCATCCGCAAGGGCGACCGCGTGGTCGTCTACATGCCGATGATCGCCGAAGCGGTGATCGCCATGCAGGCCTGCGCGCGCATCGGCGCGACCCATTCCGTGGTCTTCGGCGGCTTCTCCGCCGAGGCCCTGCGCGACCGCGTCAACGACGCCGGCGCGCGCATGATCATCACCGCCGACGGCGGTCACCGCAGCGGCAAGATCATTCCGCTCAAGACCGCGGTCGACGAGGCCATCGCGCACGGCACGCCCAGCGTGGAGAAGGTCATCGTGTTCGAGCGCACCCGCCATGGCGTACCGCTGGTCGAGGGGCGCGACGTGCTCTGGGACGACGCCCTCGCCGGCCAGCCGACGACCTGCGAACCCGAGTGGGTGGAGGCGGAACATCCGCTGTTCCTGCTCTACACCTCCGGTTCCACCGGCAAGCCCAAGGGCATCCAGCATTCCAGCGCGGGCTATCTGCTGCACGCCATCCTCACCAACAAGTGGGTCTTCGATCTGCACGATCGGGACGTGTTCTGGTGCACCGCCGACGTCGGCTGGATCACCGGGCACACCTACGTCGCCTACGGACCGCTGGCACTCGGCGCGACCCAGGTGATCTACGAGGGCGCACCGACGGTGCCGGACGGCGGGCGTTTCTGGAAGCTTGCGGCAGAGCATGCGGTCACCGTGTTCTACACCGCGCCGACCGCGATCCGCGCACTGATGAAGCTCGGCGACGCCTTCCCCCAGTCCTACGACCTTTCCAAGCTGCGTCTGCTCGGTACCGTCGGCGAACCGATCAATCCGGAGGCCTGGATGTGGTATCACCGCGTGATCGGCGGCGAGCGCTGCCCGATTGCCGACACCTGGTGGCAGACCGAAACCGGCGGGCACATGATCGCGCCGATTCCCGGGGCGGTTGCGACCAAGCCCGGCTCCTGCACGCTGGCGCTGCCCGGTATCATGGCCGACGTGGTCGACGAGCACGGCGAGTCCATCGCCGAACCCAACCGCGGCGGCTATCTCGTCATCCGCAAACCCTGGCCGTCGATGCTGCGCACCGTGTGGGGCGACGACGAGCGTTACCGCAAGACCTACTGGGGCATGTTCGACGGCCGCTTCTATCTCGCCGGCGACAGCGCCCGCCGCGATGCGGACGGCTACTTCTGGATCATGGGCCGCGTCGACGACGTGCTCAACGTCTCCGGACACCGCCTCGGCACCATGGAAATCGAATCCGCCCTGGTCTCCCACGAGGCCGTGGCCGAGGCCGCCGTGGTCGGCCGCCCGCACGAGATCAAGGGCGAGGCCATCGTGGCCTACGTGATCCTGCGCGGCGAACGCCCCACCGGCGCCTCCGCCGAGGCCATGGCCAAGACCCTGCGCGACTGGGTTGCCAAGGAGATCGGACCGATCGCCAAGCCGGACGAAATCCGCTTCACCGAGGGCCTGCCCAAGACGCGTTCGGGCAAGATCATGCGTCGTCTGCTGCGCACCATCGCCAAGGGCGAGGACATCACCTCGGACATTTCCACGCTCGAAAACGAGGCCGTCATCGCCCAGCTCCAGGGCAAGGCCTGAGACCGCGCGGGCGCAGCACAGACTACGCCCGCCAACGTTGCGATGGGCGACGATTTCGGCCTCGATCCCCGGCTCGCACGCGACTGCCATCGCATGGGCGGCCTACCTTGCTGCGAACTGCTGCTGCTGGATAACGCTCTCTACCCATGGTTCATCCTCGTCCCACGCAGCACAGAAACCGAACTGCATGCCTTGGATGCCGGCTTTCGGGACGCCGTGATGGACGAGGTTTATCAAGTCGCGGCCTATGTCGAAGCCCATCATCCGCAGATCATGAAGCTCAACATCGCCGCTATCGGCAACATCGTCCGCCAGCTCCATATCCATGTGGTCGGGCGGCACGACAGGGATCCCGCCTGGCCGGGCGTGGTTTGGGGGCATGCCGCGAGGCGTGCCTACCTCGACGACGAGGTCGAACGGGAACGCGCGGGACTGATCGCAGCCGGGCTGCCGGATTTCCGGACGCATGACGTCGATCATGATTAACGACGCTGCCGCATGCGTCATTCACCGAATTGTCCTAACGTTTGCGCGTGATCTATGCTCTTTCAGACTGCCACCGCACCGCAGCCGGCAGCGCCCCCACCAGCCCTGACGGAGTAACACCATGAGCGAGACCCCCGCCTCCCCCCCGAAAAAAAGCACGCGCAGCACCAAGACCGCCGATACCACTGCCACTACTGCTGCCAAGACGGCCTCCAAGGCCCCTGCAAAGGCCGCCTCCACCGCAACGGCCAAGGCCAAGAGCGCGGCTCCGAAAACCGCCGCACCACGCACACGCAAGCCCAAAACGGCCACGATCCAGGTCACCCCGGAACAGCGTTATCGCATGATTTCCGAGGCTGCTTTCTACATCGCTGAGAAGCACGGTTTCGATCCGAGCCGCTCGCTGGACGATTGGTTGGAAGCCGAAACCCTGATCGACGCAGAACTCGGCGGCGGCACCACGCACTGACCCCTCAGCGGCCGGCGCGTTTGGCGCCGGCCGCAAATCTTGCCGTATCGGCACAGAACCCGGCGCCGAAATCCAGGTCTATTCGAGACACCGCACCTACCAGGTAGCGGCATATCTCTATTCGTCCCACACTGAGCCAGTCCAGGCAGACATCCATGAAGCAAGAACCCGCCCTGCATGTGCCTCGGCACAGCCGGCCCGCACCGCATGCCAAGGCGGTTATTATCGGACTCATTGCCGGTTTCGGCGGCGGCCTCGCCAGCCTTGGCGGCGGCACGCTGCTCATCCCGCTGCTTACCGGGCTGCTGAGGCTCGACGCGCTGGATGCGCGCGGCACCGCGCTTGCCGTTGCCCTGGTTAATGCCATCACGGCAGGTGCTGCCTATGCCATAAAGGGGAAAATCGTCTGGTCCGCCCTGCTGTGGGCCGGCGTACCCTCGTTATTCGTTGCCCCGGTCGCCGCGCGCATGAGCCGCAATTGGCCCGTGCGCGGCTTGCGCATCGTTTTCGGTGTGGTCGTCATCCTTGGCGGTGCTGCACTGCTGGCGGTCGGCACTTCGCCGCCGCACGGCTTTGCCACATCCTGGTCAACTATCTATCTGATATTTGTCGGTGTCTTTTCAGGTGCCGTGGCCGGTATTGTCGGGGTCAGCGGCGGCCCGGTGCTCGCCCCTTTGTTCGTGCTCGGACTGGGCATGCCACAGGCTCTGGCTCAGGGCACATCACTGATCACACGCCTACCTTCCACGGTCAGCGGTTTGTTGGAAAACGCCATCGAACACAACGTGCGCTGGGCCCTCTTGCCCTGGCTGGCGGTGGGCGGACTGATCGGCGCCCTCATCGGCGCACACGCGGCGATGGCACTACCCGAGCACCTGCTGAGAATGTTGTTCGCCTGCCTGTTGATTGCCCTTGGCATCTTCGAAATCCTTGACCGCCCCGGACACCGTCACCCTCCGCACCACCATGACCCGTATCCATGATGCCGATCAGCCCCATCGCAGGGGATTCAAGAAATAATTACCGTCAAATCCGATAATATTCAGCATTAGCTCATTCACGCCTTTCACAGGAGGGGAAATTCCATATGGGCCTTTATCAACGCATCCTCGTTCCGGTCGACGGCAGCACTCCCGCGAGCAAATCGCTCAAACAGGCACTGAATCTGGCCGGTGATCAAAAGGCCGCCATCAAGCTGATCACCGTGGTCGATGAGGCGATTGGCGATTACATGGGCGGCGAACTGGCCTGGATCGATCCGCAAACGCTGCGCGACAACCTTGTCGCCGGCGCACGCAAAGTGCTCGATGCCGCGCTGGATGAGGCCAAGGCCGCCGGCCTGACGGTGGAATCCGAGCTGATCGAATCACCGGAAGGCCGTATCGGGCGCGCAATCCTCAAAGCTGCAGAGGACTGGGGCGCCGACCTGCTGGTGATCGCCACGCATGGCCGCCACGGACTTTCCCGACTGCTCCTCGGCAGTACCACTGAAACCCTGCTACGCAAGGGCAGTCTGCCGATGTTGGTCGTACCGTCCGCCGCCCCGTGATCGACCGCTTCAGCGATCACGCTGCCAACGAGCGCACCTATCTGGCGTGGATACGCACGGCGGTCGCGCTCATGGCCTTTGGCTTCGTGATTGAGAAGTTCGATCTTTTCATTCGCTATCTGGTAGTGGCCGGCAACCATGCCGGACCGCACAGCTCGGGACATGGCGCCGCCGGCGCTGGTCTCGCACTGATGGTGGCCGGCCTCATCATGGTGGGCGTTGCCAGCTGGGGCTACCTGCTCAATCGTCGCCTGATCGACAGCAAAACGCAGGAACATTACCACGCCACACTGCCAAACCTGATTCTAGCCGTGCTAGTCGGGGCGCTGGGACTGTTTCTGGTCGTCTATGTCGGCCGCGAAGTGCTGGGCTGAGCATGTCACCACAGCGCATACCCGCCGCACCATGCTGACGCAGGCCGCACTCTCCCCGCTTCTGATTGCCTTCGTGGCAACCACCCTGTTCGGGTTCGTCATCGGTCTCGAACTGCACAGCTACCGGCGCGCCAGCGGTCACGGGCTCGGCTTCGGCACCACGCGTACCTTCACCCTGCTGGCCGTACTCGGCTTTGCCCTGACCCTGCTCGACCCAGGACTCAGGCTGTTCGCCTTCGGCTTCATCGCCGTCGGCGTCCTGCTTGCGCTCGAGTACTGGGCCAGACTCCGCGACGGCCGGCAAAGCCTGCTTGCCACCCTGATCGCACTGCTGACCTTCCTCGTCGGCCCGCTCGCGCTAAAACAGCCGATGTGGCTGCTCATCCTCTACGTGGTCGTCATCCTGCTGCTGCTTGGCGAAAAGCCCGGCATCCGCCGTTTCTCCGACGCCTTTCGCAGTACCGAGGCGCCCACCCTGGTCAAGTTCATGGTCATGGCAGGCCTGATCCTGCCGTTGCTGCCGGACCGCCAGATTGCGCCCTTCCTCAGCGTAAGCTACTACCAGGTCTGGCTGGCGGTGATCGTGGTCTCGGGCATTTCTTACCTGAGTGTAACTACTCAGTGAAAATAATTACAAAAAGTACTTGACAGGGTTTTTGGTAGTTTTTTTGAAAATATGGCGGCGCTGTAACGAGTGCGATTATTGGTCTCCGAAAGCGACAGAGGCGTAGTCTTCCTTGCGACATCACGCGAGGCACTGCCCCACCGTCAGTCAATTATTTTACGCCGCCAGATCGCCTTACAAACGAGAAAATTGGCACTTCAAAACCCGTGAGATAATAGCTTCATTACTTCTTTGGAGCAGTCTTGCGTGCGGATCGACGGCGTCGATATCGAGATCACCCTGGCACAGGTCAGGGCGCAACTGGAGCAGGAGAAAGACCTATCTCCGGCACTCCGCGCCAGTATCGAGATGATGCTCATGTTGTTCGTCGTGTTACTCAACCGTCTCGGGCTCAATAGCCGCAACAGCAGTCAGCCGCCGGCATCGGATCCCAATCGGCCACGCAGCCAGCGTGTGCGCTCAAGCCGACCTTCCGGTGGCCAGCCGGGGCACGTGGGCAAGACCTTGCGCCCGGTCGAGCATCCCGATGAGATCGAGGTCCTCAAGATCGATCGTCGTCGCTTGCCGAAAGGCTGCTATACCGAGGCGGGTTTCGAGACTCGCCAGGTTTTTGATATCGACATCAGCCGGATCGTGACCGAGTATCGGGCGCAGATCCTGGAGAATGAATCAGGCCAACGTTTTGTGGCTTCATTCCCGGAAGGGGTGGATAAGAAGGTGCAGTATGGTTCCGGCCTCAAGGCCCATGCCGTCTATCTGTCCCAATATCAGCTCTTGCCCTACAAGCGGATCCAGGATTACTTTGCCGATCAGTTGGGCATCCCTTTGAGCGATGGTTCACTGGTGAACTTCAATCGCGAGGCATTTACCCGCCTGGCGGCCTTTGAGGCGATCAGCAAAACGGCATTGGCCAAAGCCGTGTCCGCTCATGCCGACGAGACCGGGGTCAACATTGATGGCAAACGCCATTGGCTGCATGCTCTGTCCAATGCTGATTGGACGCATTATCAGGTCCACAGTAAGCGAGGCCAGGAGGCGATGGACGCGATCGGGATCCTGCCACGGTTCCGCGGTGTGCTGTGTCATGACCATTGGAAACCCTATTACCGTTATCGGGACTGCACCCATGCCCTGTGCAATGCCCACCACCTGCGCGAACTGGAACGAGCATTCGAGCAGGACGGACAACAATGGGCGGAAGCGATGGGCAAGCTGCTCAGAGAGATTCATCAGGCCGTCGAGAACGCTGGCGGCATCCTGCCGCTGACCGAGGCCAATGCTTACCGGCAGCGCTACCGAGATGTGCTCGAGGCGGGGCAACTGGAATGCCCTGAGCCGGAAAAACCACCCGACAACAAGCCTCGGGGGCGGATCAAGCGGAGCAAGGCCCGCAATCTGCTGGAGCGTCTGATGGCCTATGAAGACGATGTGCTGCGTTTCATGGTGGACGTCAATGTGCCGTTCACGAACAATCAGGCGGAGAACGATATCCGTATGACCAAAGTGCAGCAGAAGATCTCCGGCTGCTTCCGCAGCCTGGAGGGTGCCGCGATGTTTTGCCGCATACGGGGATATCTATCGACCTGCCGAAAGCAGGGGGTCACGGCTTCGGAGGCGTTGCGCCTAGTATTCGATCGCAAGCTACCGGCTTTTGCTCTGGCGATCTCTGAGAATTAGCTGAGTAGTTACACCTGAGTTACATGGTCCAGACCTATTTCTTCCCTTCTCGCGGTGCTCTGCTCACCGGCCTGCTCGGCGGGCTGTATTCGAGCACGGCGGCTACCGTTGTCCTCGCACGTCGAGCGCATGAGGCCGGCGCGGATGTGCGCAATCTCGCCGCCGCTGTGGTGCTCGCCACCGCGATGATGTATCTGCGGCTGTTCATCCTGATTCTCATACTCGGCCACGAAACCGTGGCCTGGCGGCTCACAGCCCCGTTCGGTCTGTTGTTCGCGCTGTCTCTGGCACTTGTCTGGGTGCTGCACCGCGACGGCAGCGGTGACGCACAGGCCAACGGCAACCTACCGGCGCTACGCCACCCACTCGAATTCAGCACCGCGGTCCTGTTCGCCACCCTGTTCGTCGCCTTTGCCGGCCTGACCCAGTGGGCGGTCACACACTATGGTGCGGGCGGTCTGCACGTACTTTCCTTCGCCGTGGGTTTCACCGACATCGATCCCTTTATCCTGTCTTTGCTCGCCGGACGCTTCCACGTCGGCGAAGCCGGCCTTGCGGCGGCCGTGATCATTGCCAGCGGGAGCAACAATCTGCTCAAGGGCATCTACGCTTTGACGCTAAGCCGCGACCTGCGCCTGCTCCCGGCCGCGGCGTGGCTGATCGCCAGCTGCCTGCTCTCGGTGTTCTACGCTTACTGGCATGTGTCTTGAGCGAGATGCGTGCCAGGCCATTCCGCCATCCCACGGGAGCGATGACCTGGATCATATTGTCTGACGATTCACAGTGGTGGACACCTCCCAGCGAATAAGCGGCAGTTAACATCACAGCTTATCCGGCTGGTACATGTGTAGCGGGACACCGGAAATACTCGGCCTCCGAGTGTTGTCGCATCATTCATGGAATCGTCACGCTTTTGTTCTATCTGGCAGAGGTTGGCGCCGCACCACCAGCTAGAGACGGACAAGGCTGTCACAACGCCTCTGACGCGGCAGATTCCAGGACTATTGTTTGTATTTATTTCGCGCCGGGATCGCACAATGTCGCGCGGTGGAAGCCACCCGTAATTGGCCCCAGATCAAGCACGAGACACGACCATGGATAATCGCTTCACCCAAGTCATCACCTCCGAAGGCATTCGCTACCCGGTCGAGCGAGGTCTGCATTGCAGCGACGTGATCTCACTGGCTCGCGCTTATGGCGACATGATCTCGCCTGAGGGTGACAAAGAATTCGTCATTGGCTACGACACCCGACTTAGTTCGGCCTCTCTCTCTGAGGCCGTCAGCATTGGCCTGCGCTCCGGCGGACATCACGTCACGCATATTGGCCTGAGTTCGACACCGATGATGCGCTGGTATGCAGCTGAGCATGGCTATGTCGGAGCCATCATGATCACGGGAGGGGGCGCACCTATTGGATACAATGGTTTCAAACTGTATCGCGAGCGAGCCATCGCCCTGGGCCGCGATAGTGGCCTGGACGAAATCGCAGCCAGTGCCTTGCCGCCTTTCTATTCAGTGCTCACATGCACCCCCGAACTTCGCTATGCCGCACCCTTGCCCGATTACGCCGCAGTCATTCGTAGTTATTCCCGTACCTTCAGCCCGATCAAGATCGCTCTCGACGTAGGCAATGGGGTCGGTGGACTGGATACCAGCGCTGTATTCTCGCATCTGCACAACGTACGTATCTGGGAACTCAATTTTGAACCCGATGGCAGTTTTCCCAACCGCTCCCCGGATCCCAGACATCCTCAAGCCCTGCAAAACCTGGGGCAATGCGTCGTCACCAACGGCTGTCGCTTCGGTGCTGCCTTCGATGGTGATGCCGATGACCTCGTGGTGGTGGATGAAAACGGCAGCGCCCTTGAGCCCGAGCGCCTGGGTGCTCTACTGGCGCAGTTCCTGCTCGATCAGCATCCTGGTGGGGCCGTAGTTCATCATCCAGATCTTCGCCCGGATATCCTCGCATCGATTTCTGCCGCAGGAGGGCGGCCGATCGCCGCCAAGAACTCCAGCACCGCCGCCATTCAGATCACCATGCAGAATGAAGACGCCTTGTTCGGCATGAACGACCAGGGCAAGTACTTTTACGGAGACCTGTATGGCATCGACAACGCGCTACGTACCATCATCGAATTGATAAACGGTCTGACCGAAAATGAGCACCCGCTATCGTCAATCGCCGCCAACCTGAAATCAGGGTCCGTATGATCGAACCACCCGGAATACCCATCGTCTGTCTGACCCTGAATCCTTCCGTCGACATCAGCTATGACATCTCGAATCTGGTCGTCGATCAGAAGATCCACGCACATGCCAACCGCCACGATCCCGGTGGCAACGGCATCAATGTGGCCCGTGCACTCAAGCATCTGCGCGTACCCGCACACTCGGTCTGCATCGTCGGCGGCGAGATCGGTGATTTCCTGCAGCGTCTGATCGCCCACGAGCTCGACCACCCGCATTGCATCCGCATCGAGGGTGAAACCCG
Source organism: Acidihalobacter aeolianus (assembly GCF_001753165.1). Lineage (GTDB taxonomy): Bacteria > Pseudomonadota > Gammaproteobacteria > DSM-5130 > Acidihalobacteraceae > Acidihalobacter > Acidihalobacter aeolianus. Next base: position 1,940,321 of record NZ_CP017448.1, read on the forward strand.
GGTCAACGTAACGCTGCTGCAACGGGAACCGCGCGCGCAGTATGAGGTCAGCGGCACCGGCCCTCAGGTCACCGAACTCGCCTTACAGGCCGTGATCGACGAGGTACTCAATCTGGCCGGCGGAGGCATCGCTGTGCTTACCGGCTCGCTGCCGCCCGGAGTGCCTCCCGATATGTACGCCTCGCTGATCCGCGCATTGCGCGCGCAAGCGGCACGCTGCGTGCTCGATGCCCAGGCAGAGGCCCTGATCCACGGCATCGAAGAACGTCCATTCCTGATCAAACCCAACCTCTACGAACTCGAACAGCTAGTCGGCCGAGCCCTGCCCAATCTGGACGATATCGTCACCGAGGCACGTGCCCTGCAGGCCCGCGGCATCGAATATGTCTGTGTTTCGCTGGGTGCGGAGGGTGCATTGCTGGTGGATGCACAGGCCAGTTATCTCGCCAAGTCACCGCCGGTCGATGTCGTCTCGACCGTTGGGGCCGGCGATTCCATGGTTGCCGGACTGGTGGCCGCACTCTCGCGCGGGGAACCGCCTGCAGAAGCGCTGCGCCTGGCGGTCGCCTGCGGCAGCGGTACTGCCAGCCGGCCCGGTACGGCGTTGTTCGGCTATCAACAGGTTCAGGCGCTCCTTGCCGGCATCGACATTCAGCGTATCAAACACACATCTCCGCCACCCGAGAACTCTCCGTGAACGACTACCGACGCTATCTGACACGCGACGACCTACCTGCGCCACTGTCACGACTGACCGAACTCGCCCTCGATCTGCGCTGGAGCTGGAGCCATGCCTCCGACGTCCTGTGGGAAACCATCGATCCAGACCTGTGGGCGGCCACCGCGAACCCCTGGCTGATTCTCGAAACCGTCTCGCGCGACCGGCTCGAAAGCCTTGCCGCCGATCCGGCTTTCCGCGACGAACTCGAACGACAGCTCGCGGAACGCGAGGACAACCTGAACGGGCCGACCTGGTTTGGCGAACTCGACGCCGATGGACACCTGGGCACGGTCGCTTACTTCAGCATGGAATTCGGTCTCAGCGAATCCCTGCCGATCTACTCCGGCGGCCTCGGTATTCTGGCCGGGGACATGCTGAAGACGGCCAGTGACCTAGGCGTGCCAATGGTCGGGGTGGGTCTGCTGTATCAGCAGGGGTATTTCCGTCAGGCGCTCAACATCGATGGCGCGCAGCTTGCCTACTACCCCTACAACGACCCGGCCATGCTGCCGGTCATCCCGCTTCGAAACGGTGACGGAGGCTGGCTGCGGGTAACCGTCGAACTGCCCGGCCGCACCCTGCAGTTGCGCTGCTGGGAGGCGCGCGTGGGACGCTCGAGACTGCTGCTGCTGGATGCCAACGATCTCGTGAACAGCCCGCGCGACCGCGGCATCACCGGCGAACTCTATGGCGGCGACAACGAGGCACGCCTGACGCAGGAGGTCATCCTGGGTATCGGCGGCTGGCGCATGCTCGAACACCTCGGGCTATCGGTGCGTGTCTGCCATCTCAACGAAGGTCACGCCGCCCTGGCAGTGCTCGAACGCGCCGCCAGCTTCGCACGGGCACATTCACTACCCTTCGAAGTGGCATTGCGCGCCACTCGCGCAGGCAATCTGTTCACCACTCACACCCCGGTTCCGGCCGCCTTCGACCGCTTCCCGCCCGCACTCGCACGGCTGTACCTGCAGCCCTATGCGGAGCAGTGGCAATTACCCTTCGAACGCATTCTGCAACTCGGCCGCGTCGATGAAAGCGGCAACGGGAACGGCGACGAGGAATTCGTGCCCGCATATCTAGCGCTGCACGGTTGTGGTGCGGCCAACGGAGTCTCACGCCTGCACGGCGAAGTCAGCCGGCGCCTGTTCGCCATGTTGTTTCCGCGCCGCCCGCTCAGTGAGGTTCCCGTCGGGCACGTGACCAATGGCGTACACACCCCGAGCTGGGACTCGCAGCAGGCCGACCTGCTGTGGACGCGTAGCTGCGGCAAAGAGCGCTGGGTCGGCGATCTGGCGGAAGTCGGCGGCGGCGTGCGAGCACTCGCAGACGAAGAGTTGTGGGAGTTCCGCGGCGCCAGCCGGCAGGCATTCATCGCCGCCGTACGCAGTCGGCTAGCTCGCCAGCGAGCCAGCCATGGGGCCACTGAAGCACGTATCGGGGAAACCGCACAATTGCTCGACCCCAATGCGCTGACCCTCGGTTTCGCGCGTCGCTTCACCGCCTACAAACGCACCAACCTACTGTTGAGCGACCCGGACCGCCTGTCGCGCCTACTGACCTCGACCTCACGCCCAGTACAGCTGGTGATGGCCGGCAAGGCACACCCTCTGGACCGCAACGGCCAGCAGATGATCAAGGACTGGAGCGCATTCATAGCCCGTCCCGAATTGCATGGCCGCGTGGTGTTCGTCGAGGATTACGACATGGCGGTAGCCGCCACCCTGGTCCAGGGTGTCGACCTCTGGATCAACACGCCACGCCGTCCCTGGGAAGCCAGCGGCACCAGCGGGATGAAGGTGTTGGTCAACGGCGGCCTCAATCTTTCCGAACTCGACGGCTGGTGGGCGGAAGCCTACGCACCGGAGCTCGGCTGGGCCCTGGGCGACCGTTGCGAACACGATGCTGACGCGGCCTGGGACGCCGCCGAGGCCGAGGACCTCTACCGACTGCTCGAGGAAGAGATCGTTCCGCTGTTTTACACTCGCGACCAAAACGGAGTTCCGCGCGAGTGGGTTGCGCGGATTCGCGAGAGCATGGCGCGGCTGACGCCGGCGTATTCCTCCAATAGAATGCTGCGCGAATATGTCGAAAACTATTACCTACCGCAGGCCAAGGCCGTCGCCGAACGCGAGGGAAATGGTGGGAAACTGGCTACGGAACTCGAAGCCTGGCATCGACGTCTTAAAGATCACTGGGACAGCCTGCGTATCGGCGATCTCTCTTGGTCGCGTGAGGATGCGGGCTGGCATGCGGACGTGCAGGTGTATCTCGATGACCTCGAACCGGATGACGTTGCCGTGGAACTGTTCGCCGACCCGGACGTGCGGCACCGTCTGCAACGCATCGACCCCCTGCCCGGCGCCATCCATGGCTATCGCTACGGCGCGACGCTGCCTGAGGACCGCGACCCGCAGGAATACACGGCACGTATCGTCCCCATCCACCCGGCGGCCAGCATCCCGCTTGAAGCGACCGAAATACTCTGGCAGCCGCGCAACTGAGTCCAGTCCATGAATCACACCGCCCGCCAGTGCAATCCCGAGAACACACGCCAGCGTCTGCTTGCAGCCGCGCATCGGGAAATCTACGAACGCGGTTTTCAGGCCGCCAGCCTGGAACGGATTCTGGCCGATACCGGCCTCAGCAAGGGCGCGCTCTACCATCATTTCGATACCAAGCAGGCGCTCGGCATCGCGGTGGTCGAGGAAGTGATCGCGGCGCGCGTGCGGCGCGAATGGATCGACCCCCTGATGCGCGCGGAACGGCCGCTGGAGGCACTGGCCGGGCTGCTCGAGCAGAAACTGCTCAACGCCGCGCCGGAAAACGTGCGCCTCGGCTGCGACCTCAACAACCTGATTCAGGAAATGAGTCCCTGCGACGAGGTCTTCCGCAACGCCCTGCACACCGTGCTCCAGGAATGGACCGACGCACTCACCCAGACACTCAGGCGCGCCCGTGCGCTCGGCCAGATCCGTCCGGAAGTCGACTGCAAGCAGACTGCCCTGTTCATCATCGCCTCGATGGAAGGCTGCGCCGGCCTGAGCAAGAACCTCCAGGACATCGAGGCCTACCGGGGTTGCATGCGCACCCTGGGCGATTACCTCCAGCAACTCGGCACCCACGCCGCCGGCCAGTCGGCCTGAGCCCGCACGGCGGCGGACGTACGGAAGCGACCGCGCCATACACATACCAACCGGTCTGTATTAACATCCAAGACTTTCTCCACCCACCGCCAGGAGACGTTCCATGCCCCAAACCATGAAGGCCATACAGGTATCCAGGGCCGGCGGCGAATTCGAGCTGGTCGAACGCCCGCTGCCGGCGCCCAACGAGGGTCAGGTGCGCATCCGCATCCACGCCTGCGGCATCTGCCACAGCGATCTGTTCGTCAAGGAAGGTCTGTTCCCGGGCATCGAGTATCCGCGCATCCCCGGGCATGAAGTCGTCGGCGTGGTCGACGCGCTCGGTCCGGGCGTCACCGCATGGACGCCGGGCCAACGGGTCGGCGTCGGCTGGCACGGCGGCCATTGCCACCATTGCGACGCGTGCCGCGAAGGCGATTTCGTCAACTGCGCGAACGCCAAGATCACCGGAATCAGCTTCGACGGCGGCTATGCCGAATACATGACAGCTCCCGAGGAAAGCCTCGCCCGGGTCCCCGAAGACCTCGATTCCGTCGCCGCCGCGCCGCTGCTGTGCGCCGGCATCACCACCTACAACGCCCTGCGCAACAGCGGCGCGCGCCCCGGCGATCTGGTCGCCGTGCAGGGCATCGGCGGACTCGGCCACCTCGGCGTGCAGTTCGCGCGGCAGATGGGCTTTCGTACCGTCGCCCTGTCGCGCGGCACCGACAAGGAGGCGCTGGCGCGCGAACTCGGTGCCGACGAATACATCGACACCGCCGCCACCGATGCTGTGGCGGCATTGCAGGCCCTCGGCGGTGCGCGGGTGATCCTCGCCACCGCGCCGAACAGCCGGCTGATCAGCGCGCTGTTCTCCGGCCTGGGGCGCAACGGCAGGATGATCGTCGTCGGCGTCGACAACGAGCCGATCGAGGTCACGCCCCTGCAACTCATTGCCGGCAACCATGGTCTGAGCGGATGGGCCTCGGGTCACGCGCGCGACTCCGAGGACACGCTGGCCTTCAGCGCCCTGCGCGGCGTGAATGCGATAGTCGAGACCTATCCCCTCGCGCAGGCCGCGCAGGCCTACGAACGCATGCTCAACAACGAGGCCAGGTTCCGCGTCGTGCTGACGATGGAATCCTAGACCCACCATCACCCGAGGAAACCGCATGAGCTCGACTTCATCCCCTGTCGCCGAATGGATCGACATCGCTCCCGACCTGCGCGGCTATCTGGCACGCCCGGCCGGCGACGGCAAGCACCCGGCCATGGTCGTCTTCATCGAGGCCTTCGGCGTCAACGGCCATTTCCAGACGCTGGCCGCACGGCTGGCGGAAGCCGGCTACGTGGCGCTGGTGCCGGACATCTATCACGGCGACACCTACGACTACAGCGACCGCGACGGCGCCATCGGCCACCTGCGCACCCTCAACGACGAGCAGGTCATGCAGGAAACCGACCGTGCACTCGACCTGCTCGCCCGGCATCCGTCCGTTGCGCCGATCAAACCCGGCGTCTTGGGCTTCTGCATGGGCGGACGCTATGCCTTCCTCACCCACGCCGCGCATGCCGAACGCGTAAGCGCGACGGCCTCGTTCTACGGCGGCGGCATCGCGCCGCTGCAGGATGGGCTGGGTCGTGCCCCGCTGCTCGGCCGGATACCGGCGATGCAGGGACCGCTGCTGCTGCATTACGGCACCGAGGACGGCTCCATCGCTCCCGACGAGCACGGCCGCATCGCCGAGGCGCTGAGCCGTGCCGGCAAGCGCTACGGGATGCAGATCTACCCCGGTGCCGGCCACGGCTTTTTCTGCGACGTGCGCCCCAGCTACCACGCGGCGGCTGCCGCGGAGGCCTGGGAGCTGACTCTCGATTTCTTCTCCCGGCATTTAGGAGGTTGACGCCCATGGCCAAGCTCGCGATCGTGCTGCTGTCCGACATGAAGGACCCGGTGAAGGTGGAAATGGCGCTGCGTTTCGCCACCGTCGCAGCCAAGCAAAACCGCCTCGAAGACATCCGCTTCTTCTTTTTTGGTCCTGGCGTTCGCGTGCCCGGCCAGATCCGCGAGGACCCGGCGCTCAAGCCGGCGCTCGACGAACTGCTGGCCAGCGGCATCGCCACGCTTGCCTGTATCTACAACGCGCGCGGATTGGGCGAAGAGGCGCATCTGCGCGAGGCGGAGATTCAAATGCAGGCCATCGGCGCGGATCTGGTCAATGTCGTCGATCAGGGCTATCAGGTCATGACCTTCTGATGCTTGCGGCCCTGCGCCGCGAGAGATCGCGACCGACACACACAACACCTTAGAGGCGACTCATGGATACCCGACTGTTCACCCCCCTCGTCCTGCGCGGCCTGAGCATTCCCAACCGCATCTTCGTATCGCCCATGTGCCAGTACTCCAGCACGGACGGCGTGCCCAACGACTGGCATCTGGTGCATCTGGGCAGCCGCGCGGTCGGCGGCGCCGGCCTGGTCATCGCCGAGGCGACCGCGGTCTGCCCCGAAGGGCGCATCACGCCATACGACACGGGTCTGTGGAACGAGGCCCAGGCAACCGCTTACCGGCGCATCACCGACTTCATCAAGGCCCAGGGCTCGGTGGCCGGCATTCAGATCGCGCACGCCGGGCGCAAGGCCTCCACCGACGCTCCCTGGCTTGGCGGCCACCCGATCCAGCCCGCCGCGGACAACGGCTGGGTACCAGAAGCCCCGAGTGCGAAGGCCTTTTCGCCCGCCCATACGGTGCCGCACGAACTCGACGAGGCAGGCATCGAGCGCATCAAGTCGCAGTTCGTCGCCAGCGCCCGTCTGGCGCTGGAGGCCGGGTTCCAGGTCGCCGAGTTGCACATGGCGCACGGCTATCTCCTGCACAGCTTTCTCTCGCCGCTGTCCAACCATCGCGACGACGCCTGGGGCGGCAGCCTCGAAAACCGCGCGCGCCTGCCGCTCGAAATCGCCCGCGCCGTACGCGCGGAATGGCCCGCCGAACTGCCCGTGTTCGTACGCATCTCGGCCAGCGACTGGGTGGACGACGGCTGGGATCTGGCCCAGTCGGTACAGTTGGCGATCTGGCTGCGCGAGGCCGGAATCGACCTGATCGACTGCTCCAGCGGCGGCCTGACCCCGGATGCCCGGATACCTGCCGCGCCCGGCTTCCAGACCCTCTTCGCGCAGACCGTGCGTGCCCAGGCCAGGATCCATACCGGTGCCGTCGGCCTGATCACCTCGCCGGAACAGGCCGAGCATCTGCTCGTCACCGAGCAGGCGGACGCCGTTCTGCTCGCACGCGAACTGCTGCGCGACCCCTACTGGCCGCTGCATGCCGCCCACGCCCTCGGCGCCGAGGTGGACTGGCCGGTGCAATACCAGCGTGCCAAACCCCGCTGAGCATCACACTGAACTAGGAGACCGCATGGAACGCACGCACCCGCAAACGATCGCCTTCATCGGCCTGGGTCAGATGGGCCTGGGCATGGCTGCCCGCCTGATCGAGGGCGATTTCTCCCTCACCGTCTACAACCGGACCACGGCCCGGGCGGAACCGCTCGTCGCCCAGGGCGCGCACGTAGCCGCACAGGCCGCCGATGCGGTGGAACCCGGCGGCATCGCAATCAGCATGCTCGCCGACGACGCCGCTGCCGAGGCCTTGTTCGACGACGCCCTGCTGAGCCGTCTCGGTCCCGGCGGCGTGCACCTTTCGATGAGCACGCTCAGCCCCGCGACCGTCACCCGGCTGGCCGCACGCCACACGGCTCACGGTGTCGCCTACGTCGCCTGCCCGGTGTTCGGCCGACCCGACGCCGCGCGCGCCGGCAAGCTCTGGCTGTGCTATGCGGGTCCGGCCGACGTACGTCCGCGCCTGGAACCGCTGCTGAACGTGCTCGGCCAGGGCGTGCGCGACTTCGGCGAAGACCCCGCGGCCGCCAACGTGACCAAGCTGGCCGGCAATTTCCTCATCGCCTCCGCCATCGAGGCCATGAGCGAGGCCTACGCACTGGCCGAGAAGCATGGCGTGGATGCCGAACAGGTGCACCAGTTGCTCAGCCAGACGCTGTTCGCCTGCCCGATCTATCAGAACTACGGCAACGCCATCGTCGCCCAACGCTTCACTCCGCCGGGCTTCACCCTGCGCCTGGGCGCCAAGGATATGCGCCTCGTGCAGGATGCCGCGCGCACTGCGGAAGTGCCCATGCCCCTGGCCTCGCTGCTCGGCGACCGCTTCCTGCGCATGCTGGCCACCGGCCAGGGGGATATCGACTGGACCGGCATCGCCGCTGACCAGCGTGCTTCGTCCGGATTGACTTAGGTGTACCGGCCTCCCACATTCATCTGGGAGCCCGAATAAATTCCTGAAAAAATGGGCATTTCTGAAAATAAACCTACAATGTTCATTCAAGACATGCGCTAAACCATGATTTTAAGGGACGAATGCGGTTATCTTATTAGCCTTCGCCCCTAATAACCGGAGTCCGACATGCCCGCCAGCCGAGCCAAGCGATGGATACCGTTGCTGGTCTTGTTGCTGCTAGCAGTCGCCATTGCGCTCGCTACCCAGATCTCTCCCTGGGCCCGAATACTCCCCTGGGTCAAACCCGTTAACGCCTCGGCTGGACTCACCTTATATGGCAATATTGACCTGCGAGAGATTCGGCTCGCCTTCAATGATAACGGTCGGATAGCCAGTCTGCAGGCTCAGGATGGGCAAACTGTGCACAAAGGAGATTTGCTCGGCATTCTTGACGACACCCGCTACAGGATCGCCTATGTTCATGCACAAGCTCTGGTTCAAGAAGCCGCTGCACACCTCGACGACCTTCTTGCAGGTACCCGCCCGGAAGACATTGATCGCCTACGCGCGGAAGTCTCTGCTGCCGAATCGCAGTTGCGCCTAAGGCGCGCAACTTACGAACGTATCCTTCGCCTGGAACGCCAGAAAGCCAGCCCCCCCCAAGATTTGGATAGTGCACGCGCCGCCTTGCAGGCCGCCCAGGCGCAACTGCAGGCGCTCAAGGCATCGTTGCGGCTGGCCATCGCCGGCCCGCGCCAGGGTACTATTGCCGCGGCTCGCGCGGCGCTCAGTGCTGCAAAAGCCGGCGCGGCACTGGCAAGGCGCGAACTGGAAGATACTCGACTGCTCGCCCCTGCCGATGCGATCGTGCGCACACGCATTCTTGAGCCGGGCGACATGGCCTCACCTGCACAGCCGGTTTATGCCCTTGCCCTTATGAATCCCTTATGGGTGCGCGCCTACGTCGACGAGATCAATCTTGGAAAACTGCATCCAGGGCAAGGAGCCTGGGTCACAACGGATAGCTTCCCAGGTACCCGGTTCAAGGCCTGGGTGGGCTACATTTCATCTTCAGCGGAATTCACGCCTAAATCTGTAGAAACACCGCAGCTACGTACCTCGCTCGTATATCAGGTCCGCATTTACGTCTGCAACCCCCAAAACAAGCTACGTCTCGGCATGCCTGCAACAGTCCACATCCAACCCAGCGCGACGCCCACACACCCTCGGCCATCATGCCAGTAACCGATGTTAAGGCTGAGAGCGAAGCTCTGGTCCTGAGCGGCGTACACAAGCATTTCGTTTCAGGTGGCCGGACAGTTGAAGCCCTGCGTGGAGTGGACCTGGTACTGCCACGAAGGAAAATCACTGGGCTCATTGGACCGGACGGAGCAGGCAAAACCACACTGATGCGGCTGATCGCTGGTCTGCTGAAACCAGATGACGGCCAGATCACCGTGCTCGGTATCGATGCCGTGCGTGACCCGCTCTCGGTTCAGGCGCGAATCGGCTATATGCCACAACGGTTCGGCTTGTACGAAGATCTGACGGTCGCTGAAAACCTGGCGTTATACGCCGATCTGCAGGGTGTCACCCGCAATGAGCGATCCTCTCGTAACGAGGAACTTTTGGCGATGACTGGTTTGGGTCCCTTCATGCATCGGCTGGCGGGACACCTGTCCGGCGGCATGAAACAAAAACTGGGCTTGGCCTGCACATTATTACGCCCACCGCCGTTGTTGCTGCTCGATGAACCCACCGTCGGGGTTGATCCTGTCTCACGGCGCGAACTCTGGACCATCGTCTACCGGCTGATTGAAACGCACGGCATGAGCCTTCTACTATCCACGGCCTACCTCGACGAAGCGGAGCGTTGTGCCGAAGTTATCCTGCTACACGAAGGGAAGGTGCTTGGACAGGGTTCGCCAAAGAGCTTCAGCAGGCACCTTGAAGGACGCGTGTTTCGCGTGCGCCGCCAGCAAGGTAAACGTCGCCATCTACAAATCGCGCTGCAACGCAACGAGAACGTGGTCGACGCAGTCATCGACCGCAACGGGGTGCGGACCATCCTTGCCGATGGAAAGACCCCACCATTCCTGCCAGACTCTGATTGGCGTGCAATCCGACCTCGTTTCGAAGACGCCTTCATCGAGAGATTAAACCGCACAAAAACTGGCAACACCGCTCGGCCCATTCCCAAGCTGGACCATAGACGCGCTGCCAATGTGCCCGTGATCACCGTTTCCGGTCTCACGCGCCGCTTCGGCGCCTTCTATGCTGTACGTGGCATCGACTTTGAGGTGCAACGCGGCGAGATCTTTGGCTTGCTGGGTGCAAACGGTGCAGGTAAATCGACCACGTTCAGAATGCTCTGCGGCTTGCTGCCGCCAACGGACGGGCAGCTGTCCGTCGCGGGCGTGAATCTGCGGCGTGCTGCCTCTACCGCTCGAGCCCGCATTGGCTATATGGCCCAGCGTTTTTCGCTTTACGGCGACCTGAGCGTACAGCAAAACCTCCTCTTTTTCGCCCGCAGTTACGGATTGCGTGGACAACGTCAACGAGCACGGATCGATTGGGCACTCCAGGATTTCAGACTGGAAGATTTCCAGCATGCAAACGGTCGCGAACTATCGCTGGGATACAAGCAACGACTCGCAATGGCCTGCGCACTGTTGCATGAGCCGGAAATCCTATTCCTGGACGAACCCACCTCCGGCGTCGACCCGCTGGAACGACGGGCCTTCTGGGCGCGCATCAATGCACTCGCTGACAGCGGTGTAACAATTATGGTCACCACACACTTTATGGACGAGGCAGAATATTGCGATCGCCTCGTTATCATGGCGCAAGGCGGCATTCTTATGTCTGGAACCCCACAGGCTATCCGCCAACGAGCAGTCACCCCGCAACATCCCAATCCCAGTATGGAAGACGCCTTTATCGCTCTGACGCAACCTGATTCTTCTGCGGTCTCCCATGCCTAAATCACAGTCCGCTGCAGCCCGCCGAATGCATTTGCGCGGTTTGATTCGCAAGGAAAGTCTGCAAATCCTGCGCGATCCATCCAGCATCGCCATTGCCTTTCTAATGCCTGTGATCCTGCTGCTACTGTTCGGCTACGGTGTATCGCTCGATGCCAAGCATGTGCCTATCGGCTACATCGTGGAAACACCCACTCCTCAGACGGAAAGCTTGATTGGTGCCTTTCAGCACTCACAGTACTTCGAACCCGCGGCGTATAACGATATGCGGTCGGCAGAGCACGCTTTGATGAGCCATCGAATCGATGCGATTCTGCAACTGCAGAACGATTTCTCCTCGCGTCTATTGGCTGACCGGCCGGTGCCGGTGCAATTGATCGTGAATGGCGTCGATGCCAATAAGGCTCGTATCGTGGAAGGTTACGTGGGCAGTACCGTACAGGACTGGCTGACGCGCGAACGCACACGTCGTGCGCTGCCGGCCGGGTTGCCAGTGGAAGTAGCCCCACGCGTCTGGTTCAATTCCGAATTGCGCAGCCGTGATTATCTGGTACCCGGGTTGGTGGCCGTGATCATGACCCTAATTGGCGCACTACTGACCGCCTTGGTCATGGCTCGAGAGTGGGAACGCGGCACGCTCGAGGCGTTGATGGTGACGCCAGTAGCCCTGCGCGAAATCCTGCTCGGCAAGCTGCTGCCCTACTTCGTGCTCGGCATGGGCGGCATGATGGTTTCCCTGGTCATGGCGCTGTGGCTCTTCGACGTTCCGCTACGAGGCAGCCTGCTGGTGCTCATTCTCAGTTCCGCACTGTTTCTGCTGGCCGCCCTGGGCATGGGTCTGCTGATCTCGGTGATCGCCCGTAACCAGTTCGTCGCTGCCCTAATCGCCATCATCACCACCTTCCTGCCGGCATTCCTACTGTCGGGTTTTATATTTGACATCAACAGCATGCCGACGTGGTTGCAATGGATCACCCATATTGTCGCGGCGCGTTACTTCGTAGCCATTTTGCAGACTGTATTCCTGGCCGGCGATAACTGGTCGACGATTCTGCCCAACGCAGCAGCTCTCGCGCTGATGGCAACCTTCTTCATTGGTGTCAGTCGCCTACGCATGAGCAAGCGACTGGAATGAACATGTGGCACCGCATTATCGCTTTGGTCATTAAGGAATTCCTCGCACTCTTGAGAGATCCGCGCGAGCGCCTATTGATCATCGTGCCCCCCATCGTGCAACTGGTCGTTTTTAGCTATGCCGCGAGCTTCGATCTTAATCACGTTAAATTGGCTGTTTACGATCGTGACGGCGGGCAGGCAGCACACGCTCTAATCGCCAGATTCACCGGTTCCAGGCATTTTCAGCTTGTGGCCAGCGTAACGGACCCCGCCAGCGCGGAGCGACTTATTGATGCGAAACGGGCTCTGCTGGTGCTCGAGATCGGCCCAGAATTCTCCTCACATCTGCTAAGCGGACGCACTGCCACCGTACAGGTTTTGATTGATGGTAGAAATTCGAATACCGCCTTGATCGCACTCAACTATGCCCGCAGGATCGTGCAGGACTTCAACCGTGACTGGTTACATGACAATACCGACGCCAAGTTGCCTTTGCGGCTAGAGACGCGTGCCTGGTTCAATCCCAACCTGGAAAGCCGATGGTTCATCGTGCCTGGTATCGTCGGCTTGCTGATGATGGTAGTGGTGATGATGGTCACTGCCTTGTCCGTCGCACGCGAACGCGAGCAAGGGACTTTCGACCAACTACTCGTGACTCCAATGCGTCCGGTGGAGATTCTGATCGGTAAAGCCATACCTGGTATGTTGATAGGCCTGTTAGAGGCCACCCTGATCGTCATCATCGCGGTGGCGTGGTTCCATGTACCGCTGCGCGGACATCTGATCACACTCTATACCGGTATCTTCCTGTTCCTGCTGTCTGCAAGCGGTGTTGGGCTGATGATTTCATCGCTCGCCACCACCCTGCAGCAGGCTCTGCTCGGTGCCTTCCTGTTCCTGGTGCCGGGCGTGATCCTCTCCGGCTTCGCCACACCGATCGCCAACATGCCCGCTGCGGTGCAGTACATCACCCTGATCGATCCGTTACGTTATTTCATGGTTGTGCTGCGGGGGGTATTTCTGGAGGGGGCGAGTTTCGCCCAGCTGTGGAGTCAGTTCTGGCCGATGACGCTGATCGGCATCGGATGTCTAGCCGGCGCCGGATGGCTGTTCCGCCACCGCACGACCTGAACGGCGTCAACTAGACGAACGATGATAGATCACAGTGCGATTGCGTCCCTCGCGCTTGGCCGCGTACAGCGCACGATCCGCGGCGCGAATCAACTCTTCCGGGGAATTGCACTCCACGTGTTCGAGACTACCCGGGAATGTGGCAAGACCGATCGACGCCGTGATGCTGATTTCGACGTCGTCCATCCGTAGTACATCGGAAGCGATTGCTTTGCGCAGCCTTTCCAGCAATTCATAGGCCTTGTCCTGGCTCGTACCAGGGAACACCAGCACAAACTCCTCGCCGCCGTAGCGCGCTGCGATATCGGCCTGACGGACCTTCTCTTGGAGCAACCGCGAGACATCAATCAACACGCGGTCACCGACCTGATGCCCATAGGTGTCGTTGATCCGCTTGAAGTGATCGAGATCGATGAAACCCAGTGAGAGCGGCCATCCACCCGCAATTGCAGAATGGAACTCCTGTTCCAGCATCTGCCCCAGCCGCGCGCGGTTGAGCAGACCGGTGAGCGGGTCGATGTATGAGCGCTCCTCGAGTTGCCGGTTACGCGATTCGAGCATCACGTTGCGTTGCTTGTATTCCGACATTTCCTGCAGCGCTCGCAGGTTGCGCAGCATGAGCACCTCGCGGGCCTCGTCGATCAAACCCACAGCACGATCGGAATCGATCACCAGATCAACCTCAAACAACTCAGCGTAATGCGGCAGCGATTCTTCCATACGCTGCAGGATCGCATCGCATGTCTCGGCATCAACACCGAACAGCAAACTCGTCTGTTCAGCGAAACGCGCACTCAGCACATCGCTGCACTCCGGATGAATCCAGCGGTCGGCTAATAGGCCAGAGAGATAGACACAACGTAATGTCTCGGACACCTGCTCGACGTTTTCAGTGGATATGCCGTGGCTTGTAGCAACCGCTTTGCACGCGCATTCTGGCAGTCGCCAGTTCTCAAGCAAGGCAGCACCAACTGCTGCATGATCGAAACCGAAACGACCGCGTTCCGCCAGTACCAGCGCCGCATGGTCCGAGGCTTCAGCCAGAATCTCGGTGTAATCTTCGGGGTAAGCCTTTTCCAACACCAGCATGCCGATGTCCTGCAACAGCGCACCCATGAAACATTTGGCCGCATCTTGGAAACCGAGTTGCTCGGCAAGCATGCGTGCACCCACGGCAGCGAGCAGCGAACGTCGCCAGTATGCTTGTTTGTCCAAGGGACCGGCATCGTGCTTTGGCGCCAACGAGAAGGATAGCGCCAGGGTCAAGGCGGCATTGAAACCAAGAACACTGATCGCCTGCCGGAGGTTATCGACCTGACGGCGCATGGCATAGAGAGGTGAATTCGCGGACTTGAGCAGCTTGGCGCTGAGTGCGGGATCGTTCGCCACGACGTCGGTAATCTCGCCGACACCAGCATAGGGGTCCTCTCCTAGTTCGATCACGCGCAAGGCCACAGCCGGCAAGGTCGGCAGCTTGTTCACCTGCTCTAACAGCCCTTTCAATTCGGGCGCAATGTCCTGATCCATGCCGTTACTTGTCTTTGGTTATCGCTGAACCGTGATCCGGACAAACCGTGTTAACACCCTGCTATGGCGAACACAATCGGCATCTTGAGTGGCCGGTCACTCTGCGTCCCACCCATTAGGTCAGGACGCCCCCCTTATTTATCCGTCATATAGGGTAGGAGTTTAACGAGAATTGGAAGCTCGCGCTAATCCGTTTTCCGGGAATCAGACATTCGGTTATCTGCAACAGGCGGTGAAGCAACGCCGCGTACCTAAACAGCGAAGTGCGACCACAAAGATCAGCGATTGCTGATGTAGGCAAAACCCTGCATCTGCTTCTTGGTCAGTTGGAGAATACCAGCTGGAACGATCTTCATATAGGGATAAATATCGTCTGCCTTGACGTGCAGGCTGTACATGGAATTGTGGCAGACCCTGAATTGGACGCCCAGGTCCTGCAAGGCCTGGAACTGTGCGCTGTAGCTGCTGTATTTCTGTTTCCATTGATCGGCGGTGAGCACCGCACGGCCATACAATACGATCTGAATTTCGTACCGGTAGTGCTTGCCCCTAAGATAACGCACTGTGGCAATCGTATTGATCAGCGTTTCCTTGAGCTGATTACCGGGATCGGCGACCCCAAAGACGATCTTGACCGGCTGATGATGCTTGAAGAAGCCGCCATAATTAAGATCAGGTGTTACTGGCACAGCCTCAATTCCAGGAATGGAGGGCAAATTATCAGCCTGTGCAACAACACCAGCTGCCAGCATCACAAGCCCCAACAAGCCCGCGTGGAATAACCGCTTCATAATCTTCTCCATCTGTGGTGTAAGCCGGCCGTTCGCCGAAACCGGCAACGGTTAGACGCATACCGGGCGAGCTTATTCCAGACCAATATCCATGCACCCGATAACACACACACCCGTCATTTTGCCCAACCTCGGTGCACGCACGATGTCTATGGGGCTGATGCAAACCATGGTTAGTGCTGGCGTGTATATTGCTTTTGGCGGGTACACACTCGCAAGCCAAGGAATGTTCCATGAACATTGCCGTCATTGGTGCCACGGGACTGACTGGCCATCAGGTGGTGGTGCAGCTCATCCTCAAAGGCCTGGTCGGACCGATGGACCGCCTGCAGTTGATCGGCCGACCCTCCGCTGAAGCACGCTTAAGAGGCCTGGTCGCAGACGTACGCGATGCCTTTTTCGAAGCAGCCCCGGAACTGGATATCACGCTGTCGGCAGATGAGATCGCAGCTGAAGTCATCGTTTTCGCTGCTGGCGTCACCATCCCCACAGATCATCGCAGGCCACTGACGCGAGATGCCTTGGCAGAGGCCAACCGTCCGTTGTTTGAACAATACGCAGAAGCCATCGCCAGAAATGGTCATGGTCACGAGCTGGTCATCATGGTCAGCAATCCGGTAGAACTGGGTGTCGCGGTCTTTGCACGCCACCTCGGTAGGGAGCGCGTCTTCGGCATGGGGGCCTATCAGGACACGCTGCGTTTTCGCCGCGAAATCGCGGGCGAGCTGGGACTCGCACGCCAGCGTGTGGAGGCCTACATGCTCGGAGAGCACGGCAGCGGCCTGGTTCCCGCCTGGTCCGCACTGCGCCTGCACGGATTCGATCAGGAGGAAACTGCCCAGCTACGTCGCCGTTTGCGCAAAGGACTGTGCTCTGCGGACTATCCCCATGCCCTAGAGGCGGAAACAGGGGCGGTACGCGAACTCATCGTGAACGATGATCTCGCAGGTGCGTTCAATCGTGTTGCAACGATGAGCGCCGACCTGCGCGTGGGCCTTGCACCTTTCGCGACCCACTACTCCGGCGCGAAAACTGCCGTCGCAACGGCGAATGCCACTGTTGACATGTTGCGCGTGGTGCTTTCCGGTCATCAGACCGTCATGGCCGCGCAAGTCGCGCTGCAAGGCGAATGGCTGGGTCTGGACACGGTTCTTGGCGTCCCGGTTCAGGTCGGACATCAAGGCTGGCGACAGGTGAGTCCACTAGCGCTCGATGAAGACGAGCTATCGCGTCTACGCCAAGTCGGTGAAGAGGTGTCCGTCAAACTTCGGGAATGGGAGCGAGCCGCATGAGCAATACCCTGCGTTGGGTCTTGCGCACCCGGGTGGAAGACCGCAGCGGCGTACTGGCCCGCATCAGTGCCGTTTGCGCCTATTGGGCGGTATCCCTGAATCTGGTGCAGAACAGCGAAACCGAACGCCCCGGCGAAGTGGCCATACTGCTGGGATTCAGCGCCACGGAACGCAAGGCGCAGTTGCTGCTGCGGCATGTGGCGCGCCTGGATTCGGTACGCCAGATATCGCTGCTGCGCCACGACGAGCCCACGCTGCGCGCCGTCGCCACGGTGCAGCTGGCCGGCGGGGCGCGCCCGCGCTGTCCGGGCAATGTCGACATACACCCGCTCGACGGCAAGAGCGGCTATCTGCTGATCGGCCCCTTGCACGGCGTCGAGGAATGTCTGAGCGAGCTACGTCGCAGCGGCCTGCTGCACAACGCGGGACGCGCGCTGGTAGCGCTCTAACGGGTCTCGCCGCGCTCGGCCGACGTCTGCGCGACGCGATTGCGCAGGTACACGGGCTGCGCCTCTTCGGCCGGTACCGCCAGTCCCGCCGCGTAATCGCGGGCGGCGAGCGGCAGCGCGTAGCGCGCGCGCGGCAGCGACTCGCAGTCAAGCACGTTCACGTTGCCCAACCCCGCGAGCACATCGGCATAGGCTGAGAATCCCGGCCCAGCCCCGACCCAATCGCCTGCGTCCGGCGTCTGCGCCTCGGCGGGCGGCAGTACCGCTTCGTCGCCTGCGGCCGTGGCCAGCCCCTGGCCATCGCGGCGGAACGCCCCCCAGTACAGCTCGCCCATGCGCGCGTCGAGCGCCGCGATCACCGCCTCGTGGCTGGCCTCGATCCACGGCTGGGCGAGCATGGCGAGGGTCGAAATCCGCACCACCGGCAGATCGGCCGAAAAGGCGAGCCCCTGGACCACGCCCGCCGCGATGCGCAGGCCGGTGAATCCCCCGGGGCCGCGCCCGAGCACCAGCGCGTCCAGATCGCCCAGGGCAATGCCCCCTTCGGCGAGCAGTTCGGCGACCATTGGCAAAACCAGCCGGGTATGCTCGCGCGGGGCAACGTGATGCCGTTCCAGTATTTCTTCATCGAGCGCAAGCGCCACCGAACAGGCGGCGGTCGACGTATCCACGGCCAGCAGCCTCACGGTGCGTCCCCCGCACCGTGTACGTTCCCGGCGACGAAGAAATCGCGCACCGCGCCGATCTCGCGGACCGTCGGCGCCGGCGGCAGACTGTCGAGGAATACGCACCCGTAACTCATCTGCCCCAACCTGGGATCGCACAGCACCAGCACGCCGCGATCGTGATTGTCGCGGATCAAGCGACCGATACCCTGCTTGAAGGCGATCACCGCTCGCGGCAGGAACTGCTCACGGAAGGGATTGCCGCCACGCGCACGGATCGCCTCGGCGCGGGCCTTGAGCAATGGATCGTCGGGCGCGGCGAACGGCAGCCGGTCGAGAAT
The DNA here is from genome assembly GCF_001753165.1 of Acidihalobacter aeolianus. GTDB lineage: Bacteria > Pseudomonadota > Gammaproteobacteria > DSM-5130 > Acidihalobacteraceae > Acidihalobacter > Acidihalobacter aeolianus. The sequence continues at coordinate 1,958,751 of NZ_CP017448.1, forward strand.
CACGCACGACAGCGCCTCGCCCTGCACGTCCACACCCTCCCAGAAACTCTGCGCACCCAGCAACACCGCATTGCCGGCCTCGCGGAAGCGTTCGATCAGTTCCCGCCGCGAAGCGCTGCCCTGCACCAGCAACGGACGGTCACCGAGATCGCCGAGCAGCCGAGCGGCTGCCTGCAGCGCGCGATGGCTGGTGAACAGCAGGAAGGTGCCACCGGGGTTGGCCTCGATCACCGGCCTCACGGCACGTACCATCGCCTCCGTGTAATGTGGCGCGTTCGGCGCCGGCAGCCCCGTCGGACGGTAGATACAGGCCTGGTGCGCGAAGTCGTAGGGGCTGCCCAGGCGCAGGGTGCGCGGCTGGCCGAGCCCGAGCTGTGCGGTGAAATGCACGAAATCCTCGCCGACCGCCAGGGTCGCGGACGTGAACACCCAGGCAGCCGGATAGCGCGCCTTGTGCTTGGCGAAGGTCCCGGCAACATCCAGCGGCGTGATATTGAGCGCGAAGCTGCGCTGAAAGGTCTCCACCCAGCGGATCGCATCCTCCTCGGGCTCCATGAACTGGTCCAGGCGTTCGCGCAGCGCCTGCGCGCGGCGCGCCAGCGCCTGCAGGGCCTTGCCGCGTTCCGCCACCCGATCCAGATCCGCTCGCAACGCATCCAGCGCCGTGCTGACGGCGCTCAGCGCCGCTTGCGTCTCTTCGTCGGCGAGATCGTCCCAGCCGGTACGCTGTCCCTCTGCCCCCAGCCGGGCGCGCAGATCGCGCACCGCGTATTCCAGGTCCTGGGCACGCGTGCGCAGTTCAGGGGTTTCCGGGGTTTCGGCCAGCTGCGCGGCGATGGCATCGCGAGCCAGTTCCGAGATCTGCCGGCTGCCCACGCTTAGGCCGAAGAACTGCGTGGCGATTTCAGGCAACTGGTGCGCCTCGTCCAGCACGAAGGCATTGGCGCTGGGCAGGATTTCGCCCACGCCCTCCTCCTTCAATGCCAGATCCGCGCAGAACAGGTGGTGATTGATGACCACCACCTCTGCCTCTTGCGCACGGCGGCGTGCCTGCACGACATGGCAGTCGGTGTAATCGGGGCATTCCTGGCCCAGGCAATTGTCGGCGGTCGAGGTCACCCGCGGCCACACGACGGCGCCTTCCGGGACGCTGGACAGCTCGGCGATGTCGCCTTCCCGCGTGACCCGCGACCAGTCCACGATCTGCTGCACCTGTATTGCGTCCTCGCTGCCGCGGCCGGCGCTGAGATCCGCGTATTGCTTGAGCCGATAGAGACACAGATAGTTCGCCCGCCCCTTGAGCAGACAGGCATCCACGCCGCGTCCCAGTACGCGCCTGACCACCGGCAGATCCTTGCGGAACAGCTGATCCTGCAGGTTCTTGGTGCCGGTGGAGACGATCACCTTGCCGCCGCTCGCCACCGCCGGCAGGAGATAGCCCAGCGTCTTGCCCACGCCCGTACCCGCCTCGACCACGAGGGTGCCATTGGCGGCCAGCGTTTCCGCCACCGCTTCGGCCATGGCGCGCTGCTGCGGGCGCGGCACGAAGCCGGGCAGAACCTCGGCCAGGGCTCCGGCGGGTTCGAAGAGCTCGCCGACCGGATCGGCAGCCAACGGGGGCGAGGCGTCCATGTCCATCATCAGCGCCCCAGGGCAGCAGCCCGATGCTCCGCCTCCCGGGCTCCGCGGGCGTCGCCCAGAGCCGCGCGCGCGGCGGCGATCATGCGCCAGTTGATGCTCTTGATCGCCCGGTCGTCGCCGGCCAGGGCATTGGATTTCATCGCCAGCGTCACGACCTGGCGGTACTGCCCCTGGCTGTAGCGCACGGCAGCCAGACGCTGCCACAGCAGCGCGCTGTGCGGCGCGATGTTGAGTGCACGCTCAAGGTCGCGTGCGGCGCCTGCCCAATCCCGTCGCCCGGCCGCACGGTCGGCCGCCCGCGCCAGCGCCAGGGCTGCCGGGGGCAGCGCCGTTGGCACCGCAGGTGCCGGCTGTGCGCGCAGGCCGCCCGGGGGCGCCCGTTCGCCGGAAGGAGGCGGCACCGCCTGTCCGCTGCGCGGCGGCGCGGTGGCGCAACCGCCCAGCAGAAGCATTGCGGCGAATGCCGCCGCGACTTGGATTTTCGTCATTGCATCAATCCCTTGAACCATTCGATCGCCTGGCGCAACACCCCGGCGCGGCATTCCACCTCGCCACTCGGCACGCTGCCCTTGATGAAGGGCATCCATTCGGCGCCGGGACAGGTTGCGGCGAGGCGCTGACCGCTGGCCGGATCGATGGTCTGCCAGACAACGTCGGCCGGCTGGCTCATCTGCAGCGGCGAGGCGTGGATGGCGCCCATGATACCCGCCCAAAGCGGCAGAGCGCCGCTGGAACCCGTCAGGCCGGTGGGACGGTTGTCGTCGCGCCCCACCCAGACCACCGCGGTTTCGCGGCCGCCGAAACCGGCAAACCAACTGTCGCGCAGGTCGTTGGTGGTACCAGTCTTGCCCGCCACCTCGACGCCTGGGAGCAACGTCTGCAACGACGCGGCGGTACCCCTACGGGTCACCTCGTGCATGGCCGCCGTCAGCAGGTAATCGGCCTTGCCGTCGGCCACCTGCTCGATCCGCAGCGGATAGCGTTGCAGCTTCTCGCCACGTGGATCGACCACCGCCTGAATCGCACGCAGCGGCGCGCGGTATCCGCCGGCGGCGATGGTCTGGTACATCTGCGCCATCTGGATCGGCGGCACCGCAGCCGATCCCAGCAACGAGGCCGGATACGCATCGATGGGCTGCGCGATACCCAGACGATGGGCCATCTCGATGACCTTGTCGAGGCCGACGGAAAGCCCCAGACGGACGCTCGGCACGTTGTAGGAATGGACCAGGGCGTCCATCACCGTCACCTTGCCGTGGTACTGCCGGTCGTAATTGACCGGCGACCACTGCTGGGCGTTGCCGTAGGTGACGGTCAACGGGCTGTCGTCGAGCGGCGTGGCCAGGGTGAAGCGCTGCGGCTGTTCGAGAGCGGCGAGATAGATCGCCGGCTTGAACAGCGAACCGATGGAGCGGCGCGTATCCAGGGCACGGTTGAAGCCCGCCACGTCGCGTCGGCCGCCGACCACTGCCAGTACCTCACCGTCCGCCACCGAGGTCACCACAGCGGCCGCCTCGAGGGTGTCCGGACGCATACCGTGCGTCCGCTCGATGCGTCGCAGGCCGTCGCGCACGGCCTGTTGCGCGTCCAGTTGCACCAGCGGGCGCAGTGTGGTGTAGATCATCAGCCCTTCGGTACGCAGATCCTCGGCGCGATAGTCGCGTGCGAGCTGAGCCTCGACCAGATCGAGAAAGGCCGGGAACGGCGTGATGCCCGAAGCGGGTTCCGCCCCGACGCCCAGCGGCGCCGCCTGCGCCGTGCGCGCCTGGGCCGCGGAGATCAGGCCCGCCGAAGCCATCTCGCTCAGGACCAGATTGCGGCGCTCCAGAGCCCGCCCGGGATGGCGTCGCGGATCGTAATAGGTCGGCCCGCGTACCAGGGCGACCAGAAGCGCGACCTGCGCGGTATCGAGCGACTGCACCGGGCGGTCGAAGTAGAACTCGCTGGCCAGGCCCACGCCGTGTATGGCACGGCTGCCCTGCTGGCCGAGATACACCTCGTTGAGATAGGTCTCGAGGATTTCCGCCTTGCTGTAATGGGTCTCCAGCAGCACGGCCATGATCGCTTCGTTGAATTTGCGCCACAGGCTGCGCTGGTTGCTCAGGAAGAAATTCTTTACCAGCTGCTGGGTCAGCGTGCTGCCGCCCTGCACGAAGCGCCGCGCGCGGATGTCCGCGACCAGGGCGCGCCCGATGGCGACCGGATCGACGCCGTGGTGCTCGTAGAATCGCCGGTCCTCGACCGCCACCAACGCCTTGGGCAGCAACGGCGGCATCTCGCTCATGCGCACCAGGATGCGATCCTCGTGGCTGCGCGGGTAAATCTTGGCGATCAGCAACGGCGCCAGCCGGGCCAGCGCGACCGGCTGGCCGCTGGCATCGGTCAGCGCGGCGATGCGCCCATCGGCGAAGCGCACGCGCAGCAGTCGGGAGGGCTCGGTGCCGTCGGGCGACTCGAAGCCGCGGGTGTGCAGCAGGACGCCGTCGCCCTGCACCTGATAGGTCCTCGCCGCTGCGGCGCCCGGGCTCACGGCGTAGCGCAGCAAACCCAGTGCCTGCAGCAGGTCCGTCTGGGTCATGCGGCGGCCCGCGTAGAGCTGCACCGGGCTGGCGTAAACCCGTGCCGGCAGTTCGAAACGCTTGTCCTCGAACTGGCTGACGATCACGTGGTTCAGATAGGCCACATAGGCTGCGCTGACGATCAGGCCGAGGCCGAACAGCAGCAGTACCCATCCCTTTCTGCCGTGGGGTGTGCGGGAGATCGGCTTGCGCTTGGATGAACGTCTGGAACTGCGGGCGGGGGATTTGGCCATCGATAGCGAAATAGACGCGGATTTGTGGCCGCGAGACGTTTTCATTATCCTTCCGTGACCTCGATACCACAAGCAGGTGCCCCGTGGCGCAATCCGATTTCGACAACCTACTCAAGGGATTACGCAATCCCGAGGCCTACCCTCATGCGGTCGAAGCGGTACGGGTGATCGAAACCCACATTTCCGCGGTGCTGCTCACCGGCGAATACGCCTACAAACTGAAAAAGCCGCTGGACATGGGTTTTCTGGATTTCTCCACGCTGGCGCGGCGCAAGCACTTCTGCGAGGAGGAAGTGCGCCTCAACCGCCGCCTCGCGCCCGGACTGTATATCGACACCGTCGCCGTCACCGGCAGCCCTCATGCGCCTCAGATAGGCGGTTCCGGCGAGCCCATCGAGTATCTGGTGCGCATGCGCCAGTTCGACCCCGAACAGCAGCTCGATCGGCTGCTCGCGCGCGGCGAACTGAACACCACTCATATCGATGAGCTGATCGCACGCATTGCCACCTTCCACGCCGAAGCCGCGCACGTCGCTGCCGACGCACCGCTCGGTACCCCCGAGGCAGTCTTCGCGCCGATGCAGCAGAATTTCGACCAGCTGTCTCCGCTGATCGAGGAGACGCAGCGCCGCACCCAGCTCGAGCGTCTGGCGGAATGGACCCGCGCCGAGTACGACCGCCTCGCGCCGCTGCTCGCCGAACGTCGCGCGCGGGGCTTCATCCGCGAATGCCACGGCGACATGCATCTGGGCAACATGGCGCTGGTGCAGGGCGATATCGCCATATTCGACGGCATCGAGTTCAACGACGAATTCCGCTGGATCGATGTAGCCAACGAAATCGCCTTCTTCGTCATGGACCTGGAAAGCCGGGGTGCGAACGCGCTGGCCCACCGTGCGCTCAACGCCTGGGTCGAGCTCACCGGCGATCATCAGGCCCTGCGCCTGATGCGCTTCTACCAGACCTACCGCGCCATGGTGCGGGCCAAGATCGCGAGCATCCGTCTCGGCCAGGGCGGACTGGCCGAGGACGAGCGGACCGAGATTCTCGCCGCCTATCAGCGATATGCCGATCTCGCCGAACGCTATACCCGCGACGTCCATCCCGCCGTAGTCATCACCCACGGCTTCGCCGGTGCGGGCAAGACCACGCTGAGCACCCAGGCCGTGGAAACCCTCGGCATGATCCGCCTGCGCTCGGACGTCGAACGCAAGCGACTGCATGGCCTCGCTCCCGATGCACGCAGCGGCTCCGGCATCGCCAGCGGACTGTATGCCAGCGACGCCACCGCACGCACCTATGCCGCCCTGCTCGACGAAACGCGGGCGGCACTGGACGGCGGCTTTGCGGTCATCGTGGACGCCAGCTTCCTCGATCGGGCGCATCGCGACCGCTTCGCCGAACTCGCCAGCGCCTGCGACGTCCCCTTCGCCGTACTCGACGTGCAGGCACCGGAGGCGCATCTGCGCGAGCGCATCGCCCTGCGCCGGGACGACGCCTCCGAAGCCTCGTCCGAGGTGCTCGACTGGCAGCTCGCACATGCCGACCCGCTGGGAGACGACGAACCGGTGGTTGCAGTGGACAGTCGCGAACCGCTTCCGGCAGAGGCGCTGCGCACGCTCCTGAGCCTCTGAACCCGCGACCGTCGCGGCTGCTAGACTGCCTCATATGAGGTTTCAACCGGTCACACGCTGATGCGGCGCCTCTCGCCCGCGATTCTGCCGTTTGCCTGCCTGCTCCTGCTCGGCGGCTGTGCGACGACGGAGCCCTATACGCACGAGGCGTATTACCCATCGTCCTCGGCCGGACCCGGCGACCGCGCCCACCTCGTACGACTTCTCCATGACGCGGTGGGCACGCCCTATCGTTACGGGGGCGACACCCCGCGCAGCGGCTTCGATTGCAGCGGCCTCGTCTACTGGAGCACCCGCATGGCGGGCTATCGGGGCGTACCGCGCACCGTCGAGCAGCAATATCGCGAACTGCGTCACGTACCGCTTCGCCGCCTGCGCGCCGGCGACGTATTGTTCTTCCGCTTCCGTCGCGCAGGACCCCCCTCCCACGACGGCATCTACATCGGTCACGGACGTTTCATCCACTCCCCCGCCACCGGCGGGCGCGTGCGCGTCGCCAGCCTGCACAATCCCTTCTGGGCCAGACACCTGATCGCGGCTGCGCGCCTGCCGGGTTAACGCCGCTCACGACGCCGGGGCAACGTAACCCAGCCGCTCCGATATCTCCCTGCCGGCATCGCGTACCAGCGCTATCCACGCATCGCGGCGCCGCTCGATCGGCGCGGACACAGACAGTCCTCCGACCACGCTGCCGGTATTGTCGCGAATCAGCGTACCGATGCAGCCCACCCCTTCCTCGGCCTCCTCGTCGTCGAGGGCAATGCCGCGCGCGTGACCCTCGGCCACCACGCTGCGCAGACGATCCACCGAAGTGACGGTATGGGCGGTATAGGCCGGCAGGCCGGTACGCTTCGCATAGGCCTGCAGAAACGCCTCGCCCAGTTCGCCGAGCATCAGCTTGCCGACCGCAGTGACATGCAGCGGTGCGCGGCTGCCGACGACCTGCTCCACGCGCATCATGCGCTTCGGGGCCGAGCGTTCGACGTAGATCACCTCGTCGCCTTCGCGCACCGTGAGATTGACGGTCTCGCCGAGCTGATCGCGCAGCCGGGCCATCACGTCGCGCGCCTCCTCGCGGATATCCAGGCCGCGCCGCACCCTGCCAGCCAGCTGCAACAGCTTGCGTCCGAGTTGATAGCGGCCGGCGCCGTCGCGCTCCACCAGTCCGGCATCGCCGAGTGAGGCGAGGATCCGATGCGCGGTTGACGGGTGCAGGCCCGTTTCCGCGCTCAGGATCTTGAGACTGACCGGCTCAGGCTGCGCCGCAATCGCATCCAGCAGTGCGGCCGAACGTTCGATGACCTGTATGGGATTGGAGGATCTAGTCATTTCGCATTGTGAAAACGATTATGTATTGCGGAATCACGGCATGAGTCCTAAGGTGATCGTATCGACCGTCGGCGCCAGCGTCGGCGGTTTTTCCGTTGCCGAATTATTTCACATTATGAAATCTAATTCGCAAGATGAAAAGTCATAAGACACCGGAGGCACTCATGAGCCGCACCACCGCCGAGATGGCATCGCACGACCTTCCCGCCTTTTGCGAGGGCATACGCTACCTCGGAAAACCCTGGCCGAATCTCGATCGGCTGGCGGATCGTGCGGCAATCGCCGAGGGTGAGCACGCGATCGCCGACGCGACCGACGAGAAGGCCGTCTACCAGACCTTGCTCGGCGCGGACGCATTGCGCTATGTCACGTTGCAGATGTGCGGCGCCAAGGGCTCGGGCCATCCCGGCGGTTTTGCCTCATCCGCGGAGGCGCATGCCGCGCTGTTGATGCTGGGACACACCAACATCGTCACCGAGGTGGGCCACCATGCCCCCGGTTTCTATTCCGCCATGTTCCTGGACGGCTCGCTCGAGACGATGGGCATCAGGACCATGCACGACATGATGGCGCGCTTCCGCGAACAACACGGTCTGCTCGGACACCTGTCCGGCGCCATCCCCGGCCTGCTCGCTCCCGCCGGCCCGCTGGGTCAGGGACAGCATTTCGCCATGGCCGGCGCCCTGCTGCATCGCGACACGCTGTTCCCGGTGACCATCGGCGACGGCGGCATGGGCGAACCCTACGTCCTCAACGCCATGATGCACTTCCATACCGCCTATCCCGAGGTCACCAACTTCCTGCCGACGCTGATCTGGAACGGCTACTCGCAGGAGCACCATTCCATGGTGTCCCTGCACAGCAATGCCCAGATGATCGATTACTGGCAGGGGCACGGCTTCGAGGAAGTCGTGCTGGTCGACGCCAAGGATTTCGACGATGCCGGGCAGCAGGGCGCCTTCGTCGACAGCAGCCGATTTTCCTTTTCCCAGCGACTGGCCTTCACCCGCGCGGTGCTGGAAGGCGTGGACAAGGTCGCCAAATCGGCCCTCGGCGGCAGCCTGACCGTGTTTATCATCAAGCAGCTGAAGGGCACCGGTGTGCATACGGTGGGTTCCAAGTCCCACAATCTGTATCCCGCGGACACCCTGGATGCCCAGCACATCATCGACGGCCTGACCCGTCGCGCCCTGCCCGCAGCCGCCTGGCAGATCGTGCGCGACAACTTCAGCCGCGCCGGCGGCGGTCCTGCCGTCAAGACCGTGGTCACCGAATTCGAACTGGACTTGCCGGCGCTGACATTGAAGATGCAGGCATTCGCCAAGGGCGACAAGGCGGTGCCCGCGACCGCCATGGGGGCGCTGGTCGCCCAGGTCGGACAGCAGGACAAGCGCTATGTGGTCACCAACGCCGACGGCAACGAGGCCTCGGCCATGAAGAACATCAACGATGCGCTCAAGATCCGCCATCCCACGGTCGACCCGCTGTACAACCAGGAACCCACCGGGCAGGTCTATGAACCGCTCAACGAGGACGCCTGCGCAGGGCTCGCCGCCGGACTCGCCCTGTTCGGTTCCCGCGCGCTGTGGCTGTCCTACGAGTCCTTCGCGATCAATGGCTGGCCGATCGTGCAGACCGTCGCCCAGGCCATGGCCGAGTTGCGCCGCAGGACGCCGTCGATGGTCGCGATGTTCACCGCCGGCGCGCTGGAACAAGGGCGCAACGGCTGGACCCACCAGCGCCCCGAGATCGAGAACTACTTCGCCGCCATGATGCGCAACGGCAATGTCTTTCCGCTGTTTCCCTGCGACGCCAACACGATCCAGGCCGCATTCGAATACGCAACGAACAGCTTCAACAAGTGTATGCCGATCATCGCCTCCAAGAGTCCGCTCCCGGTCTACCTGAACCTGGATGAAGCCCGCGAGGCGGTGCGCACGGGTGCCGCCCTGCTGCACGAATCCGAATCGACCGCAGGCAACAAGGGTACCGTCGTTTTCGCGGTTGCGGGCGACATGACCTTCCTGCCGGTATTCGAGGCCAGGGACGCGCTGGAGGAACAGGGTTACAAGGTGCGCATCGTCGCCGTGGTCAATCCGCGGCAGCTATACCGCCCGGCTGACGTCGCATGGGATACCGTATCGCAACCGGACGACGGTTTCATGGACGACCGCCGCTTCGACAGCCTGTTCGATGGCGACGTACTGATCGCGGTAAGCGGGGGGCCGTCCGCACCACTGGAGCCGGTGCTGCTGCGCTCGCGTGCTCCGCGCCGCGATACCGTCTGCTGGAAACGCGGCGAAACCACCGCGTCGCCGGGCGAAATCATGGCATTCAACGGCATCACCGCAGCGCGCATGATCGAACGCGTCAAGGCCCTCTCCTGAGACGGTCAAAGCACCGGCAGATGCGAGGAAACCGCGAGTGAACGATACCAAGATCATCGTGCTGGACGACGATCCGACCGGCTCGCAGACCGTGCACGGGTGTCTGCTGCTGACCCGCTGGGATGTCGCGACCCTGCGCGAGGGACTGCTGGACGATTCGCCGCTGTTTTTCGTCCTGACCAACACCCGCGGCATGACGGCCTCGCGCGCCGCCGCCGTCACTCGCGAGGCCTGCCTGAACCTGAAACAGGCACTGGCCGAACTGTCCGCCACCGGTCATTCCCTAAACCCCCTCCTGGTCAGTCGCTCCGATTCCACCCTGCGCGGCCATTACCCGGTCGAAACCGATGTCATCGCAGACACGCTCGGTCCGTTCGACGCGCACTTCATGATCCCCGCCTTCTTCGGGGGCGGGCGCATTACCCGGAACGGCGTGCACTACCTGATCGCCAACGGCGAGGCCGTGCCCGTGCACGAAACCGAGTTCGCGCGCGACTCCGTATTCGGCTACCGGCACAGCTACCTGCCCGACTACGTCGAGGAAAAGACCGACGGACGCATCCGTGCCGATCAGGTGGAACGCTTCACTCTGTCGGACATACGCGGCGACGTCTCGGTGCGCCTGCAGGGCCTGCACGGGAACGTCTGCTGCGTGGTCGATGCCGAAAACCAGGCCGATCTGAACCGCTTCGCCGCCCAACTGATGGAGGCTGCCGCCGCAGGCAAACGCTTCCTCTTCCGCAGCGCGGCCAGCCTGTTGACCGCGCTTGCCGCCCTGCCGGCGCAGCCGGTGCGCCCGGAGGAGATGTCAAGCTACGTTCGCGACGGCCGCGCAGGCGCGATCATCGTCGGTTCGCATGTCAAGAAAACCACACAGCAGCTAGAAGCCCTGCTGCACATGCCGCGTATCGAACCTGTCGAGGTCGATATCGACCGTATCGCCGATACACGCGACAGCCTGCTGGAAGACGTGCTGCGACGTTGTCGGGAGGCCCACGAACGGGCGCTCACACCGGCGATATTCACCAGCCGACAGGAACGCACATTTGCCGATCAAGCCGCTCGGTTGGCCTTTGGCGAGGAGGTCTCGGCCTTCCTCATGGATATTGTCCGCGATCTGCCGGAAACGCTGGGATTCCTGATCAGCAAGGGCGGGATCACCTCCAACGACGTGCTCAGCACCGGCCTGGCGCTGCGTACCTCGCGCGTGCTCGGGCAGATACTCCCCGGCTGCTCTGTCGTACGCTGTCCGGCAGACCATCCCCGCTACCCGCACCTGCCCGTGGTGATCTTCCCCGGTAACGTCGGCGATGAGTCCGCGCTGGCCACCGCCTATTCCCGATTGACAGGCCTGTCGCTTCCAACCTCTTCCGCAACGTGATGCCAAACGGGTCTCGACCCTGTATGATCGGCACCAGATAAGAAATAAGAAATACCTATATCTTCAGGGGATCTGATCAATCTTTACCGTGAAGCTTGATTATATTTTCTAATTAGAAAAGGCCAGGCAGCAACCTCGACAGCCTTCACCCCTAAGACAACAAAGCAACTGTATTAGGTGACCTATGTCCAACTGCCGCCACACCCAACTTGGCTGCACACCCTTGCGCACTGCCGCCACCATGTTGGTCCTCGTAGCCTTGAGTTTGCCCCAGGCCGAAGCCAAAAGCTTCGCATCACTGAGTTGGCTGCAAATTCAAGCGATTATGAAGACGGATATCGGCAGCGTTCAGCCCAATAAAGCCATTGTGTATCACAGCCCTCATCCGGTCGTAGTCGTCGAACAGGTTCTCCCTGCGCATTTCGTCGAAGGTGACCGCCGATTTCGGTGAACGTGACCGCTGCTCTCATTGGTTGCGCACTGGAGTGGTTTTTCTATCCTGAGCGGTCACGATCCGTCAACCGGAGCCTGGATCTTGCGCATGGACTCGCCGGTCAGGTTGAGTCGGTGTGAGCCGTGCAGGAGGCGGTCGAGGATAGCGTCGGCCAGGGTGGCTTCACCGAGGTAGTCGTGCCAGTGTTCGATAGGCAACTGGCTGGCGATCAGGGTGGAGCGTCGGCCGTGGCGATCCTCGATGACTTCCATCAGGTCGTTGCGCTGTGCGGTGTTGAGCTTTTGGATGCCCCAGTCGTCGAGGATCAGCAGGTCGGTTTTGAGGAGCTGGCCCATGAGCCGGACGTAGGAGCCGTCGCCGTGGGCGATGCGCAGCTGCTCGAACAGCGCCGGCAGGCGCAGGTAGCGCACCGACAGGCCGCGCCGGCAGGCCTGATTGCCCAGTGCGCAGGCGAGCCAGGTCTTGCCGCAGCCGGTCGGTCCGGTGAGGCACAGGTTCAGTGCCTGGTGTATCCAGTCGAGGCTGGCCAGTTGGGCCATGCGGGGCTTTTCCAGGCCCCGGCGGTGGTGGTAGTCGATGTCCTCGACGCAGGCCGGCACGCGCAGGCGGGCGGCCTTGAGCAGGCGGGTGAGGCGTCGGTTCTCGCGGTGCAGCACCTCGTGCTCGATGAGCAGGGCGAGGCGCTCGTCGAAGGACAGCGCATGGGTCTGGGGTTGGCCCTGTTGTTGCTCGAGGGCGGCGAGCATGCCGGTGAGGTTGAGGGTGCGCAGCTGTTGGCGGGTCTGTTGATTGAGCATGGCGTGGAGCTCCTCAGTGATAGTAGTTGGCGCCGCGGACATTGGCGTGCAGGGGCAGTGCCTCCTGGGCCGGGCTCTGATCGAGGGGCTGTTGGTCAAGGCCGCGGGCGAGGATCGACTTGACGCTCTGGTAACGGGCCGAGTCGATGGCCAAGGCTCGAGCGCAGGCCGCCTCCAGGCGCGCCGGGCGGTAACGCCGAGCGAGGCTGAGCAGCCCCAGGCAGGCGCGGTAGCCGTGCTCCGGATGAGGCCGGTCGGTCAGCTGGCGGCGTACCACCTCGGCCGTGCTGGGGCCGATCTGGCTCGCCCAGCGCAGGAAGCGCTTGGGTGACCAGTCACGGTGCACCTGATGGGTCTTGGGCATGTGCTCGGTGACGGTGACGTAGCGGCCCGGGCCGTGGTGGCGCGGATGCAGGGCCACGCGCTGACCCCGGTGCAGCACCTCGATCGTGGTGGCGGTGATGCGCAGGTCCAGCACCTGGCCGACCAGGGCATGCGGGACGCTGTAGCAGCGCTTGTCGACCTCGACGTGGTAGTCGATGCCGGGCCGGGCGCGTCGCCACTCGGCGTAGACGTAAGCCTCGCCCGGCAGCGGGCGCAGCGCGGGCCGATCGAGGCTCTCGAACAGGTCGCGACGGCTCTCGGTGCGACCCTGGAAGAGCCGCTCGTTCAGTTCAGGCAACAGCGCGGCGATGGCCCGGTTCAACTCGGCCAGCGAGAAGAAGCGGTGGTGGCGCAGCCGCGCCAGGATCCAGCGCTCGACCACCTGCACCGCCACTTCGACCTTGGCCTTGTCCTTGGGCTTGTAGGGCCGCGCCGGCAGCACGGCGGTGCCGTAGTGCGCCGCCATCTCGGCATAGGTGGCGTTGAGCTGCGGCGCGTAGCGCTCGGCGCGCTGAACCGCCGCCTTGAGGTTGTCCGGCACCAGCAGCGCCGGCACCCCGCCGAAGAAGCCCAGCATGCGCTGGTGGGAGGCGATCCAGTCGGGCAGCGACTGGGTCCAGGTAGCCTCGACATAGGTGTAGCTGGAGGCCCCGAGCACGCCGACAAAGATCTGTGCGGTACGCACCTCGCCGGTGTGACGGTCGACGATGTCGACCGTGGGCCCGCAGTAATCGATGAAGACCTTTTCCCCGGCCTGATGGTGCTGGCGCAGGCTGCGCTTCTGCCGCTCTCGCCACTGCCGGTAATGGTGACAGAACTGGGTATACGCGTACGCGCGCTCGCCGTGCGCGGCGCAGTACTCGGCCCAGAGCAGTTGCAGGGTCACGCCCTTGCGCTTGAGTTCCTGATGGATCTGGAAGCCGTCGGGGACGACGAACCGGCTCGAGGGCGCCTTGGCGGGAAACAGACGTGCCTCCAGGGCGGCCTCGTCCATGTCCGCAGGCAACGGCCAGGTGATGCCTTGAGCCCTGGCCAGGTTGACGTACTTGTTGACCGCGCCCTTGGACAGGCCGCAGGCGCGGCTGATCTGCGCGTGGCTGAGTTGGGCTGCGTATTTGAGGCGCAGCACCTCGATGACATGCTTCATTGGAATCCTCGCTGCCGGCACCGCTGTCTCCTTGAGTGAGCAAAGGAGCGCGGTTGTGCCGGAATAAGTGAAAGAATTCCAGTGGCTTGGATGAGATGACGGAGGAACGTGACCGCCGATTTCGGAAAAAGAGCCGAAATCGGTCACGATCAAACGAAATGGCCGGTCACGTTGATCCGAAACGGGCGGTCACGTTCGAGCGAAATGACCGGTCACGTTGCGCCGAAATACGCACTCCCTGGCTTCCCCTATCCAAGCTTCGAAGTGGACAATCAGAAGAACCCAACCTTGGTATTCACGCACGGAGCCAACATAACCTTCTATGTAATCAATACAAGCCAGGTTGCACCGCACAGCTTCGCTATCACGTCCGCCGCTCCACCCTATGCAATCGTCCCTGCCGACCATAGAGTCTCCCACCCGCAGGTAAATACGGGTGACCTGCCCATCCTTCCTCAATCAGGTCGCTACAGCTACGCGAAAGTCACCTGGACCGCACCCAACCCGGGGAGCTACTACTATCTGTGCATGTTCCCGGTACATGCGTCTTTTGGTATGTGGGGTAAAATCCAGGTTCGTTGACAATAACCGGGCCGCCAGGCCACGACATAGATGACCAGCGAATTCGACACGGCCGCACTTATACAGAAGCTACGCGAGTGGTCTGCAAGACCCGAAATCACGGCTCATAACTGGGCCCCCAGGCTGTTCTGGCAACCTGGATCAGACTCTCCATACGACCGTCTTCGGGTGGATGCGGCCGAGTTGGAGGTCTACTTTGCCGCACTGCTCGACGAGCCCTCCGTCTGCCGCGCGTTCCTCGACAGAACGCAAAATGGCCGCGGCGGCTTCCTGGTCGCCAATGCGCGCCGCCACGAACTGCCGTTGTTCTCCCGCATCGACCAGGATGGCATCTAAGTCGTTCCGCCCGGCATGGTGGCTGCCTGGGGGACATCTGCAGACACTTTGGCCGTTCTTTTTCTCGCGCGGCGAGGCACAAAGTTTCGAGCGCGAACGCCTGGACCTCGCGGATGGCGATTTCATCGATCTGGACTGGGACACGCAGGCGCCCTTAGACGGACCGCTGGTGCTCGTGCTGCACGGGCTCGAGGGATCGAGCGACTCCGCGTATGTGCGCCGTCTGCTCCCCCAACTTCGCAACTATGGCCTGCGGGCGGTGGTCATGCACTTTCGCGGGTGCAGCGGCGAATCCAATCGGCTGCGCCGCGCCTACCACGCCGGCGACAGTAGGGATCTGGACGAGGTCGTCGCGCGATTGCATGCACGCAACAGGGCACAACGCCCGGTATGCACAATCGGCTTTTCGCTGGGCGGCAATGTCCTGCTCAAATGGCTCGGAGAGACTGGAAGCGGAAATCCGCTGCAGGCCGCTGCGGCCATTTCCGTGCCTTTCGATCTGCACGCGGCCGCCGACCGCCTGGAACGGGGTTTGTCACGACTCTATCAAAGCTATTTGTTGCGCCCGCTACGCGCCGGCCAGCGGCGCAAACAACGCGAACGAGGGATCGCACCGCCACTCCCTATGGATGAACTCGATCGGATCCGCACGCTGCGTGTCTTCGATGACCGGGTGACCGCCCCGTTGCATGGTTTCAGCGGAGTTGACGAATACTACACGCGCTCAAGTTCGCGTCCCTGGCTTGCACATATCGCCACCCCCACGTTGCTCGTACACGCACGCAACGACCCCTTCCTGGGACCGAATGGCATTCCCTCGCCGGATGAGTTGTCTCCCAGCATTCTTTTCGAGTTGAGCGACGACGGGGGGCATGTGGGCTTCGTTAGCGGGCGTTACCCCTGGAAAACTGAACCCTGGCTGGAAAAGCGTATCGCTGAGTGGTTATCCGCCGCGACAAGGGTCTGAAAACGAAAAGGGGCCCGCAGGCCCCTTTTCGTTTATCCGTACGAACGGGTCGTCGGAATCGCTTTGCGATCAAGCAGCCTCGACGGCCTTCATGCTCAGGCGAATGCGCCCCTGCTTGTCGACTTCAAGTACCTTCACCCGCACCACGTCACCTTCAGCAAGCTTGTCGGAAACATTCTCCACACGCTCGTTCGAGATCTGTGAGATATGCACAAGTCCGTCTCGACCCGGCAGGATGGAAACGAAGGCGCCGAAATCCATGATCTTAACCACACGCCCTTCGTACACATGCCCGACCTCGACGTCGGCGGTGATCTCCTCGATGCGACGACGCGCTTCCTCGCCTGCGGCCTTGTCGACCGAAGCGATGCGGATGCTACCGTCATCATCGATATCGATGGTCGCGCCGGTTTCTTCGGTGATCGAGCGGATCACGCTGCCGCCCTTGCCGATCACGTCGCGGATCTTCTCCGGGTTGATTCGCATGGTGATGTAGCGCGGAGCATAGGCGGACATCTCGGTGCGCGGAGCGGCGATGACTTCGGCCATCTTGCCGAGGATATGAATGCGTCCGTCGCGTGCCTGTTCCAGTGCACGCTCCATAATCTCCCGCGTGATGCCGTCGATCTTGATGTCCATCTGGAGTGCGGTGACGCCGTTTTCGGTACCCGCCACCTTGAAGTCCATATCGCCCAGATGGTCCTCGTCGCCGAGGATATCGCTCAACACGGCGAAGCTGTCGCCTTCCTTGATCAGACCCATGGCGATACCCGCGACCGGCGCCTTGAGCGGCACGCCGGCATCCATCAGGGACAGGCTGCTACCGCAAACCGAGGCCATCGAACTGGAACCGTTCGATTCAGTGATCTCGGATACAACACGGATCACATAGGGGAAGGATTTCTCATCCGGCATGACCGCCTGGATACCACGCTTGGCCAGACGTCCGTGGCCGATTTCACGGCGCTTGGGCGAACCCACCATGCCCGTCTCGCCCACGCAGTAAGGAGGGAAGTTGTAGTGCAGCATGAACCGGTCGCGGCGCTCGCCTTCGATCGCATCGATGATCTGCGCATCGCGTTCGGTACCCAGGGTGCAGGTCACGATGGCCTGCGTTTCGCCACGGGTAAACAGCGCCGAACCATGGGTTCTCGGCATCACGCCGGTACGGATGGTGATGGGACGAACCGTCTTGGTGTCGCGGCCATCGATGCGGCGTTCGCCGGCCAGAATACGGCCACGCACGTGCTTTTTCTCGATTTTCGCAAAGGCGGTGACAACGGCATCCGCACTCGGGCCGTCGCCTTCGGTGACTGCGATCTCAGCGACCACGCGTTCGCGAAGCTCGCTGACACGCGTTTGGCGGGTCAGCTTCTCGGCGATCTGGTAGGCGGCCGTCAGGTCAGCCTCGCAGAACTCACGGACCTGCGACAGCAACACCTCGTCGGTCTGCGGCGGCTGCCAGTTCCAGGCCGGCTTGCCGGCCTCGGCGGCCAGTTCGCGGATGGCCTGGATCGCAGCCTGCATCTGTTCGTGACCGAACATCACGGCGCCGAGCATGACCTCCTCCGACAGCTCACCGGCTTCGGATTCGACCATCAGCACCGCATGTTCGGTACCGGCGACGACGAGATCCAGAGTGGATTCTTTGATCGCGGAATTGGAGGGGTTGAGCAGATAAGCACCATCGCGGTAACCGACGCGCGCGCAACCAATGGGGCCGTTGAACGGCATGCCGGACAGCGCCAGGGCTGCGGAAGCACCGATCATCGCAGGCACGTCCGGATCTACTTCGGGGTTCACAGACATGACCGTGGCGATCACCTGGACCTCGTTGTAGAAACCCTTCGGGAACAACGGGCGCAGAGGCCGATCGATCAGGCGGGAAGTCAGAGTCTCCTTCTCGCTGGGACGACCCTCGCGCTTGAAGAAGCCGCCGGGAATGCGGCCGGCTGCGTAGGTCCGTTCCTGATAGTTGACGGTCAGCGGGAAAAAATCCCGTCCGGGGATAGCCTGCTTCTGCGCGACTGCCGTGACCAGGACTACAGTATCGTCCATGTTGATGATGACGGCGGCATCTGCCTGGCGGGCGATCTCACCCGTTTCGATAACGACCGTACGGTCGCCGTACTGAAAGGATTTTTTAGTAGCTGGCACGTTCCATTCCTAAGCTGGGTGGCGGTGACGTTATCGGCGCAGGCCGAGCTCGCTGATCAAGGACTGATAGCGCTGCTGGTCCTTGCCGCGCAAGTAGTCGAGCAATTTGCGACGCTGATTCACCAGCTTCAGAAGGCCACGGCGAGAATGATGGTCGTGCTTGTGCGTGTTGAAATGCTCGGTCAGATAGCTGATCCGCGCGGACAGCAGCGCCACCTGAACCTCGGGCGACCCCGTATCGTTCGTGGCACGCTGGAATTTGCCAACGATATTGGCCTTGTCTTCCGTATTCAGCGACATCTAGTAACAACTCCCACCTGAAAAGACGGTTACACGTAGATAGAGGGCGGGCATTCTAGCACGCCTAACAATCGGAATAACATAGAAAGAAGCCAGGAAACGGCGATCAGCCGTCGAGGTGTTTGAGTTCCTGGAGCAATGACTCGAGTTCGGTACGCAACTGACGCACGATCTGCTGACTCTGGCTGCTATCAGCCTTCGATTCCGCACTCTCCAGCTTGAGCCTCGCGCCACCGATGGTATAGCCCTGCTCGTATAACAAACTACGTATCTGGCGGATAAGGATCACGTCCTGACGCTGATAATAACGGCGATTGCCACGCCGTTTTACAGGCTTGAGTGCCGGGAATTCTTGCTCCCAGTAACGCAGCACGTGGGGTTTCACATCGCAGAGCTCGCTCACTTCACCGATAGTGAAATAGCGCTTAGTGGGGATCGGCGGCAGCTCGCTGTTATTACTCGCCTCCAGCATAAGCCTCCACCCTTGCCTTCAGCTTCTGTCCCGGACGAAAAGTCACGACCCTGCGTGCCGTGATGGGAATTTCTTCGCCGGTCTTGGGGTTACGGCCAGGGCGCTGGCGCTTGTCGCGCAACGAGAAGTTGCCGAATCCGGACAGCTTGACCTCCTCGCCCTGTTCCAGTGCATCGCTCAGCTCCTGGAAGAACATCTCGACAAAATCCTTGGCCTCGCGTTTATTCAATCCCAGCTCTTCGAACAGGCGTTCGGCCATGTCCGCCTTGGTTAAAGCCATGGATTTACCCCCTTGGTGTCGCTCCGAGCCCGTCTTCGAGTGCCTTGAGAACCCGGCTGGTTATAGCGTCGATGGTCTGGTCCGTAAGATTGCTCGCAAACCCCTGTAAAATCAAGCCGAAAGCGATACTTTTTCGACCAGATGGTACACCTTTGCCGGCATATACATCGAACAACTGCAAATCCTGCAATTCCGCGATGTCCAAATCCTTGATCGTGGACAGCAAACGCTCCGCTGGGACGCTCTCATCGACAAGCACCGCAAGGTCGCGACGCGTGGCGGGAAAGCGTGACAGCGGCGCAAAACCGGCTACCCTACCCTCACGCAACGGCAGCAATCTCAGCTCAAATAAGCCGACCGTACGCTCAAGGCCCAAGGTTTTTTCGAGATCTGGACTCAACATGCCAACCCATCCAATTGATTCTCCAGCAAGTTCTATTCTTGCAGACAGACCTGGATGCAAGGCCGGATGACAATCAGCAATGAATACCGCTTCGCCAGAGCGCCCACCCAATGCTAGCAGAGCCTCCACATCCCCCTTGACGTCGAAAAAGTCGGTTTGACGGGCTTTTGCCGCCCACTGCAACGGTTCCACGGCACCATATACCGCACCACCTATCATAATTTCTTGTTCTTTTTCATTAGGTTGAGACAAAAACCTCAACCCAGTCTCAAATAAACGCCCACGCACCTGCTGACGATTGGCATTGTAAGCAAGCGCCTTGACCAGGCCCGGCCACAAACTCGGACGCATCACTGCCAGTTCTGCCGACAACGGATTGCTGAGTGCGATCGGCTCGACATCTGGAGCAAATGCACGTGCCAAGGAGGCCTCGATAAAACTGTAACTGATCGCTTCGCGGTAACCGCGTGCACACAGGAGCTCACGCAGCCGACCAACCTCAACCCGGCCCTCGGATTCCGCCACGATGCCCGGACGTACGGGCATATGCCGTTCGGGTATGTTGCCGTAGCCATGCACGCGCGCTAGTTCCTCGATCAGATCGACCTCGATGGACAGATCGAAGCGGTGCGATGGCGGCACGACATGCCACCCGTCAGTGGCCTCGCTGATGACACAGCCCAGCGCTGTCAGCATCTGCACAATCAGTGCATCCTCGTACGACACTCCCAACAACCGCTCAATGCGTGCTCGCCTGAGCGGGATTGGCGCGCGCACCGGCATATCGCTTTCCGAGCAAACCTCGTTCAAGGGGCCGGCCGTGCCACCTGCGATCTCGAGAATCAGCGCGGTCGCCCGCTCCATCGCGGTACGCTGCAACGCAGGGTCGACGCCACGCTCGAAACGA
Organism: Acidihalobacter aeolianus; assembly: GCF_001753165.1. Classification (GTDB taxonomy): domain Bacteria; phylum Pseudomonadota; class Gammaproteobacteria; order DSM-5130; family Acidihalobacteraceae; genus Acidihalobacter; species Acidihalobacter aeolianus. Next base: position 1,979,121 of record NZ_CP017448.1, read on the forward strand.
TGCGATGACTCTGTGTGCAAGCCCAAGGAACGCGCCCGCCCGGTAATCGCATCCGGCGTGAAATAGGCGCTTTCGAGGAAGATATCCCGGGTGCCCTCCGCGACAGCGCTACCGGCACCTCCCATCACGCCGGCAATGGCCAGCGCATTCGCCTCATCTGCGATCACCAGCATATCGTCACGCAGTTCGACATCCTGCTCGTTGAGCAAACGCAGCAGTTCACCGGCTCGGGCCATACGCACGTGAATCTCACCCTGCAGGCGAGACAGGTCGAACGCGTGCATCGGTTGACCCAATTCGAGCATGACATAGTTGGTGACATCGACCACTGCACCGAGACTACGGATACCGCTGCGCCTCAGGCGTTCGCGCAGCCACAACGGCGACTGAGCATACGCATTCACACCCCGGATGACTCGACCGACATACCGCGGGCAGGCTGCCGGAGCATCAAGATGCACACCGTGCACCGCAGCACAGCCAGGTGGCACCTCCACGAAACCGATGGAACGCAGCGGCGTTGCCTCAAGTGCGGAAATCTCCCGCGCCACGCCCAACACGCTGAGGCAGTCGGCACGGTTCGGCGTCAGGTCGACTTCCAATATCGGATCATCGAGATCGAGCGCCACGCGCACATCGATACCTGAGAGGCTGTCCGCCGGCAACGGCAGCAAACCGTCGCTGGACTCGGCCAAACCCAGTTCGGCGGCCGAACACAGCATGCCGCGTGACTCGACGCCGCGCAGCTTCGCCGCCTTGATACGCAGATTGCCCGGCAATACGGCGCCGACCTTGGCAAACGGCACGTACATGCCCGATTCCACGTTGGGAGCCCCGCAAACAACCTGGGTCAAAACCCCATCCCCCGCATCGACCTGACAAACGCGCAGGCGATCAGCGCCAGGATGCGGTTCGACGGTTTTTACGAGCGCCACGACCACGCCGCTGAATTCAGGCGCTGCCGGCTCGATCCCGTCGAGTTCGAGACCGGCCATGGTCAAACGACGCCCCAGGGATTCGGCATCCAGGTTGAGTTCCGGCACCCACTCCTTTAGCCAATGCTCGCTCAAACGCATGCCTGTTCGCCTTGCTCAAATGTCAATTGATGATGCCAATGGGATACAACGAGTCGATATCGCCGTAATTGCACCGTTCAGCCGAACTGGCGCAGGAATCGCAAATCGTTGTCAAAAAACAGCCGGAGATCCGTGACGCCGTAACGCAGCAGGGCGAGACGCTCGACCCCCATACCGAAGGCGTACCCGGTGTAGCGCTCGGCGTCGATACCGACCTGCGCAAACACATTCGGATGCACCATTCCGCATCCCAGCACCTCGATCCACCCCGTATGCCCGCACACGCGGCAACCCTCGCCACGACAGTGAACGCACTCGATATCCACCTCGGCCGAAGGTTCGGTGAAGGGAAAGTAGGAAGGCCTGAAACGCGTGCGCAGGTCGTCCTGCTCGAAAAACGCGCGTAGGAAATCGCCCAGAACCCCCTTCAGATCGGCGAAGGTGATGCCCTCGTCGACAGCCAAACCCTCCACCTGATGAAACATCGGGCTGTGGGTCAGGTCGGAGTCGCAACGATAGACTCTGCCAGGGGCTATGACCCGTACAGGAGGGGCCTGATTTTCCATAACCCGCACCTGGACTGGCGACGTATGCGTACGCAACACTCGCCCATCGTCAAAATAGAAGGTGTCGTGCATCGCACGCGCCGGATGGTTGCGCGGGATATTGAGAGCCTCGAAGTTATGGAAATCGTCTTCGATCTCGGGGCCTTCCTCGGTCACAAATCCAGCCTGAGCGAACAGCGATTTGATGCGTTCGATGGTTCGAGTCAGGGGGTGCAGGCCACCAACCTCCTGCCCACGTCCCGGGAGGGTGACATCGACGCGTTCTGATTGGAGCCTCGCACGCAGGGCGTCCGATTCCAGCTCGCCGCGCCGCACCGCGATAGCTTCGGCAACGGCTTCCTTGACGGCATTGATCGCCAGTCCGGCCTCAGGTCGTTGCTCTGGTGGTAGCCGTCCCAGGCTTTTGAGCTGTTCGGTCAGCGCGCCCCTCTTGCCGAGATACTCGACGCGCAGCGCGTCCAGCGCCCCCAAATCGCCAGCACCGCCCACGCGGGACAGGGCCTCATGCTTCAACGCATCCAGCTCCACGCCATACGTCCTTAGCTCAAGCGTAAAACAAAAGGGGAAAGGCAGGCCTTTCCCCTTTGCATCCGAAACGGTACGCGCGACCGCATCACACGCGGCCGAGACCGCGGGTTCAGCCGGTGGTCAGGGCGGCCTTGGCCTGTTCGGCAATACGGCCGAACGCAACCAGGTCATGCACGGCCAGGTCGGCCAGCACCTTACGGTCGAGCTCGATGCCACCCTTGTTCAAACCATCCATCAAGCGGCTGTAGGACATGTCGAACTGACGCGCCGCAGCATTGATGCGCACGATCCACAGGGCACGGAACTGGCGCTTGCGCTGACGGCGGTCGCGGTATGCATACTGGGCGGCGCGGGTCACGGCCTGAGTGGCCACGCGGTACACGTTCTTGCGCGCGCCGTAATAACCCTTGGCCTTCTTCAGGACTTTTTTGTGTCTCGCATGAGCGGTGACACCACGTTTTACTCGGGGCATTCTCTATTTCCTCTCGCGCCGATCAGCTATACGGAAGCATGCGCTTGATGGCCGGCGTATCGCATGGAGCGACGAGGTCCATCGAGCGAAGATGACGCTTCCGCTTGGTGCTCTTCTTGGTCAGGATGTGATTGAGGTGCGACTGCGCACGCTTGAAACGGCCGGTAGCCGTACGCTTGAAGCGCTTCGCCGCACCACGATTGGTTTTCAATTTGGGCATTGCCTATCTACTCCACGTCTACTACTGGCGCAGGCTTCGGCCTACGACGTTTTCTTGGGGGCCAGCACCATCACCATCTGCCGCCCCTCCATTTTCGGCCGCTGCTCCACGCTAGCCAGCGCCTCGAGATCACCCTCCACGCGGGTCAGGAGTTGCATCCCGCGCTCCTGGTGGGCCATTTCGCGACCGCGGAAGCGGATGGTGATCTTGGCCTTATCCCCTTCCTCGAGAAAGCGCATCAGGTTGCGCAGCTTAACCTGATAATCGCCTTCTTCGGTACCAGGCCGGAACTTGACTTCCTTGACCTGCACCTGCTTCTGCTTCTTGCGGGCCTGGGCCGCCTTCTTGCTCTGTTCGAACTTGAACTTGCCGTAATCCATGACCCGGCAAACGGGTGGATCTGCGTTGGGCACGATCTCTACCAAGTCCAGTTCCGCTTCCGACGCCAAGCGCAAGGCCTCGTCAATGGACACGACTCCACGATTCTCACCCTCGGCATCTATCAACCGGACCTGGCGAACGGCAATTTCACCGTTCAGCCGTACGTTCTTCTGCGCGCTGATACGTCGCTCCTCCCATTACACTCGATGCCCGTTTGGCGCGGGCTCTTCCGCCAACCGCGCAACAAAGACTTCCAGGGGCATGCCACCTAGATCCTCGCCTTCGCGCGTACGGACGGAAACGGTTCGTTCGTCAGCCTCGCGGTCCCCGACAACCAATAGGAAAGGGACACGCTGAAGCGTGTGCTCGCGAATCTTAAAGCCAATCTTCTCGTTTCTCAAGTCGCAAGTCGCCCGATAACCCTGTGTACGCAGGGCTCGCGCAACTTCGCTGGCATACTCCGCCTGTCTGTCTGTGATGTTCGCGACTACCACCTGGACCGGGGACAGCCACAACGGGAAACGCCCCTCATGGTGCTCAATCAGGATCCCGATGAAGCGCTCCAGCGAACCCAGAATGGCGCGGTGCAGCATCACGGGCGTCTTGCGTTGTGAATTCTCGTCGATGTATTCGGCGCCCAACTTGAGCGGCATTTGATAATCCGCCTGTATGGTACCGACCTGCCACTCGCGCCCGATTGCGTCCTTGAGGTGATATTCGACCTTAGGACTGTAGAAAGCCCCCTCGCCCGGCAGTTCCTCCCAGTCGACGTTACAGCGGCGCAAAGCATTGCGCAGGGTATCTTCGGCCTTATCCCAATCCGCGTCCGAGCCGAGCCGCGCATCCGGGCGCAGCGCTATTTTCACGGACACGTCCGTAAAGCCGAAATCCGCATACACGCGCATGGCCTGCTCGTGGAACGCGGCGACCTCCTCCTCGATCTGTGCTTCGGTGCAGAAAATATGTCCGTCGTCCTGAGTAAAGCCGCGCACACGCATGATGCCGTGCAAGGCACCGGAGGCCTCGTTGCGATGGCAAGCCCCGAACTCACCGTAGCGCAACGGCAGGTCGCGGTAGCTGCGCAGGGCATGATTGAAGATTTGCACGTGCCCGGGGCAATTCATCGGCTTGAGCGCGTACTCGCGCTTCTCCGATTCCGTAAAGAACATGTGTTCCTTGTAGTTCTCCCAGTGCCCGGAACGCTTCCACAGCGAGACGTCCACGACCTGGGGGCTGCGTACCTCCTGGTAGCCGCAGGCGTCGTAGACGCCGCGCATGTAGCGCTCAACGGTACTCCAGATACTCCACCCCTTGGCATGCCAGAACACCATACCAGGTGCTTCTTCCTGAACGTGGAACAGATCCAGCTGCCTGCCGATGCGGCGATGGTCGCGCTTTTCGGCCTCTTCCAGCTGATGCAGGTAGGCCTTGAGGGCCTTCTTGTCCGCCCACGCGGTACCGTAAACCCGCTGCAGCATCTCGTTGCGGGCATCGCCGCGCCAATAGGCACCGGCCAACTTGGTCAACTTGAACGCCCCGAGCTTGCCAGTACTCGGCACATGCGGGCCGCGACAAAGATCGATGAAGTTGCCCTGACTGTAGAGCGAAAGCACCTCGTCGGCCGGGATATCCTCGATGATCCGGGCCTTGTACTCTTCGCCCATGCCGCGGAAAAAGGCGATGGCCTCGTCGCGCGGCATCTCACTACGATTCACCGGTAGATCCTGTTCGGCCAGTTCATGCATCCTGGCCTCGATGGCAACCACGTCCTCGGGGGTAAACGAACGCGAATAGGCGAAGTCGTAATAAAAGCCGTTGTCGACCACAGGTCCAATGGTAACCTGAGCTTCCGGGAAAAGCTCCTTGACCGCCTGCCCGAGCAGATGCGCGGTGGAATGCCGTATCACTTCCAGGCCATCCTCGTCCCTTGAAGTGACTATCGCGACCTGCGCATCCTCGGTGATGGTGTAGGAAAGGTCGACCAGACGACCGTCGACACGTCCGGCCAATGCTGCCTTGGCCAGGCCGGCACCGATATCGGCGGCGACGTCACCCACGGAAACAGGATGATCGAAACGGCGTTCGCTGCCATCAGGCAAGGTGATCACGGGCATCGCATTCTCCACGGGTGACCTATACGAGGGGCCACCAGGCATAAACAAAAGGCTGAAGCATCGCTGGCCATCACAGCCGGCGACACGACAGCCTTTTTCGAAACGTTGGTAGGCGCGATTGGACTCGAACCAACGACCCCCACCATGTCAAGGTGGTCCCTTAAGGCGCCTAACTCATTGAGGTCGCGTACAATACCGGCATTTTTAGTAGTCGTCAATTAGCTCAAAATCAGACACTAACAGCCATGCAAAAACAATAGCTTACTGCGTTGAATTAAATCAATGCTCGCTGCCATAACCCAATACAGATTCGGCCGTTATGTCGTTGTTCAGGTACTTCAGTTGGGCTTTTAAGCCTGCCCCACCTTAACAATTAAGCTATCAAGGCAAGGGCTTCAGAAGTAGTACAGGCGAGCAACGATTCCTAGGGCGCCCAGCTGTAATACTAAAATTCACACGCTGACCGGTCTCAGGTTTGCCCCCCCGCTGAAAAAATCGCTGGAATGGAAAAAAGCTGTACTGGGGTCTCCGCCGTCAACTGCAATGAAACCTGCCTTCGCCCTTCCTCCGCTTGGATAAACGATCGGATAAGTTTGGCTATGTCACCGTACACTTGTGGTGGTCTTCAAAACATGAAGAATCAAGGGGATGGGTGTGCGCATGAATTCTGAGGAATTTGGCAACCTGCTGGGGGCATTGACGAAAATGACGCCGAACCATCGGCGGATCAAAGATCGGATTCATGCGATCGAGCAGCAACAGACGGTCCATTTAATCCTGGAATCCCGCGTTGCCGAGCAACCCGTCTGCCCGCATTGCGGACAAGGGCCGGTCGCCCGATGGGGTTCTGCATCCGGTTTGCAACGGTATCGATGTGGCGCGTGTAAGCGTACGTTCAACGCGCTAACCGGAACGCCCTTGGCGGGTTTGCGGCACAAGGAAGTTTGGCTGACGTATGCGCAACAGATGACGCAGGGGCAAAGCGTCCGCCGTAGCGCCAGGGCCTGCGGTGTACACCGCAATACGGCCTTTCGCTGGCGGCATCGCTTTTTGCGCTTGCCCCAAGTGCAGCAGCCCGCTCAACTGGAAGGCCTCGTGGAGGCCGACGAGACCTTCTTTCTGGAGTCTTTCAAAGGTCAGAAAAAGAGCTTCCACGCCCCGCGCGCAAGCGGGGCGGCAAGGCCAAAAAGCCGGGGCTATCCGATAAGCAGATTCCCGTGTTGATTTGCCGGGACCGAGGTGGCCAGACGGCAGATGCCGTCTTGAAGAAGGTCAACGGCGAAGAAGTGAAAAACGTGATCCAGCCGATTCTCGCCAAGGACAGCATGCTTTGTGCCGATGGCAGTTCCATCTATGTACGGGTGGCGCGAGAACTGGATGTGCCACTCAAGGCCGTGAATGTGAAGGCAGGCGTTCGCGTCCTGGAACAGGTGTTCCATGTTCAGAATGTGAATGCCTATGACAGCCGCCTAAAGATATGGATGAACAGGTTTCACGGGGTGGCCACCGTCTATCTGCCAAACTACCTCGGATGGAGGCGCATATTGGATCATTTCCGCGGAACCGTAGACCCCAGAATTTTGCTACGTGCGGCCGTGGGAATCACTTACCTTCAACAATCAACGGTGACATAGCCTTTTTTTAATGCACCGGTGCCGTCCGGATGAACCTTGACTGCCGTGGAATCGAGTGAGACGCGATCAACTTGAATGTTGATCACGCCGTTTTCCTGTAAGGCGAGAAAGACCCTATCCAGCACGCCCTGCTTGGCCCAGCGATTGGCGCGCATATAGATGCTGTGCCAGCGACCGAAGCGGGCCGGTAGGCCGCGCCACTTACAGCCTTGTTCAGCCACGTACAGGATCGCGTTCAGCACCTGTAGATGGATATCTTTATGTTGCCTCGCGGAATCGGCAACAAAGGCTCAATGATTTTGTATGGCTGCAAGGTGATTTCCATGCCGCTATTATATCAAAATTAATGTGAACAGACCCTAGCGTAATTAGCTGGATACCCCACAAGCATTAAGCCCTCCCCCTCACGGCAAGTAGCCTAGCAGGAGATCTATTGTATTGCTTCTTCACCTGCCAATATTGATCAATTGGCGCCCCGGAGAGGATTCGAACCTCTGACCTGCCCCTTAGGAGGGGGCTGCGCTATCCAACTGTGCCACCGGGGCTTATGAGGCGCAGTCTACCATAGACCCCCGGGTAGACAGGCTGACGGCTATGCTAGTATCCGCCGGAACCAACTCGCCGTGCGAACTCAGTCCTCCCGGGAGAATCACCGCATGCCTCATGGCTTTTCAACCCAGCGCTTTCTCTTTGTTGGCCTGCTGATCCCATCCAGCGCCGTACTGGCGGCACCCACCGCCCTTTCAGCAACACCCGCCCCCCTGGCAGCCACGGCCAGCAGGCCGATGTACGTTACCGACCAGATCAAGGTCACCGTACGCTCGGGTCCAGGACTTCAGTACCAAATCCTTAAAATGGTCGGCACTGGCGACCGCGTTTCCGCACTCAAAACGACCTCTTCGGGGTATACCGAAGTCAAGCTCGGCGACGGCACTGAAGGCTGGGTACTGAGCCGCTATCTGATGGCAAACGAACCTGCCGCGATGCGGCTTGCCACACTCAATCAGACTCTGACGGGCAAGAATCAGGCCCTGAGCAATGCCCAGAAGGCGCTTGCGCAATCTCAAACCGAACTGACGCAGACCCAAAAGGACAAGCAGCAACTACAGAGCGAATTAGCCTCGCTGACCCAAAAATACCGCGCATTGGCCGCCACATCGCAAAATGCCGTCGCCATGCAACAAGCAAACTCACGTCTACAGGCCCTGCAGAAGAGCAATCAGCAGCAAATCACACGATTGACCCGAGCCAATGCAACGCTGAGCCAACATTCACGCATACAGTGGTTCCTCGCCGGCAGTGGCGTTTTACTCGGCGGTTTGATACTGGGCCTGCTGCTCCCCAAACTAGCCAGGCGGCGCAAGGACAGCTGGTTCAACTGACCCTCCGCTTAACCTGCTTGACAAAGGCTTCTTATCAGGGAGTAAATAACGTACAATCAATGTAGTGCGGGCGAATCTTATAATTAGCCGTAGATACGGCAAGGCTTGAATGACATGACTCAAGCGCAGAAATCAAGAATACACGCGGTTGACATAATGAGTCTGCCCGCGTTGCCCGAGGTTCTTTTCCGGATTCTCGACGCCTGCGAAGCCGATAACCGCAACATGCAGGAAATCGCTGCCCTGGTTCGCCAGGACGCCGCTCTAGCGGCACGTGTCCTGGCTTTATCGACCTCACCCGCCTTCGGCCTTGCCCAGAATGATCGCAAGCTGACGCTCGAACAGACCCTAATGCTCCTCGGCATTAACGCACTGCGCACGTTGGCGCTGACTGCTGCCGTCTATCAGTTCATGGATCAGTCGCTGGGCGCCCATAGGCAACGGCACGAGAACTTCTGGCAAGAAGCCCTGCTGACCGCTACCCTGGCTTCCAAGCTCGCAGACCTCAGCGGCTATCCATCTGTGCATGAGGCGTATCTCGGGGGATTAATCAGCAATATCGGGCAAATTGGCATGCTCGTGACTGAACCTGAACTCTATGACGACCTACTGGATCAGGCCGGCACGGACACCTCTGAGCTAGTGACCCGCGAGAAAACGCTATTCGGCTTGGATCACGCCAGTCTAGGCGGGAAGATGCTGAGCCGCTCTGGCCGGAGAGGCCCTCTCACCGATGCAGTACGCTTCCATCATGCTTCTGTAGATGAGCTGACGGAAGCTCATCACCTCGTGCGTCTCGTTGCGGTAGCGAATCGCCTGGGTTGCGACGCTAGCATCGCCCCGGCTGCCGGCCTTGTTGCCGCAGACCGCATCCTTGGGTTGATCCCCAGTCTGCTGAACGACCTGCATGCCAGCGCAGTAAAGCAAACGCGAGAAACTGCGCGCGCGTTCGGCATCGAGACCTCATCGCGCCCGCAAAAACAGGAAAGGGCCGACGGCAGCCAAACGTCGGCCTCAAAATCGGAACACGAACTTGCCCGGCGGCTGGGCGACATGAATATTTTGTCAGCTGCCCGCAAACAACTGGAAGGCAGCGAACAGATTGACGATCTGCTCGCGTCAGCAGACCTGGCCAATCATCTGATATTCGGCATGAATCGCATCGGTTACTTCCTGGTTGATGATCAGGCACAAAGCGCCCAAGGACAAGCGCCTACCAATTCGGCTCTTACCCAATTCTGGTCTGAATTCAGGGTCGCTCTACCATCCACGCATAGCCTGGTTGGCGCGACGCTGACCAATGGCACGACGGAGAGCATTCAACCTTGGCAAGAACCTGAAGCAGACAACGCCCAACCCAGTGTTCTCGACCTCGAACTTCTGGATCTGCTGCATACGGCGGGTTTTTTCAGCATTCCTCTATGTGCACAAGGCCAGATCGTCGGCTCCATGATCGTCGGTGTGAACGCCGACGATGCCCTACGCATCACGCAACGCCATCGACTCTTGGAATGGTTTGCAGGAGAACTCGCACAGGAGATTCTGGGTCTAAACCGACGCAATAAGGCCCTGGCTGAAGCCTTGCGCGAACAGGCCGAAGACCAGCGACTCAAAGCCCGCAGCGTCGTGCATGAAACGAACAATCCGCTCAGCATCATCCAGAACTATCTTGGGATTCTCGGACGTCATATCGACGAAGGTCATACTGATGTAGCCGACGATCTGCGCATCATTAACGAGGAAATCGGTCGGGTTGGAACCATTGTGCGCAGCCTTACAGAAACCGGTGACGTTAATGAAGATCGGAAACAAATAGACCTCAATGCGCTGGTTAAGGACGTCATTCAACTACTTCGGCCTACGCTGATTACACCTGCCGGCATCGGCCTTGAGTTGCACCTCGATGACTCATTGCCTCCGATCGAGGCATCGCATCGCCGCGTCAAACAAATTCTCGTGAATTTGATAAAAAACGCGGCGGAAGCACTCGATCGCGGACAGATCATTACCGTAAGCACATCCGATTACGTGTATCTCGGTCAACAAGCCTATGTCGCACTGGACGTTGGCGACAATGGCCCTGGAATGCCGCCTCAGATACTCGCCTCGCTCTTCAAACCGGTTGCCACCCTCAAGGGAGGTAGCCACGCAGGCCTCGGCCTATCGATCACCAAGAAGCTGGTCGATGAACTCCACGGGACAATCACATGCCGCAGCAGTCATTCGCAAGGCACGCATTTCCAGGTTTTGATCCCTAGGCGGCTGCTAAATGCTTGACCTTTGGCTTGAATTACTGCCTCATCAGAGGTTGAGATGTTGGCGCGCGGTTCAAATGGGCTATTCCCACAATCGCGCCCTGCCTTAAATGCGACAAATGGGCCACCATAAAACCTTATTACATATACACATGCCACCCCAGCCCCCACAAATCCTCGCCATCGACGACGAGCCACGTCTGCTCTCCAGTCTTAAGCAACTGCTTGCGCTGAACGGCTATGTCGTGACCACCGCTGGCGATGGACAATCTGCCATAGCGCAGTTACGGACGAACAATTACGACATCGCGCTGATCGATCTGAAGATGCCAGACATCGACGGTCGTGAGATCATGCGGTATGTAACCGAACAGAATATCCACACCGATATCATAGTCATCAGTGGTGAGGCCAGTTTCGAAACCGCTGTTGACGCCTTACGGTTAGGCGCCCATGATTTCTTGTTAAAACCTTACGCCCCCGAGCAACTGATAAAACGTATAGAAAATACGCTTGAACGCCGTCGTCTCAAGACAGAATCTACGGATATCCAAGAACGCCTGAAGCATTCAGAAAAGCTCCATCGTTTCCTGGTCAACACCTCTCCCGATATCATTTATGTACTGAACGAGGAGGGAAACTTCACGTTTCTCAACCCGCGCGTTCAACAATTACTCGGGTTCAGCCGTGAAGAGCTGATCGGCAAGCACTACACCAGCCTAGTTCATGAGGAAGACCTGGAACTTGCCCGCTACGCATTCAATGAGCGGCGCACGGGCACGCGAGCGACACGCAACCTCGAGTTGCGGCTACGCACGAAAGACGACCACCGAGGCACACACAAAAGTTTTGCAACCAGCGCCATGTGCATCGAACTCAATGCGACTGGTTTGTACTCTAATGCAGGGAAATCGGCGGGAGACGAGCGCCGCCTTCTCGGAACTTACGGTGTCGCTAGAGACATTTCTGGGCGCAAACAGGCCGAGGCAATTATCCGCTACCAAGCATATCACGATCTGCTCACAGGGCTCCCCAACCGCACCCTGTTCAAAGATCGGCTCAATATGGTCATCGCACAAGCCAAGCGCGTCGGCCAGATGGTGGCTGTCATGTTCATCGACCTGGACCGCTTCAAGATCGTAAACGATACGCTCGGCCACATTATCGGCGACCAGTTGTTACGCGCTGTCGGCAGACGTGTACAGACCTGCCTGCGCGAGGGCGATACCTTGGCCCGACTCGGTGGCGACGAATTTGTGGTGTTGCTCCCACAAGTTACACATCGCGACGCGGCTGCCACGGTATGCAGGAAGATCATCGATTCGCTCGCTCCACCTTTCATGATCGATCAACATGAATTGTTCGTCGGGGCCAGCATCGGTGTCTCGGTGTTTCCGACAGACGGCGCTACTGACGAGGAATTGATCAAGAACGCCGATATCGCGATGTATAGCGTGAAAAATGATACTCGTGGCGGTTACGCTTTTTACAGTAGCAACATGAATTCGCAATTCTCGCAGCACCTCGATCTTGAGATGGGATTGCGGCGCGCCCTGACCAATCACGAGTTCGTCATCCATTACCAACCTCAGTACGACACACAGGGACTGCACGTCTGCGGCATCGAAGCGCTGCTACGGTGGCAGCACCCGGAACGAGGTTTACTCTATCCTGGAGACTTTATCCATCTTGCGGAGGAAGTCGGCCTGATTGGGCAGGTGACCGAATGGATACTCGACACGAGTATTCGGCAGATGAAGGCCTGGGTGGACGAGGGGATCGCCCCTCCACGCATTGCAATCAATCTTTCCACACTGGATCTTAAACGCAGCAACCTGGTGGATGAGATCATTGATTCCCTGGACCGGCATGGGTTGCCTGGCCAGAACTTGGAACTTGAAATTACAGAGAACCTGATCGTTCAGGACATCAACATGGCGACACAGCGCCTCAATGCCCTGGCCAGACACGGCATCAGCATCGCAATTGACGACTTTGGTACAGGGTATTCATCGCTTAGCTATTTACACCAATTACCTATTCACACACTTAAAATCGATCGTTCATTCGTTCAGGATATCGACCCAGAAAGTACCGGTCGCTCCGTCGTCGACGCTATCATTGCCATGGGACACAGCCTCGACCTCACGATTGTCGCAGAAGGTGTCGAGACACAGGAGCAACACGCATGGCTTGCTCAACGTGAATGCCATGGTATGCAGGGTTACCTATTCAACCGTCCCATGCCTGCAGAAGAACTTCAATCGATCTTGAAAACATCCCGCCCGGCTACGCACAGCATGATTGCAGCCCCCGCTGGCGAGGAATGAACCCTGGCCATCGGCCGATGAATGTTTCTCAACCAGCCAGAGCCAAGGTCATCGCCGTTACCAGCGGCAAAGGTGGCGTAGGCAAGACTAACATCAGCGTCAATCTCTCCGTTGCGCTTTCCAGCAGGCGCCGTCAGGTATGCCTGTTCGATGCGGATACCAACCAGGCGAACGTCAACGTCCTCCTCGGCTTACACCCTGCTCTTACGCTCGAACACCTGCTCAGCGGCGACCACGAAATCGAAGAAATACTCGTCAAAGCGCCTGGCAATATCTCTATCATACCCGCCGCATCGGGAATCGCGGCCGGGTCGGATCTCGACGAAGCGCAACGCGGGCGTCTTGCTGCCGCCCTCGACACGCTAGAACGCAATTTCGACTATCTCATAGTCGATACCGCAGCTGGCAGCAGCAGCGACGTGATATTTTTCCTGCGTGCAGCAGCGCTGATTCTTCTGGTCATTACTCCAGAACCCACTTCGCTTACCAACGCATTCTCCTTGATCCGAGTCATGCGACGCGAAGGCATTACAACCCCGATTCAGGTCATCGTGAATCAAGTTACGGACGCACATGAGTTCCGCGCCGTTTACCGACGATTCCATGGGGCAGTACAAAAATACTTGCACACCCAAGTCGAGACACTTGGGCACATTGTTACTGACGATACTATCGGGTCGGCCGTTCGTGCTCAGAGACCGGTGATATTCATGCGTTACGATGCACCGGCAAGCCTGTGTTTCTATACCCTCGCACAACAACTCGACCGACTAGTCACCGACCTTATACCAGTCACATCGGGTAGCTTGTCGCAAGCCGTGCATCTATCTGCCGGGCCTGTTCAACCCACATCGGACATGATGTCCGATATCTCTCCATGTGCGCCGCATACTGAGGCATTATTCTCCCAGTTGCTCGAAGCGATACGTTCACTGCCCGAGATGGAGCAAGACTCGTTCGCTTCAGGCATTGGCGCGCTGATCAACAACTTCGCCCAAAGATACGGCAGCCTCCCTTTCCCACTCGATCGCACGCTTTATCAATATCTGGAAATCGCCGGCTACCCTGCCGATCTTTGCCGTTCGCTTGTACTGACCCTGGAAAATCTTTATGAGCGTCGTGAGCACAAGCCATTGCGTGACATCGAGTCTTCCGTTGCCAAACTCATGGCAGATGCTCACGGTGACGAAGCGAGAATGAGCGCCCTCAGCCGCCATGTTATCGATAGCTTCCATCGCCAGTTCGATCACCCTCCACCCATACCCGAATCGGCGATCATCGACTCCATTCTGCAGGGGCGGCACACCCTCCAAACATTGAATCGCATACAGCGAGCCATCTTCAAGATACTAAACAGCGAATCCGACACGCAGGAAAACGCTACGAGGGAAGCAATTCCTCAAACCGAACGCAACCGCATATGAGTGCTAGGGCCTATTCACACGATGCGTGTGGAGTGCTGCCGGAGCCACTTTGCAAGGCTCGCCAGGCACCGCGAGCGCGGTGTGGCCGGCCACATGAGCGAACGGCAACACCGCAGGGCGTGGAAAGTGGCCCGGCCCTACGGGTTGGATCTGCATAACCGCCACTCGGCGTAGCTCGTGGCTGATTTGGAATCACCAAACTGCGCTCCTCGCGCCTTGATTGGCGGTTATTCAGTCACAACAGCACCTCACCGCATCGTGTAAACAGGCCCTGGAGAGAAGCCAAGCCTACCCCCGGCTTGGTAAACTGCGCGGCATGCTTCGACTCGATCAACTTTCACTCCGCCGCGGCCCGCGCTTGCTGCTCGAATCCGCAGATCTCACGGTGCACGCCGGTTGGCGCGTTGGACTCGTGGGCGTTAACGGAACTGGTAAATCCAGCCTCTTCGCCATGTTCCTGGGTCATCTTGGTGCGGATGCCGGCGACTTCCACTACCCGCCCGACTGGACCATTGCCCATGTCGCCCAGGAAACACCTGCCACGAACATGACAGCACTGGACTACGTACTAGATGGGGATAAAGAACTACGCGAGATCCAGACAAAGCTAGAGCATGCAGACGACACTCAATTGGCAGAATTACTTGCACGTTTCGAAACCATCGGGGCATACACAGCGGAAAGCCGTGCCAATCGACTTTTGCATGGACTTGGTTTCGCGCCAGGAGACGAGTCACGCTCAGTCAAAGAATTCTCCGGTGGGTGGAGAATGCGGCTCAATCTGGCGCAGGCGCTCATGTGTCGTTCTGATCTGCTGCTGCTCGACGAACCTACAAACCATCTTGACCTTGATGCTGTGCTATGGCTTGAACAGTGGCTTGCTGGTTATCCAGGTACGCTGCTGTTGATCTCACATGACCAAGCGTTTCTGGACCGCAGCGTTACACATATTGCCCATCTTTCCGAACGCAAACTCACACTCTATACCGGCAATTATTCCTCATTCGAACAGGCACGCGCACAAGCCTTGTTGCAACAGCAAGCCACACACTCACATCAGCAACGTGAAATCGAGCACCTCAACCGCTTCGTCGAGCGCTTCCGGGCCAAGGCAACCAAAGCACGCCAAGCACAGAGCAGACTTAAAGCACTTGAACGCATGACACTGGTCGCGCCGGTGCACGCAGACAGTCCTTTTGATTTTGATTTCGGCATACCCAAGAAACTGCCCGATCCGTTACTAACCTTGGACCTGATCTCGACCGGCTATGACGGCAAACCGCTTCTACAAGCAGTCGATCTCACCCTCCGTCCTGGAGATCGCATCGGATTGCTCGGCCCCAATGGCGCCGGCAAATCCACTTTGATCAAACTGTTGGCTGGCCAAACTGAACCCCTGGACGGTGAACGCCTAATATCACCGCATTTGCAAATTGGTTATTTCGCCCAACATCAGCTGGAACAGCTTGATCCCGATGGGACACCGTTAGTGCATCTGCAACGCATTGCGCCACGCGCTACTGAACAGTTGTTGCGTGACCACCTTGGCAAATTCGCCTTTGCCGGAGACCAGGCACTAGCGCGCGTCGGAGGATTTTCAGGAGGTGAAAAGGCTAGACTGGTGCTCGCCCTCATCTGCTACCAACAACCCAATCTGCTGTTGCTCGATGAGCCAACGAACCATCTCGATCTGGAAATGCGCAGAGCCCTGGCGATAGCCCTGGGTCGCTATCCAGGCGCCGTGGTATTGGTTAGCCATGATCGATACCTGATCGATAATGTCTGTGACACGATCGTATTGGTCGCCGATGGCAGTGCACAGATTTTCGATGGCGATCAGCAAGATTACGCTCGCTGGCTCGCTCAGCGCCAGAAACGGGCTGGCGTGTCCTCTGACGAAAGCCCGATGAAGGCTACAGAAAACCCTATGCCGCTCCAGTCGCCCAAGGAAAAGAGACGGGCGGCAGCGGAAAACCGAGAGAAGGCCAAAAAGCTCAGCGAGCGCGTCAAGCGACTAGAGCAGTCTCATGACAGTCTCAGCGCCCGCAACCAGAGACTCCTGGATCAACTCGCTGACCCTGCGCTGTACAACGGAGAGCATGCCCTGAAACTGCAAGCTCTACAGACGGAGCAACGTGCGCTTGCCGCTTCGCTGGCGGAAGCCGAAATGGAATGGCTGGAAGCTTGCGAGGCCTTAGATCAAGCACAGCGCGAATCCGCCGTAGCGGATACCTGACCGCAGGCTACTTGGCGAACTGTTCATCCAGATAGGCGCGAAAAGCTTCACTCAGCTCTGGATGCTTCAACGCATACTGTACGGTCGCCTTAAGATAGCCCAACTTGTCACCACAGTCGTAACGCACGCCTTGCAGCTCGCAGCCAAGTACCCGCTCATGCTTCAACAGACCCGCAATCGCATCGGTCAGCTGAATTTCACCACCGGCTCCCCGCGAAGTATGCCGAAGCATGTCGAAGATCGTGGGCGACAGGATGTATCGACCCACCACACCCACGTCGGAAGGCGCGTTTTCGCGCAACGGTTTTTCCACAATGCCTTCGACCTGCCACAACCGGTCGCTGACAGAGTGCCCGTCGACCACGCCATAACGATGAATCTCGGTCATCGGTACACGTTCGACGCCGAGAACACTGCACTGTTCCTCCGCATAAACATCGACCAGTTGTTTGAGCACACCATCGCTACCAGCATCAATCAAATCATCAGCCAGGATAACAGCAAAGGGTTCATCACCGACCACCGCCTCCGCTCTGGCCACGGCATCGCCCAGGCCTAGAGCTTCCGGTTGACGGATGTACACCGCACTGACCTGCGGCGGCAAAATATTTCGCACGAGTTCCAGTTGCTTGTGTTTATCGCGAGCCTCCAGTTCCTTTTCCAGCTCATAAGCCTTATCGAAATGGTCTGGAATGGCCCTTTTGCTGCGCCCATTGACGAAGATAAGGACTTCGATGCCTGCCTTTACAGCCTCTTCAGCCGCGTATTGAATCAAGGGTTTGTCGACGATGGGCAGCATCTCTTTAGGATTCGCCTTTGTCGCGGGCAGAAAACGCGTTCCCATACCCGCAACCGGGAAAACAGCCTTGCGTACAATCTTGCTGTTCGTAGACACCGTACTCACTCCATGATTTGCGGTTGAACAATATCGGCCACATGAGTCTCTCATGCGACCGCTGATTACCTGACTATGCCTACACAGATCGTATTCCGCAATCGACCGGCCAGCACAAATCTGAGGACATATGGGCTGGGAAGCGACCTATGCCACAGATGAAGTAGCCAATGATGCAACGACCTCATGCAATGTACCCAGCGGGTCTGTCGACCGAGTAATCGGGCGCCCAATCACGAGATAATCGGCACCGAGACCTACTGCCTCGGAAGGCGTGAGGGTACGCTTCTGATCGCCTGCGGCCGAACCCATAGGACGAATCCCTGGCGTGACAAGTGTGAATTCCGACCCAATGGATTCGCGTAATGCAGCGGCTTCCTGCGCAGAGCAGACCACCCCATCCAGC